>JBFIBB010000050.1:0-16450 GCA_041582695.1 Rhizobiaceae bacterium
GGACACGCTCCCGACATCATCAAGGTCGTCGGCCAGCCCAACGTCATCCCGTCGTCAACCAACCCGACCCGGCCCTACACGGTCAACACGATCGCCGAGCATCTCGACATGCTCATGGTCTGCCACCATCTCGACGCCTCGATTCCCGAGGACATCGCCTTTGCCGAAAGCCGCATCCGCAAGGAGACCATCGCGGCGGAGGACATTCTGCACGACATGGGCGCGTTCTCGATCATCTCGTCGGACAGCCAGGCGATGGGCCGCGTCGGCGAGGTGATCATCCGCACCTGGCAGACAGCCGACAAGATGAAGCGGCAGCGCGGACGCCTGCCGGAAGAAACCGGCGACAACGACAATTTCCGCGTTCGTCGCTACGTCGCGAAATACACCATCAACCCGGCGATCGCGCATGGCATGTCCAAAGAGATCGGCTCGGTCGAAACGGGCAAGCGAGCTGACCTGGTTCTGTGGAGCCCGGCCTTTTTCGGCGTAAAGCCGGACATGGTGCTGATCGGCGGATCAATCGCCGCCGCGCCGATGGGCGATCCCAACGCCTCGATCCCGACCCCGCAGCCCGTCCACATGCGGCCGATGTTCGGCGCTTTCGGCAAGGCGCTGACCAATTCGTCCGTCACCTTCGTCTCAAAGGCGGCGCTCGATGCCGGACTGGCGGGCAAGCTCGGCACCGCGAAACAGATGTTGGCTGTCGAAAACACCCGCGGCGGTATCGGCAAGAACGCCATGATTCTCAATGATTTCACGCCTGAAATGGAAGTGGACCCGGAAACATACGAGGTTCGCGCCAATGGCGAACTGCTGACCTGCGAACCCGCGACCGTCCTGCCGATGGCGCAACGCTATTTTCTGTTCTGAGGGATATCATGATTCACCTGATTGCCACGCTCACCATTGAGCCCGGATCCCTTGCGGCTGTCACCGCGGCGGTTCAACCCTGTCTGAAGGCCACACGGGAGGAAGAGGGATGCATTTCCTACGACCTCTTTGTCGATGTGAACGATGAGACCAGGCTGGTTTTCGTGGAGCGCTGGAAAGACCGCGCGGCGCTGGACGCCCACTTCAAGACGCCCCATCTCAAGGCCTGGCGGGAGGCTGGTGGCAGGTATTTTACCTCACGCAAGATCGAGATAATATCGGACGGGAAGGTTGAGACGCTTTGATCACCTGCTCGTCCGTAACACGCCATTTTCACGATCCGGCAGGCGCAATCACGCTTGACGAAACGTCCCGCCACCGCCGCCGCATGAAGATGACGTCCGACAACGGCATCGAGTTTCTGCTCGACATGCCGGAAGCCCGCCTGTTGCGCCACGGTGACGGCCTGGTGCTTGACGACGGAAGAATAATCGAAGTGAAGGCCGAACCGGAGACGCTCTACGAGGTTCGCGGCCGCGACCGGCGCCACCTGCTCGCGCTCGCCTGGCAGATCGGCAATCGGCATCTGGCGGCACAGATCGAGGACGACCGCATTTTGATCCGCCGCGACCATGTGATCCGGGAAATGCTGGAAGGTCTTGGCGCGACAGTCGAAGACATCGCGGCGCCATTCGATCCCGAAGGCGGTGCTTACGGCGGTGCGCACCACGCGCACGATCATCAGCACGATCATGGGCATCATCACCATGATTGACGCATCGCTCATACGCCTGATGTCCTGGCTGTCGCCGGTATTTCCGACCGGGTCCTTCGCCTATTCGGCCGGGCTGGAACAGGCTGTTGCGGACGGCGCGGTCCGCACGGCCGATGATCTCCGCGACTGGCTGGAGACGGTCCTTGCCCGCGGCTCGTCCTGGAATGATGCGGTGCTGCTGGCCGCCGCATGGCGCGCAGCCGGCGAACCGGCATCGATTGCCGAAATTGGCAGCCTGGCCGAAGCACTGGCGGGATCGGCCGAGCGCCACAAGGAAACGATGGATCAAGGCAAGGCATTCGTTGCTGCTGCCCGGCACTGGTTTGAGAGCACAGCTCCCCTGCCCGGCAATCTGCCGCTGCCCGTAGCCGTTGGCGTAGCCTGCGGCCGCGCCAAGATCGCGTTGGCGCCCGCACTCGGCGCTTACCTCAACACAAATGTCTCGAACCAGTTGCAATGCGCAATCCGGCTGTCGGTTACCGGCCAGGATGGCGCGGCGCGGACACTGTCGGAACTTGAACCTGCAGTCGCCGCCGTTGCAGAAAAGGCAGAACGGTCGACACTTGACGATCTCGGCGACTTTGCGTTCATGGCCGAAATCGCCTCGATGAACCACGAAACGCTTCAGCCAAGGCTTTTTTTGTCATGACCTCCGCAAACGGACCCTTGCGCATTGGCATCGGCGGACCTGTCGGTTCCGGCAAGACCACGCTCACCGCGCGGCTTTGCGAGGCGATGCGCGAGGATTTTTCGATCGGCGTGATCACCAACGACATCTACACGCGCGAAGACGCCGAAGCGCTGATGCGGATGCAAGCGCTGCCGGCGGATCGCGTGATTGGCGTGGAGACCGGCGGCTGTCCTCACACCGCCATACGCGAGGACGCGTCGATCAACCTTCGCGCGATCGAGGAACTCAACACCCGCCATCCCGGTCTGGATGTTGTCCTGATCGAGTCGGGTGGCGACAATCTGGCGGCGACCTTCTCGCCGGACCTCGCCGATCTGACGCTCTACGTCATTTCGGTCTGCCAGGGCGGTGATATCCCGCGCAAGGGCGGGCCGGCGATTACCCGGTCGGACCTTCTGATCGTCAACAAGGCCGATCTTGCACCCCATGTCGGAGTCGACCTCGACCGGATGAGGGCCGATGCCGAAACGGCGCGCGCCGGTCGCCAGTTCGTATTCACCGACATGCGCCGCGGCGAGGGAACCGAAGACATCGTCGCATTCATAAAGAGACAGGGCGGTCTCTAAGCGTATCGTTCGCTCTGGGGCCGGCGGTCGGTCAGACGGTCAGGTGGGCGCGCACCTGCGGATTATCCAACGATGCCGCGTCGCCGGAATGGACGATGACGCCGCGATCCATGATGTAGACATCGTCCGCCAGACCGCGGCAGAAATCGAGATACTGCTCGACCAGCAGCACCGCGATGCCTTGGGTATCGCGCAGATAGCTTATCGCTCGGCCGATATCCTTGATGATCGACGGCTGAATGCCTTCCGTCGGCTCGTCAAGCACCAGCAGTTTCGGTCGCGTCACCAGCGCCCGGCCGATGGCCAACTGCTGTTGCTGACCGCCCGACAGATCGCCGCCGCGGCGCCCGAGCATTTCGCCGAGAACAGGAAATAGCTCAAACACGTAGTCCGGGATCGAGCGCGCCGAACGCATCAACGGCGCAAACCCTGTCTGCAGGTTTTCGCGCACCGTCAGCAACGGAAAAATTTCGCGCCCCTGCGGCACAAGACTCATGCCGGCGCGGGCGCGGTCATAGGGCGCGCTGCGGCCGAGCCTCTTGCCCAGGAACGTAATCTCGCCGGCCGAAACGCGGTGGTGGCCGGTTATCGCATGAAGCAGGCTGGTCTTGCCCACGCCATTGCGGCCGAGAATGCAGGTGATGCGGCCGGGTTGGGCGTTGATGGACACTTCGCGCAATGCCTGGGCTGCGCCGTAGTGGAGGGATACATTTTCGACGCTTAGCATCGCTTACCTTCCCAGATAGACTTCGATGACCCTGCTGTCGGAGGAGACGTGATCCAGCGATCCTTCGGACAGCACCGAGCCTTCGTGCAGGCAAGTGACTTTTACTCCCAGCTCGCGGACAAAGTGCATGTCGTGCTCGACGATGATGACGCTGTGGGTCTGAGCTATTTCCCTGAGCAGTTTTGCCGTTTCTTCGGTTTCGGCATCTGTCATGCCGGCAACCGGTTCGTCGACGAGCAGCAATTTCGGGTCCTGCGCGAGCAGCATGCCGATTTCCAGCCATTGCTTCTGTCCATGGCTCAGATTGGCGGCGAGGTCGCGACGGCGGTCAGCGAGGCGGATCGTGTCGAGAATTTCGCGGATGCGCCCCTCGCCGGTAAGTGACGGATCGGAAAACAGCGTGTTCAGGAGCCGACGCGGCCCCGCCAGCGCCAGCGCGATATTGTCCTCGACAGTGTGGTTCTCGAAAACCGTCGGCTTCTGGAACTTGCGGCCGATGCCGAGCATGGCGATCGACGCTTCGTCATGAGCGGTCAGATCGATGGTGCCGTCAAAATAGACTTCACCCGTGTCCGGTCTTGTTTTGCCTGTGATGATGTCCATCATCGTTGTCTTGCCGGCGCCGTTGGGACCGATGATTGCCCGCATTTCTCCTTCTTCAAGCACCATGGACAAATTGTTGATGGCCTTGAAGCCGTCGAATGAGACGCTCACGCCGTCCAGATAGAGCAGCGTTTCCCGGCGGCGGGTGAGTTTGGGGCTTTCCGGCTCCGGCGGGGCAATGTCGCGCAGCGCATAGGGATGGGGAAGTATGACTGGCTCGTTGGGATTGCGAACGAGAACCTTTTCTTCGCGGCGCGCCTTTTTTGCCATCGTCATTCCCCCGCCGCTTGCTGCAGGGGTATTGCACCGGATATCCCCTCTTCGGCGATCCGGCTTTCCCGGCGGGCTTTCATCGCTGACCATCCGTACTGCGCGGTCCCGACAATACCCTTTGGCAGGAGCAGCGTTACGAGCACGAACAAGCCGCCCAATGCAAACAGCCACAGTTCGGGCAGTACGCCGGTGAACCAGCTCTTGCCCGCGTTGACCGTGAGCGCGCCGATGATCGGACCGACAATCGTTCCCCGCCCGCCGACGGCGGTCCATACAACGATTTCGATGGAATTGGCGGGTGCGAATTCGCCCGGATTGATGATGCCGACCTGCGGCACGTAGAGAGCGCCTGCCACGCCGGCCATGACTGCCGATAACGTGAAGGCGAAAAGTTTTACCGATTCAGGCCGGTAACCCAAAAATCGCGTCCGGCTTTCCGCATCGCGCACCGCGACCAGCAACTTGCCGAAATGCGAGCCGGTTATCGCCGCTGTTAGCGCAACACCGAGGGCCAACGCGACTGCGCTTGCGGCGAAAAGCGCTGCCCGGGTCGTATCCGCCTGTATGTCGAATCCGAGAATGACCTTGAAGTCGGTCAGGCCGTTGTTTCCGCCAAAACCCATGTCGTTGCGGAAAAATGCGAGCAGCAGCGCGTAGGTCATCGCCTGCGTGATGATCGAAAGATAGACGCCGGTGACACGGCTGCGGAACGCGAACCAGCCGAAAACGAATGCCAATAATCCCGGCGCGGCAAGCGCCATCAGCGCGGCGAACCAGAACTGGTCGAACCCGTACCAGTACCAAGGCAACTCCTTCCAGTTGAGAAAGACCATGAAATCGGGCAGTTCCGGATTGCCGTATACGCCGCGCGCGCCGATCTGCCGCATCAGATACATGCCCATTGCATAGCCGCCGAGCGCGAAGAACGCGCCATGTCCTAGCGACAGGATGCCGGCAAAGCCCCAGACAAGGTCAAGCGCCAGCGCCAGAAGCGCGTAGGTGAGGTATTTGCCGGTCAGTGCCACCATATAGGTCGGCACATGCAACGGATGATGCGGTTCAAGCGTCAGATTGAGCACCGGCACAACCACAGCCGCCCCCAGGACAAGGACGATCGACACGACAATGAACGGAGTAAATCCGTTTGCGAACAGATGTCTTGAGATCATGATTCGATGGCCCGGCCCCTCAGCGCGAATAGGCCGCGCGGGCGTCGCTGAATGAATATGATGATGAAGACGAGCACCAGTATCTTGCCGAGCACCGCACCCGCATAGGGCTCGAGAAACTTGTTGACGATACCGAGCGAGAATGCGCCGACAAATGTGCCCCACAGGTTGCCGACGCCGCCGAACACGACGACCATGAAGCTGTCGATGATGTAGCTCTGGCCGAGATTCGGAGAGACGTTGTCGATCTGCGACAGGGCCACGCCGGCCATTCCGGCGATTCCCGAACCGAGCGCGAAGGTCATCGCATCGACCCATGGAGTGCGGATTCCCATTGCCGAGGCCATGCGCCGGTTCTGGGTAACCGCGCGCATGTTGAGACCTGCCGTCGTCCTGTTGATGGCCCACAGAAGTACGGCAAAGACAACAATCGCGAAGGCGACAATGAACAACCGGTTCCAGGTAATCGTCAATTGGCCGACTTCGAAGGCGCCCGACATCCAGGCCGGGCTTCCGACTTCGCGATTGTTCGGACCGAAGATGGTACGCACTGTCTGCTGGAGCACCAGCGAAACGCCCCAGGTAGCGAGCAGGGTTTCGAGCGGACGACCGTACAGAAAGCGGATAATGCCCCGCTCCATCGCGAAACCGACGCCGCCCGCCACCAGGAATGCGAGCGGCAAGGCAAACGCAAGCGACCAGTCGAACAGGCCGGGAGCGTTGACGCGGATAGCTTCCTGCACCGCAAATGTGGTGTATGCGCCAAGCATCACCATCTCGCCATGGGCCATGTTGATTACGCCCATGACGCCGAACGTAATGGCAAGACCAATCGCCGCGAGTAGCAGAACGGAGCCAAGCGAAATGCCGTACCAGACGTTCTGGCCGACCGACCAGTACGCCAAGGTAGTTTCAATCCGGGTGATTGCTGCTGCGGCGGCGCTCTTAAGCGGCTCGGTTGCGGCGGCTTCGAACCGTTTGAGCAGGCCCTGCGCATCTCGCGTACCAAGCTTCGCGACCGTCTCGATGGCGGCCGTTTTTTCCTCGTCCGGCCTGTCGGAGAACAGTATGGCTGCGGCCCTCGCCGCTTCCAGTTCGCTGACAATCCGCTTGTCCGTTTCGTTTTCCAGGGCGGCCTCGATGGCCGCAAGCGCTTCGCTGTCAGGATTGGCAACAAGCGTGCGGGCCGCCTTGAGGCGAACTTGCGGATCCTTGGCCGCGAGTGTGAGCGACCCTATGACGTCGCGGATCTTGCGCCGCAAACTGTTTTTTACCTTGACCTTTTCGAGTTCCGATTTCCCGGCCGTACCGGCGGTTTCGCCGGTGATCGGATCGCCGAGTGTCAGCATCGCGCCGTCGCCGGTAACGATGAACACCTCGTCACTGTCTTTGCGGTAATACAGCAGCCCGTCCGACAGCGCCTGCAATGCCGGCGCCACCGATGGTTCGCCGGTGGCCGCAAGTTCGCCGACGATGTCCTCGGTTTGGGAATATCCCTTTGATTGGGCGAACTTGGCGATGATGCCGCGCAGTTCCGCCTCGTCTGCCCGCGCGCCAGCCACGACGATAAAAAAGGCCAGCAATGTCAGAAAGACGGAACTACGGCTTCGCATTGAGGAATTCCGAGGTTTGTTGAAAAAGAGCCCCCGGGCCAAGGGGTAAAAAATGCCCGAGGGCTCGAAAACAGCCGGTCGTTGCTATCAGTTGGTGCCCTGACCACCGCATTTGCCGGTCGCAACATTGAAGTTGCCGCACGACATTGGTGCGCGCCAATCGGCGATCAGGTTCTTTGAATCTTCCAGATAATCTGACCATTCATCGCCAACCACGAGCCCGGACGTCTCCCAGACGGTCTCGAACTGGCCGTCGTCCTGAATTTCGCCGATGAGTACCGGCTTGGTGATATGGTGGTTCGGCATCATGGTCGAATAGCCGCCAGTAAGGTTGGGAACCGAAACGCCGACGATGGAATCGATTACCGCATCGGGGTCAGTCGTGCCCGCCTTCTCTACGGCCTCCACCCACATGTTGAATCCGATGTAGTGCGCCTCCATCGGATCGTTGGTCACGCGTTTCTCGTTGCCGATGAAAGCCTTCCACGTTTCGATGAACTCGGCGTTGGCTTCGGTTTCGACCGATTGGAAGTAGTTCCATGCGGCGAGATGGCCGACCAGCGGCGCGGTATCGAGACCCGCGAGTTCCTCTTCTCCGACCGAGAAGGCAACGACCGGAATCTCTTCCGCCTTGATGCCCTGGTTCCCCAGTTCCTTGTAGAAAGGCACGTTGGCATCGCCGTTGATGGTCGACACGACTGCGGTCTTTTTGCCGGCCGAACCGAACGCCTTGATATCGGCGACGATAGTCTGCCAGTCGGAATGACCAAACGGGGTGTAGTTGATCATGATGTCCTCGGCGGCAACGCCCTTGGACTTGAGGTAGGCTTCCAGGATCTTGTTGGTCGTGCGCGGATAAACGTAGTCGGTGCCGGCCAGAACCCAGCGCTCCACGCCTTCTTCGTTCATGAGGTAATCAACCGCGGGAATTGCCTGCTGGTTGGGCGCAGCGCCGGTGTAGAAAACGTTGCGCTGACTCTCCTCGCCTTCATACTGGACCGGATAGAAGAGCAGGCTGTTCAGTTCTTCGAACACGGGCAGAACCGACTTTCTCGAAACCGACGTCCAGCAACCGAAGACGGCGGCTACCTTGTCCTTCTCGATCAGCTCGCGCGCTTTTTCCGCAAAAAGCGGCCAGTCGGATGCCGGATCGACGACGACAGCCTCGAGTTTCTTGCCAAGGACGCCGCCCTTCTTGTTCTGCTCCTCGATGAGCATGAGCATGGCATCCTTTAGTGTCGTCTCAGAGATGGCCATGGTTCCCGACAGCGAATGCAGGATGCCGACCTTGATCGTTTCCTCCGCATGCGCCGAAAAGGCGATTGTGGACGCGGCCAGTACGGCGGCAAATCCGGCGAGCATGGACTTCCTGGTAGTTGCGGTCATTTGTCTATCTCCGACAGGTTTGTTTGCACCGCAGTAGACAACGCAAGCGTCATGCCAAATCGCATGCCCAAAAGGGTGGCTCGGATTAACATCTTGTTAATCAATGGGTTGACGCGGGATGCTAAGCTGGATCACCAAGTTTGCATTGCAACACCAGACGGCATTCGCAGTTTTATCGTGACTGTTTTTTAAGCAATTGGTGAATTTGCCGTTTTTTTAAGCAAAATAGTCAATGCTTGGTCAGCGCGGTCCGGCGCTATATGATCCCGGTGCTGCTTTTAGCGGCAGGTTGTTTGCACCACAGACGACCGGGCGTCTCCCGCCCAGGCGGGAGACGCCGCATCCTCGTGTTGGCTGGCCATGCGCAGCGAGTGTTTGAGCAACCGGACATCGTGCCTATTCGAAAGACACGGATACAAAACCGAATGAACCGAAATCGGCTGTTATAAGCGAACCCGGAATCGCTTCGACAGGACGGATGAATGAACCGGACAATACGATATCGCCGGCGCTAATTCTCCCGCCGTATTGCGACAACCGGTTGGCCAGCCAGGCGACGCCCCTCGCCGGATGATCTAGCACGCCGGCGCCGAGCCCGGTTTCCTCCACCACCCCGTTGCGCGCGACGATGGCGCCGATCCAGCGCATGTCCACGGCGTCCAGAGTGACCGGCGAACCTCCGGTGACGATCCCGGCATTGGCTGCATTGTCGGATATCGTGTCGAAAAACGTCCGTGACCGACCGGTTGCGGGATCGCTGCGCAATATGCGGGTGTCGAGAATTTCCAGCGCTGGCAGAATGTGGCCGGTCGCCGCCAGAACGTCGTCAATCGTGACATCCGGTCCGGCAAGGTCTCGCTTCATGACGAAAGCGATTTCGGCCTCGATACGCGGCTGGATAAAGCGCCCGGCCGGCACGGTCCCGCCGTCGGGAAACATCATGTCGTCGAAAAGCACGCCGCTGTCGGGGATGTCGATGGCAAGCGCATTTTGCATGGCTTTCGAGGTAAGACCGATCTTCCATCCGATCTGTTTGAGGCCACTCTTGCGCTTTAACCCGACCAGGGCCGTCTGAACGGCGTAGGCATCGTCCATGGTCGCGTCGGGATGGGCCCGCGACAGCAGCCCGATCTGGCGTCGATCGCGCTCGGCCGCAAACAGCGCTTCGGCGGCGCGCTTGACCTCTCCGGGGGTCAACCTGCCGCCTCGTCGACAACGCCATTGCGCAAGATGCCGATACCTTCCGCCTCGACCTCAACGATATCGCCTGGCTTGAGCCAGACTGGCGGATCGAAACGCGCCCCCGCCCCCGTCGGCGTACCGGTCACGATGACGTCGCCCGGGACAAGTGTGGTGAATGTCGAAATGTAGTTCACGATATAGCGGAAATCGAAGATCATCCGGCTGGTGCGGTCATCCTGCCGTAACTCGCCGTTCACGCGCGTCGTCAGTCGGATATCGGCGATCTGCGCCTCTTCGATGTAAGGTACAAGCCATGGGCCCATGGATCCGGTGCCGTCGAAATTCTTGCCCTGCGTGACATTGAACTTGGCATGGCGGATCCAGTCGCGGACCGAACCTTCGTTGCACAGCGTCAGTGCCGCGATGTGGTCCAGCGCTTTGTCGCAGGAGATATGTCGGCCTGTCTTGCCGATGACGATCGCGATCTCGCCTTCGTAGTCGAGCTGCTCCGATACTGCCGGACGGGTCAGCGGGACATCGTGCCCAACAAATGAACGGGCAAAGCGAACGAACAGTGACGGCTTTGTCTGCGCTGCCTGACCGTCCTTGTATTCGGCATTGCGATCGGGAAAGTTGACCCCGACGCAGATGATCTTCTCCGGCCGCGGTATCGGGACTTCAAACCGCACGTCGCCGGCCTCGAAATCGGCTGAAGCGCCGGCACCCGCTTCCGCAAGCTCATTCAGCGCTCCGGCCTCGATCACCTCCAGCAACGAGGCAAATCGTCCTCCGAACCGGCCCGCGAGATCGGCGATACGTCCCGCCTCGTCGATCGCTCCATATCTGATGCGGCCGTCCACCGAGAAAGTCGCCAGCCGCGGTGTTTTCGAGTTCTGCAAACTCATTTGGCTTGTCCGGTCCGGTGTTCAGAAAGGCGCGATGATCGGCTGGGCGCCAAGGTTGGATTCCCGAGCCTCGACGCCTTCGAACAGCGTTCCCTCCTCGAACCACGAGCGCGGCGCGGGCGCGCCCCAAAGCGTCTGTCGCTGCCGGCTGGTCAGGTCCCAACGGATCGGTTCCAGATCCGGATCGACGGTCTGGTAGTCAGAGCAGTAGATTTCGATGCGGTTGCCGTCTGGATCACGGATGTAGAGGAAGAAGGCGTTGGAAATGCCGTGGCGGCCGGGGCCGCGCTCGATGTTGTCCAGATAGCCGGTCGTCGACATCAGGTCGAGCAGGTCGATGATGTTTAGCGGCGTCGGCACCCAAAAGGCGATGTGGTGCAGGCGCGGACCCAGGCCGTTGGTGAACGCAATATCATGCACTCCGCCCTTTCGATGCATCCACGCCGCCCAGATGCGGCCGCTGTCGCAATCCTCGGTGTACTCGGTCACCCGGAAACCCATCTCATTGTAAAAGTCGACCGCGCCGTCGACGTCCGGCGAGAAGCAATTGAAGTGGTCTATGCGTAGCGGTTTGACGCCGCGGTAAAGTTTGTACTTCTGATGGATCGGCTCCAGCCGGTCCATCTTCGCGTAAAACTCCAGCGGCATGCCCCAGGGATCCAACGCACGCAATGTGCGGCCCTGAAATGGCCGTTCGACCCATTCGCTGTCCAGACCCTTCTCTTCGAAGAACGCTTTGAGACGGTCGAGGTCGTTGTCGTCAAACACCTTGAATGCCATCAGCCTGGCACATGGCACCCTCATTTTTGTCAGCATCACGCAATGGTGGCCGCGCTCCTCCATGGCCCGGAGACACAGTTGGCTATCCGTCTCCGCCGCCACCTGCAGGCCGAGTGTGTCGACATAGAATGCCCGGCTGGCGGCGAGATCGGTGACGCCGAACTCGACATGGCTCAATCGGACAATATTGAAATCGGGATAGAGATTGGGTGCGGGAACAGGCATTGTCAGGCTCCGAGCCGTGGAATTGCGTGACTGCTGGTCGCAAACGCTACATTCTTGTTCTCCATATAAAACTCAAAAGACCAGTCGCCGCCATCCCTGCCGATGCCCGACCGCTTCACTCCGCCAAACGGCGTCGGCAAATGGCGGACATTCTCCGAATTTACCCAGATCATTCCCGCTTCCAGCGCTTCGGTGACACGGAAGGCGCGGGTAACGTCCGAGGTCCAGACATATCCCGTGAGCCCGTAATCGACATCGTTGGCGATGCGGATCGCTTCGTCCTCGGTTTTGAACGCTATCGCGGTCAGAACCGGACCAAAAATCTCTTCCTGAGCGATACGCATTCCATTGTTGGCATTGGCAAACAACGTCGGTTTGACATAGCACCCGCCTCCGGGACCATCCGCTTTTTCACCGCCGGTAACGATCGTCGCTCCTTCTTCGCGCGCAATGTCGAAATAGGAGAGCACCTTTTTCTGGTGCTCCGGATGGATCAGAGGACCGATCACCGTGTCGGGATCAAGGGGATGACCGATCGGGATACGCTTCGCCCGTGCCGCGACCATCTTGACGAGCCGGTCGTGAATGGTCTCCTCCACCAGCAGGCGCGACGACGACGTGCAGCGTTCACCGTTAAGCGAATAGATCATGAAAACAGCCGCGTCGGCCGCACGCTCAAGATCGGCATCGGCGAACACGATGACCGGATTCTTGCCGCCAAGTTCGAAATGAACCCGCTTCAGCGTATCCGCACCCTGTTTCATGATCATGGAGCCTGTACGGCTCTCACCGACGAAACCGATGGCCTTTATGTCGGGATGTTCGGTCAGCGCGCGGCCTGCGCCTTCACCGAAGCCATGCACAACGTTCCACACACCTGCCGGCAATCCGGCTTCCTCGGCGATCTCCACCAGCAGGCTGGCTGTGAGCGGCGAGAATTCCGCCGGCTTGTGAACCACGGTGCAGCCGGCGGCAAGGGCTGGCGCGATCTTCCATGTCGACAGCATGAAGGGCGTGTTCCACGGGGTGATGATCCCGACCGGACCGATCGGTATGCGGGTGGTCATGTTGACCTGGCCAGGCGCGCGCAATGATCTTCCGTCGTGCGCTTCCGGAGCCTTGTCGGCAAAGAAACGGAAATTCTCTGCCCCGCGGAGCGCCGCCTTTGACATGAACTTCAACGACTGGCCCGTATCCATGCACTCCACGAACGCGATTTCTTCAGCGCGTTCGACGATGCGATCGGCGATCGCGTGCAGCATTTCGCGCCGCCTTGCGCCGCTGCAACCGGCCCAGTCGCGAAACGCAGCCTTGGCGGCACTGGCCGCCAGGTCGATATCGTCCGCGCCGCCCCTGGCAACTTTGGCGATGGTTTTCAGATCGACCGGGCTGATGACGTCGAAAGTGTCGCCCCCGGTGGCGGCCACGCCCTTTCCCGCGATATGGTTGAGAACCGGCCGATCCCCGAAACGCTTCAGGTACTTCTCAGCCTTGGCGATATTCGTTTGAAGAGCAGACATGCCATCTCCGTTCAGGACTTGCGCAGCCGCGAATGGATCGAGTTCTTTTTCCAGCTCAATATCGGATCGATCTCGCGGATTTCCAGCGACAGCGCGAAATGCGGGTCCTGAAGAAGTGGCGCGGCAAACTCGGCAAGAAATGCGAAAATCGCTTCGCCTGCCTCACGTTTGGCTTCTTCGCTTCGCCCTGCACCAATCCGCAATACGCCGTCTAGAAAGGCATTGTTGGGATCGCAATCGGCAATCGCGTAGTGCGACCGGGCTTCCGCGCGAACCCGAATCCCGCCCGCCTCGAAAATCGGCAATGAACGCATGATCGCATTGGCCCCGGCGCAAAGTTCATCGATATCGAGACGCTCAGCCAGGTTTTTCGAATAGGTCAACTCAAGGTGGGGCATGGGCGTGGGCCCTCATTATAATTAACATGTTAATTATATCTGCTTCGTTTGTCAAGCCCGGAATTGGTCCGGCTGCGGGTCAAATCCGGTTCACGTTACCGGTTGCAGCGGGGCGATAATCAGAAAAAAGGCGCGCAAACAATAAGGACCCGATGGGCTTTGTCCGGAGATTCCTATTCGGCTACTGACAATCGGACAAGTTCTGTGTTAGGCGCTGGCGCGCATGTCTTTTGGGGGACCAATCCGTAAATGTTGAACAAGATCGCTGCTTCCCCGGCAGATGCCATCGCGGATATTGCCGATGGCGCTGTCGTGATGGTTGGTGGCTTCGGTGAGGCCGGCAGCCCGATCGAGCTCATTCACGCGCTGATCGATCGCGGCGCAAAGAATCTGACCGTGATCAACAACAACACAGGCAATGGCGAAGTCGGCCTTGCGGCGCTGATCGGGAACGGCCAGGTGGCGAAGATGATCTGCTCCTATCCGCGTTCCAGCCATTCGAAAGTGTTTCCCGAACTCTACCGCGCCGGAAAGATCGAACTTGAACTGGTGCCGCAAGGCACGCTCGCCGAACGCATCCGGGCCGGCGGTGCCGGCATTCCGGCCTTCTACACCGCAACGACTGTCGGCACGCCGCTGGCGGAGGGCAAGGAAACACGAAACTTCAACGGCCGCGACTATGTGATGGAATACGGGCTGAAGGCTGATTTCGCGCTCATCAAATGCGAGACGGCCGACGAGAAGGGCAATCTTGTTTTCAACAAGACTGCCCGAAATTTCAATCCGATCATGGCGATGGCGGCAGCCACAACCGTCGTTCAGGCCCGCAGGATTGTCGCCGCGGGCGGCATCGACCCGGAGCACGTCGTCACCCCGGGCATATTCGTCAACCGGGTCGTGGAGGTCAGCCAGCCGCTGGTCGAATCCGAGCTGATCGAGCGGGGAGTACGGTATCCATGAGCGAAGGTCAAAACCGCGGCTGGAGCCGCGAACAGATGGCGGAACTGGCGGCAGCCGACATACCCGACGGCTCGTACGTCAATCTCGGTATCGGCATCCCGGAACTGGTCGCCAAATTCGTGCCCGAAGGCCGGGAATTCACCTATCACACCGAAAACGGCCTGCTCGGCATGGGTCCGTCGCCCGAACCCGGCACGGAAGACCCGGAATTGATCAATGCCGGGAAAAAGGCCGTGACCGCCCTTCCCGGCGCCAGCTATTTCCACCATGCCGACAGTTTCGCGATGATCCGGGGCGGGCATATTGACGTCTGCGTGCTCGGCGCCATGCAGGTCTCTGAGACCGGCGACCTGGCAAACTGGTCCACCGGCGCGCCAGACGCCATACCGGCCGTCGGCGGCGCGATGGACCTGGTTGCGGGCGTCAGGACGATCTTCGTCATCACCCAGCATGTTACCAAGGACGGCGAAGCCAAGCTCGTTGAGCGCTGCACCTATCCGTTGACCGGCAAGGGCGTGGTAAGCCGTGTCTATTCCGACTTGGCCATCATAGATGTCACGCCCGGCGGCTTCCGGCTCGCCAGGCTCGCGCCCGGTGTGACCTTCGACGAGGTTGCGGCGGCCACGGGTGCCGGGCTCGCCCGTCCCTGAACCGCGGCTATCGCTGAAATTGCTGCGACACGCCGCGACAGCGCCGCCGGGTGTGAACTTTAGCGCGCCCCGGTTGGCCGGCTTCGCGGCACCACTTCGTAACCGGGTGCTTCCGGCTCGTCATCCACCATCAGCGCCGGAAATCCGGGCGCGGTAATATCCAGTCCAGTTGCCTCTTCTAGACGCCGGATGATGTCGTCGGAGTTAGCGCGCTGGCCATAACGCCTCTGGCCGTCCTTGAAGATATCGATCATCAGCGGGCTTATCTCCAGTGGCACATTGTGATCGTCCGCGATCTTCTGAAACAGGCCGATATCCTTCAGCACCAGGTCCATGGTGAATTCGATGTCGCGGCTGCCGTTGAGAATCACCTGTCCCTCGGTTTCGGCCACGAACGATGTGCCCGAGGAAATCACGATTGCCTCATAGGTCGTGGCCAGATCGAGACCGGCGGCCTTCATCGTCGCCATCGCTTCGCAGATCGTCAGCAGATTTGCGGTGGCGAGGTAGTTGGTCATGACCTTGAGGATGGATGCCGAACCGATTGGGCCTGTATGGAGTATGCGGCGGCCGAGCGTCTTCAGAAATGGCAGCATGGCCTCGAACGTGTCGCGGTCGCAGCCAGCGAAGATCGAGATGTTGCCGGTCGCCGCACGGTGGCAACCGCCTGATACCGGGCATTCGATGGCCTTGCCGTCCTTCGCTTCGACGAGTGCGGCGAGCCGCTTGATCTCGCCCGCATCTGTGGTCGACATTTCGGCCCAGATCTTACCGGGCCCCATGCCCGCGATGATGCCGTCTTCTCCCTCCATCACCGACGCGCATGCCGCCGGCGACGGCAGGCAGGTGATCACCACGTCGCAAGCCTCGATCATCTCTTTCGGAGTGTCGGCCCATTTGGCGCCCTTGGCGAGAAATCCGTCGGCCGCGCCGCGGTCGAGATCGCGCACCGTCAGATCGTGGCCGTTCCTCAACAGGCTGCCGGCGAGCTTCGCTCCGACATTGCCGAGACCGATAAATCCGATTTTCATCAAATATCCTCCATGCAGGGCGTCGCGCACAATACATGTGTCACGAACGGGCGGTCCCGCGGCCAAGGAAACGACTGCAATTGTCAGGAAACTGGCAGGGGCAGAGGGGCTCGAACCCCCGAC
>JBFIBB010000051.1:0-16291 GCA_041582695.1 Rhizobiaceae bacterium
CAGCGCGACGCCGTTCATGCAATAGCGCAATCCGGTCGGGTTTGGCCCATCGTTGAAGACATGACCGAGATGGCCGCCGCAATCGGCGCAGCGGATTTCGGTTCTGACCATGAAGAAAGAGCGGTCCTTGTGTTCGGTCACGGCGCCGGGGTCTACTGGCTGGTAGAAGCTTGGCCAGCCGGTGCCTGAATCGAACTTCGAATCCGAACCGAACAGAGGCTTGCCGCATCCGGCGCAGGCAAAAACGCCTTTCTGCTTCTCATGGTTCAACGGCGAAGTGCCGGCGCGTTCGGTGCCGTGCTCGCGCAGAACGTAGTATTGTTCGGGCGTCAACTGCTCGCGCCATTCGGCGTCGGTCTTGGAAATCTTGGGTTGGGTATCCTGGGCCATGACGGCGCTCCGCTGAGTGAAGTGCGCATAATGTAGCGCTGAAACCGCGTCTTGAAAGCCCTTCCGGATCGCAAGTCGCCAGCTCGCGATAAACAAATGTTGATACGTGTCCGGTTTGCATGCGTCATATTGGCCATCATCTTTAAACCACGCATGAATTGCGCCATATGGCTCGGCGTGTTTGTCTCGCGGCGTTGCCCCCTGCTGTCAAATAATCTACAGACTTTGAGGGGGTCCGGTTTGGGCGACCGGCTCGGCAAGCCGTCGTAGGCGAGCTTCGACCGGCGGGAAAACGAAAACACGCTCGGGAGGGAAGATGCGGCGAATAAGCCTAGGTGTTGTATTGTTCGTATTCTGGCTGGCGCTATCCGGTCACTACACGCCCTTGCTGCTTGGTATCGGAATCGCCGCCACAATCCTCGCCGTTGCCGTAACCGTGCTGATGAACGGGGTCGACGAAGAAGCACACCCGAACCAGCTAATATCCCGGACTTTGTCTTACTATCCCTGGCTGCTGTGGGAGATTGCCAAATCGGCCTGGAGCGTCGCCAAGCTGATCGTTAGCCCTGGACTTCCCATCTCGCCGACAATGACCGTCGTGGATGCGAGCCAGAAAACCTCTGTCGGCCTTGCTACCTATGCGAATTCGATCACGCTGACGCCCGGCACGATCACCACAGGTGTTCGAGGCAATCAACTCACGGTGCATGCGCTGGTCCGCGAGGGGGCTGCCGATCTGGAGGAAGGCGAAATGGACGCGCGTGTCAGCCGTTTCGAGGGCAGCGCCTGATGTTTGTACTTGCAACATTGGCAATTCTGGCCGCCCTGACATTGGCGGTAGCGCGTGCCATTCGCGGGCCGACCGTCTTCGACCGGGTGCTCGCCGGCAATGTCGTCGGCACACTGGCAATTCTTCTCTTGAGCGCCGTCGGCTTCATGACCGGCCGCCCCGAATGGCTCGACATCGGGCTTACCTACGGGCTTTTGAACCTCATCGGCACGTTGGCGGTGCTGAAATATTTCCGCCACGGCGATCTGGCCTACGATGTCGAGGAGGATTCCGGCTCATGATGGATCTGCTGTCAGATGCCGTCAGTTGGGTTCTCATTGCCTCGGGCAGCGCTTTCATTGTTGTAGGCGCGCTGGGGCTAATCAGGTTGCCTGACGTCTATACCCGGATGCATGCCGCCAGCGTTATCGACACTCTTGGCGCGCTGCTGTTGCTGGCCGGATTTGGGATACAGGCCGGTTTGTCGCTGATTACCCTGAAATTGGTGTTTATTTTCGTGCTGCTGTTTTTTACGGGTCCGGTCGTGACGCACGCCTTGGCCCAGGCCGCCCTGCACGAGGGAATCGAGCCGGTATTGAGTGAGGATCGCCGGGAAAAGCCGGAGCAGGCACCGCAAGATCCGAAACAAGAGGGCGCCATAGAGCCATGATGGAAGTCTTTGTCATGACCCTGCTGTTGACTTTGCTTGCGGTCATCACGCTCGTGATTATCCGTCAGCGAAGCCTTTTTGCGGTCGTCATCCTGGCGGGCATCTACAGCTTCCTGATGGCGAGTGTCCTGATCGTGCTCGACGCGGTCGACGTGGCCATGACCGAAGCCTCGGTCGGCGCCGGCGTTTCGACGGTGCTCTTTCTGGCCACGCTCTATCTGACGAATTCGCGCGAATATCCAGTACCGCGCTCGAACCTGATTCCGCTGTTCGTGGCGGTCGGCATCGGAGCGGCCCTGGTGGCGGGAACATTCGATCTGCCGCGTTTCGGCACCGCCGATGCCCCCATCCACAAACACGCGGCACCGCGCTATCTGGAGAAGTCGATCGAGGAAACCACGGTGCCGAATGTCGTCACTTCGGTTCTGGCTGACTATCGCGGATTCGATACGCTGGGCGAGACGGTGGTGATTTTCACCGCCGGCATCGGCGTGATCCTGTTGCTGAGAGGCCGTCGAAGGCGATACTCGCCGGAGACCGGCGAGGAGATTCACGGCGAATGAGACGCGACCTGATACTCAGGATCGGCACCAAGCTGATCCTGCCGTTCATGCTGGTTTTTGCGCTTTATGTGCACTTCCATGGGGACTTCGGACCAGGAGGTGGTTTCCAGGCTGGCGTGATCGCCGCCGCGATGCTGATCCTCCACTCGATCATTTTCGGCGTGCGCACAACCAAACAGATCGCTCCGCAGGGCATGGTCGAAGTGATGGTTCCGCTGGGCGTGCTGATCTTCGCCAGCGCCGGACTTCCCGCGATGCTGTTCGACATGAACTATCTGAACTACGGCGTCTACGACCTCCAACACCAGCCGCACGGCCACCATCTGGGGATTTTGTTGGTCGAGGCCGGTGTCATAATCACGGTTTTCTCGACAATGTTGGCGATTTTCTATGCTTTCGGTGACCGGGGAAGCTCATGAAAGAGATCACCGCGTTTCTCCTCCATTACAATTACTTCATCACCATTTTCCTGATGGTGTCGGGACTCTACATCGTGATCGCCCGCGGCAACATGATCAAGAAGCTGGTCGGGCTGGCGTTGTTTCAGAGCTCTGTCTACCTGCTTTATGTTTCGCCGGGGAAAATTATCGGTGGAACCGCGCCGATCATCGATGACGCATTCACGGTCTACTCCAACCCGTTGCCGCATGTGCTGATTCTGACCGCGATTGTCGTCGGGGTGGCGACGCTGGCGCTTGGCTTGGCGCTTGTCGCCCGTATTCACGAAGCCTACGGGACGATCGAGGAAGACGAGATCTTCGACCAGGAAGACCGTTCATGACGGCGCTTGAGCCGCATCTCCCGATCCTGCAGGTGCTGGCGCCGCTTTTCGGCGCCCTGATCACTGCCTTCATGAGCCGCGGCATCCGCGCCTGGGTGGTCGCGTCCATCGCAGCATGGGCGGCGGCCGCTATCGCCGGATTGCTGTTGATCCGGGTCATAATGATTCAAGAGCCGATTTCCTATGTGATGGGCAATTGGGGCGTTCCCTGGGGCATCGAATACCGGGTCGACATGCTGAATGGGTTCGTCGTGTTTTTCGTCACCCTCGTCGCGGCCGTGCTGATGCCTTATGCGCGCAGAAGCGTTGCGCGCGAAATCCTGCCGCATCAGCAGGCCTGGTTTTATACCATGTACCTGTTGTGCCTGACCGGCCTGCTTGGAATCACGGTAACAGGCGACGCCTTCAACGTATTCGTTTTCCTCGAGATTTCATCGCTGTCGACATATGCGCTGATTGCGCTTGGCCAGAACAGGCGCGCCCTTCTGGCTGCTTATCAGTACCTCATCGTCGGGACCATCGGCGCGACCTTTTACGTGATCGGCGTCGGTCTGCTGTTCTTGGTGACCGGCAGCCTGAACCTGCACGACATATCCGGCCTGCTTGTCGACGCCTACGCGATCTACCCTCGGCCGGTCCTGACTGCGCTCGCGTTCATGATCGCGGGAATTTCGCTAAAGCTGGCTCTGTTTCCGCTGCACCTGTGGCTGCCCAATGCATATGCGTATGCGCCGTCCACGGCCGCGGCATTTCTGGCGGGCACTGCGACCAAGGTCGCAGTCTATTTGCTAATTCGTATCCTGTTTTCCGTGTTCGGGCTGTCGCTGGTGTTCAGGGGTTTGCCGATCGCCGAGGTGCTGCTGATCCTGTCGGGCGCGGCAATGGTCATCGCATCGATCGCCGCGGTGTTCGAGCGCAATGCAAAGAAAATGCTGGCCTATTCGTCAGTTGCCCAGATCGGATACATCACCCTCGGTATCGGATTTGCGAACCAGAGCGGATTGACCGGCAGCATCGTGCACCTGCTCAATCATGCGGTGACCAAGACCACGCTGTTCATGTGCCTCGGCGCGATCGCCTACCGGGCTGAGGGCATGCGCCTTTCCAGTCTGGCTGGCATTGGCAGGAAGATGCCGATTACCTCCGGCGCTTTCGTGCTCGCCGGCCTGAGCATCATCGGCGTGCCGGGAACGGCGGGCTTCATATCGAAATGGTATCTAGCGCTCGGCGCGATCGAAGACGGATACTGGCCCCTGGTTTTCCTGATCGTCGCCAGTTCGCTGATCGCCGTCATCTATATCGGCAGGTTCGTCGAGGTCGCCTATTTCCGCGAGCCATGCAAGGAAGTCGCCGATGCATATGAACCGCCGTCGTCCATGATCCTGCCGATACTGCTTCTTGCGGCGGCGACCGTCTATTTCGGCATCGACACGCGCGCCAGCGGGGACATTGCCGCTGCTGCCGCCGCGGCACTTCTGGGAGGTCTGGCGCAGTGAACGGCTTTGCGGCACCGGAAACACTGATCGCGGCGGCTCTCGTCATTCCCATTGCCGCTGCGGCTCTGATTCCTGCTTTCTTCCGCGCGCCCAATCTGCGCGAGACGGTAACGCTTACGGCGGCGGCGGCGCTTGCGTTCGTCGTGTGGAATCTTGCGCCTTACATCGCGAGCGGAGCTCGGCCAACGCTGCACGTATTTTCCGTTGCACCCTCTCTGGACCTGTCGTTTACGGTCGAGCCGCTTGGCATGCTGTTTGCCCTCGTTGCCGGAACTCTGTGGATCGTCAACTCGATCTACTCGATTGGCTATATGCGCGGCCACAACGAACCGCGCCAGACGTCCTTCTACGTCTGTTTTGCCGTCGCACTATCGGCCGCGATGGGGATAGCGTTCGCGGGAAACTTGTTCACATTGTTCATCTTCTACGAGTTGCTGACGCTCTCGACCTATCCGCTGGTGACCCACAAGGCGACGCCCGAAGCCATGAACGGCGGACGGGTCTACCTGATGCTTCTGATCGGAACGTCGATGGTGCTGCTGCTGCCAGCGATCGTCATCACCGGGGTTTTGGCCGGCACGCTCGATTTCGTGCCTGGGGGAATTCTCGACGGCAAGACGACACCGCTGGTTCTGAGCCTGCTGTTGGGCCTGTTCATGTTCGGCATCGGCAAGGCGGCGTTGATGCCGTTCCACCGCTGGCTGCCCTCGGCGATGGTGGCGCCGACTCCGGTCAGCGCGCTGCTGCATGCGGTTGCAGTCGTCAAGGCTGGCGTATTTTGCGTGCTCAAGGTCGTTGTATATGTTTTCGGAATCGAAACCCTGGTTCAAGCTGACGCGTCCTGGTGGTTGATCTGGATCGCCAGTTTCACTGTCATCGCCGCATCGCTGGTCGCAATGCGACAGGATAACCTGAAAGCGCGGCTCGCATACTCAACGGTATCGCAACTCTCCTACATCGTACTGGGAGCAGGACTCGCCACGGCTGCGAGCGTAAGTGGCGGAGCAATGCACATTGCGATGCATGCCGTCGGAAAAATCACATTGTTCTTTTGCGCCGGCGCGATCTACGTTGCCCATCACAAGACGGAAGTCAGTCAACTCGACGGTATCGGCCGGCTGATGCCCGTGACCATGGGAGCTTTTCTCATCGGAGCTCTGAGCATTATCGGGCTTCCACCCTTGGGTGGCACGTGGAGCAAGCTTTTCCTGATGTTGGGTGCGCTCGATGCCGGCTACATGATTGCAGCCGTCGTCTTCATGGTCTCGTCGCTTCTGAACATCGCATATCTGTTGCCAATTGCCGCGCGGGCGTTTTTCAAGCCTCTGCCCGGCGCTGTCGAGGGGAAAAAGGTGGCGATCGCCGAAGCGCCTCTCGCATGTCAGATCGCCATTACCATCTCGGCCGCTGCCTGCATCGTCCTGTTCTTCGCGGCCCAACCGATTGCGGATTTTGCTTCCTCGATCGAGCTCGGTACGACACACGCCGAAAGCGCGGCCGCACCAACGCCGACAGTGAACGGAGCACGTTCAAATGGCCCATGACGAAGATCACAAGAAATTCGAAACCCCGGCGCATGAACGCACGTGGATCGACTATCCGGAAAACGTAACCCGGATAGTCTATGCGCTGTACGCCGTGTGCGCCGGATTGATCCTGATCGATCCGCTGGTCCACAAGCATGGACCATTCGCAATCGAACACTTCTGGGGCTTCTACGCGATCTACGGATTCATCGGATGTGTCGGCCTCGTGCTGGCAGCCAAACTCATGCGCGTCGTGCTGAAGAGGCCCGAGGACTATTACGATGAATGAGATCAATCCCGGCCTAATCCTGATACTGGGCGCGCTGCTAATACCGTTGCTGCCGGGATTGGTGCGCAGCGCCTACATGTTGCTGCTGCCGGTAGTGGTGTTCCTTCATCTCTACGGGCTTCCTGTCGGCGAGGCAGGAACCATAACGCTGTTCGGACTCGACCTTGTTACGTTGCGCATCGACAAACTCAGTCTTGTCTTTGGATATGTGTTTCTGATCGCAACCTTTCTCGGGGTGATATACGCACTGCATGTCGGGGATTGGGTTCAGCACACGGCTGGTCTGATTTATGCCGGAAGTGCCATCGGCGCCGTTTTCACAGCCGACCTTCTAACCTTGTTCGTGTTCTGGGAAATCACCGCGATCTCATCGGTCTTCCTCATCTTTGCTTCCAGAACCAAATCCTCGTTCAGTGCCGGAATTCGCTATCTCGTCATCCAGGTCGCCTCGGGCGTGATTCTTTTGGCGGCGATGCTGGTACATTTCCGGTCAACTGGATCGATCGCCTTTTCATCGTTCGACGTTACCACTCTCTCGGGCAAGCTGATTCTGGTTGCATTCGGGATAAAATGCGCGTTTCCGCTTCTGCACAACTGGTTGCAGGATGCATATCCCGAAGCGACTGTAACGGGCACCGTCATGCTGTCGGCATTCACGACGAAACTGGCGGTCTACGCATTGGCCCGCGGATTTGCCGGCACCGACATTCTCATTCCGATCGGCGCGACGATGACCGCGTTCCCGATTTTCTATGCAGTCATAGAAAATGACCTGAGGCGCGTTCTGGCCTATTCGCTCAACAACCAGCTCGGCTTCATGGTGGTGGGGATCGGCATCGGAACGGAACTGTCGATCAACGGTGCTGCAGCCCATGCCTTTTGCCACATCATATACAAGGCGCTTTTGTTCATGAGCATGGGTGCCGTGCTGCACCGCGTTGGTACGATCAAGGGTTCCGAACTTGGCGGGCTATACCGCTCAATGCCCTTGACAACGGTGTTTTGCATGATCGGGGCCGCGTCGATTTCCGCTTTCCCGCTTTTTTCCGGCTTCATCAGCAAGTCGCTGATTATGACCGCGGCGTTGAGCGACGGATATTTCTGGACCTGGCTGGTGTTGTTGTTCGCGAGCGCCGGCGTCTTCCACCATTCCGGTATCAAGATTCCCTATTTCGCCTTTTTTGCCCACGATTCCGGCAAGCGGTGCAAGGAAGCGCCATTGAACATGCTCGTCGCCATGGCGATTGCCGCAGCACTTTGCGTCGGGCTCGGCGTTTATCCTGATCCACTCTATGCGATACTGCCCTATGCGGTTGATTATGTACCCTATACAACCGAGCACGTCGTGACCCAGTTGCAGTTGCTCATCTTCTCCGCATTGGCATTCACTGTCCTGATGCGTACCGGCATTTATCCGCCGGAAATGCGTTCTACCAATCTCGACACCGATTGGTTTTACCGCAAAGCCGGCGTTGAGTTTGCCCGCGCGGCTGCCAGAATCACCACATCGTTGCGCGACAAGCTTGCTGACGCCTCGACCGGGCTTGTCCGGTCTGCTTCGCTGCTCGGCCATCGGCATCACGGTCCGGGCGGATTTCTGGGGCGCAGCTGGCCAACGGGAACAATGGCGTTTTGGACCACCGTCATGCTCGGCGCCTATCTGGTTGTATCCTATCTGCGCTGAACTGCCAGTAATGCGAGCAGATGAGAGCCCGGTCGCCGCTTGGGGCGCATGGGGTTGCCGTCCTTGCCAAAGCAATACTGCCGTTTGCACTTGTACCTATTCTCTCGTTTCTTGAACCGCCCATGTTTTCAGGGAGTTACCCAGTGCAGCCCTAGTTTCCCGCAGCGGTCACGGATTACATAATTCGGCTACAAAATCGAAATGAAACGGCCGACAAATCAAAAAGCCGGCAAGAAGGATGCCGCTATTCGGGCGGCAATCTTGGCTGGTAAATTTTTTCAACCTTGGCGGACAAGTTGCGTAATGACAAACTCTTGTAGCATCCATAAAATAGAGTCCGATTTCTATTGATTTTTTTCAGAAGCGGAGAATAATTAATTGACATATACTGAAAAGATGCCCATTTAGGTATTCAAGTGTGAATCACTTCATCGCAAGTGTCGCACGAAACGAGGCGCAAATACCAACAACTGAACAAGCGCCTGCCTGTCACATGCGAGAAATCAAGGGGCATGAAAACAATGGACGTAGTAGAAGCTGATTTGAAAACATCTGACACACTGATTGAGCTCACCGCAGATGTCGTAGCCGCATATGTGAGCAACAATCCGGTCCAGGCTGCGGACCTTCCAGCTCTTATCGCCGACATCCATGCGGCGCTTGGCCGTGTGGGTGGAGTAGAATCGGCGCCGCAGGAAAAACCGAAGCCTGCAGTAAACCCAAAGAAATCGATTCACGACGACTACATTGTCTGTCTTGAAGACGGCAAGAAGTTCAAATCGCTGAAGCGGCACCTGATGACGCACTACGGTTTGACACCGGAACAATACCGCGAGAAATGGGGCCTGGATGTGAACTACCCGATGGTGGCGCCCAATTACGCTGCCGCCCGCTCTGCGCTGGCCAAGAAGATGGGCCTCGGGCGCAAGCGCAAGGGAAAGTAACCTCCCGCGTGTAATTATGCGTAACGTATTGGCGGCGCCACCGGGCGCCGCCTTTTTTATGTTTGCACTTTGTGGAAACAGATCGGCAATTCCGAGGCCAGACTGTCGCGGAGCTGTTTGAGCGCGATGTGCCGGTTGAGATCGTAGCTCCAGTGGCCGTTAGCGCCTTTTATTCGTTCCCGTTCGATCAGGCGGGAGATACGTCGCAGAAGGCAGACCTTGTCTTTCTGCACAAGTGTTCGCGCCTCATCGAAATCAATTCCGAGCGCTGTTAGCGAAATATAGCGTTGGCGTGCTTCGATATTAGCTGCGCGCTTCGACTTGGCGAAGTGCGCGATTTCACGTTTCAACCATCGGTCCATGTAAATCATTCCGCCGGTTTGGTGACGGCGGCATTCTCGACGACGGCGCCGGGGCCGTGGACAAATAACGCCTGCGGAAATGCGCCGAAAATAAAAAACTGAAAAATAACATATGGATAGCACTAAGGTCGCGGAATTATGTTCGTGATTTGTTCACAATGGCGCCAGTGATTGATATAAGAAGAAATTCCTAGAAACATGGAGTTTCGACACGGTGCCGAATTCAGCCGCCCCCCAGTACCAGGCCGGTCTTCAAACACCTGCGGTAGCAAAGCCCGATCATGCGAAAGCGGTAACAGTCGCGGCCGCCCCGATGACCGCGGAGCGCCGGATGGAGCTCTGCGAATGCATGATCGACATAGCATCCGCCATGTTCAACATCAGCGGCCGTGACCTGCGAAAGCCCGGCCGCTCTTCCCTCGCAGTGTCGCGGGTGCGCCAGATTGCGATGTATGCGACCCATGTGTCCCTCGGTTTGAACATGACCGATGTCGGAACCGGTTTCGGACGTGACAGGACGACGGTAATGCATGCATGCCACGTAATTGAAGACATGCGCGATGATGCTGAA
Organism: Rhizobiaceae bacterium; assembly: GCA_041582695.1. Taxonomy (GTDB): domain Bacteria; phylum Pseudomonadota; class Alphaproteobacteria; order Rhizobiales; family Rhizobiaceae; genus JAWKWH01. Next base: position 10,046 of record JBFIBB010000051.1, read on the forward strand.
TTCGACGCTATCGTTTCGTCCTTCGAGCGTGTCGCCGTTGCAGCCCTCAGGTATCGTGGAGCGATATGCTGATGGCCGCACTGACTGCTACCGGCGCAAGCAAATCCGCAAGACAGGTTGTCCGTGTGCTCCGGTTCCTGAAATCGGGATCGGCGCAGATCGAAGCTCGTCCGCAAGCAGATCAACTGTTGCTGTCAAATGCGGCAATCGGCTGCATCGCGGTACCTGCCCGGGTTTGCCGCGAGATGGTCGCGGCGGGTCTTGTGCGCAGGCAGGACCAATGTCTCGTCATCGAACCATCCGGCATGTCGCATCTTGCGCGCGATGGTTTTGGCCAGCAGCAAGCCTTTGCCTTCCAGCATGGTGATGTCGACACCAAGACGGTGGCAAACGGTGACGGTTTGGAGCAGGTGCTCGTAAATCACGCGGAATCCCCGCTCGGCCGATTAGCGCGCCTCAAGGCAACAACGGGCGAGCCCTTTCTCGAACTTGGCGAATTCAAGGCCGGCAACCGGTTGCGCGCGGATTTCTCGCGCGCACAGATGGAGCCGAGACTTGGCATCAACTGGGATATGACCGGCACCGGCCGTACCGCGAATGGAGCGGGTGGTCGCGGTGAACTGAATGACGCCGCGATAGCCGCGCGCCGCCGCGTTAATTCAGCGCTCGATGCCGTCGGGCCGGAACTTGCCGGAATCCTTGTCGACGTGTGCTGTTTTCTCAAAGGCCTTGCGAACGTCGAGCAGGAGAGGGGCTGGCCGGTACGCTCGGCAAAAATTGTGCTGAAGACGGCGCTTGCCGCGTTATCGAGACATTATGAACCCGAAGTGGCCAGGCCGCGCTCCGGTATCATGCACTGGGGAGGTCCAGGATACCGGCCTTCATTGAACGGTTGATGCCAATTGAACCGATGCCTGCCGGTATTTGATCAGACAGCCGCCTTGCGGGCGGTGGCTGCTTCGCTTCGAATGCGGTTGATCATGGCACGCAGCCCGTTGGCGCGCTGCGGCGTCAAGTGTTCGTCGAGTCCGAGTTCGGTCAGGGTTACCTCTGGATCAATCGTTTCGATCTCGCTGGCGCGCCTTCCCGAATAAAGCGCCAGAACGATCGCCACCAGCCCGCGCACGATATGCGCGTCAGAATCGCCGCGAAACTTGATAACCGGATCCGGACCTTCTCCTGGTTCGGTCACCAGCCACACCTGGCTGACGCAGCCGCGCACCTTCGTGCGTTCGTTGCGCTCGCTGTCCTCCAGGGGCTCGAGCCCGCGGCCGAGATCGATCACATAGCGATAGCGGTCTTCCCAGTCTTCCAGGAAATCGAAATCATCCAGCACGGTTTGCAGCGACAGGGTCATTGTGCGACGTGTTCCCTTTGCCGAGCATATAGCGGCCCGATGCTCGCACGTCACCACCCATGAACGGATTTATACGGCCCGTATTTACAGCGGATGTTATCCGGCCGGCTTTGAAACGCTGCCGGTGGTTACCTCGTCATCCGGTTCGGCAAGTTTTTTGTCCAGTGCCTCATAAGCGATGCGGGCACCTTCGCGGACCCGGATGCCGACGGTTCGCAGGATTGCCTTGCCGGTGCGACAGGTGTCGGGTTTGCGTTCGCAGAGACCGGATATGTCTTTGGTGAATTCGCCCGCCGCATGGAGAACCTGCAACGGTCCGACAGTATCGCCATCGCTCGCCGATCCCTCGTCATAGGGGATCAACACGAGCACCAGACCAAGCCAGAATGTGACCCTGATGAGAAATCCCATCCAACTACCCTCTCTCGCGAACGCCTCGAAAGGCATGAGGCGATCTGTCCGAACGTAATCATGCATGAACCTTGCCAATACGGGATTTCGTCAGCCGGCAGCATTAGATTAAAATTTTCGGCAAATGACTTCGGTTGCCGTGCGAGCCGGTCGTTGCGGCGGGGCGCAAACGAGGCAAACATCGCGATACTTTATTTAAGCGATTGGAAACATTGGAAAAATAACGATATTGCGGGTATCGTCAATCGTTTGTTTTGGCGCGTGTGCCGGGTCCTTTCACCCAACCATTTGTTTACCATGCACGTAACTTCTCGGTAAAAATTGCGGATTCTCGCCAAGCAGACCCGCTTCGCGGTCCGCAGCGCCTTTGCCTTATCCATTCCTTAAATGCTGGATGCGAATTTGAGATCCGCAACGGCCGGCAAGCGATTGACCGGTCACCGCGAACAGTTGCAGAGAGTTTGTAGCGTTGAGTACATCGGCAGGCAGAACCGGAAGTTGGCAGGACAGGCTCGCCGCCGCGTGCGATCGCCTGGTGCACCCGGCCGTGGAGTGTCCGAGCCAGCGCCGTTTGCAGCGGCGCCTGATTGGTTTGCTGCTGAGCGCGCCGTTTCTGCTGGCGGGCCTCGTAAGCCAGACATTTTACGGTCTGGTCGAAACCGGAACACTCCTGGCTCTGAATTGCGCGATCTTCGCCGCCGCATGGATGGCGACGGCAGTGGTCGCCGCGACCGCGAAAATCCGGGTTGTCGAAAGCCTCCTGCTACTGGTCTCCGCGATGATCATAGGGCTGTCGGTATCGGTGACCGGATTGCTGAAGTCGCCGCTGGTGCTGCTCCTGCTGGCACCGCCTTTCGAGAGCTGGTGGCTTTACAACTCCCGCGGGCCATCCAACAGGGGCTGGTGGGCCTCCATCGCAGTTTGCGCAGTCGCCCTGACGGCGATGAGTACCGGATATTCCGGAGGACAGAAATTCTCCGAGCATCTGTGGCTTCTTCCCCTGTTGTACGCGGTAACGATGTGGGTGCGCTTTACGGGTCCTGCGGCGGCCTCTGAAACTGAACAAGCCGGTGTGGATATCGGCTTTGAACAGGCCGCCATGATCTCCGGAGCCGATCTGTTCCGTGTCAATCAGGAAGGTGACGTCGACCAAATTGCCGCCGCCGCCACGGCGCCCTTCGGCGTTCCGCCGGCGCTGCTGACGGGCAAGGGCCTGTTCAATCGGCTTCATGTGACAGATCGCGTGGAATACATGTCGTTGCTGTCATCGGTCCGTGGCGACGGCGAGCGCCGGAGCGCAGATTTACGGATACGCATGCCAGGCAGCGGTGAAGCTTCGGGCGAGTATCGTTCGTTTAGGTTCGAGTTTACCGCGGACACCCAGGACGACACGGCTGTGCTTGTCCTGGTCCGGAATTTTCCGGAGCTTGCGCATATGAAAGAAGCACTTGCCGAAGCGCGCGACCGGGCTGACAGCGTCGATATCGCCAAAGGCCGTTTCCTGGCTTCGGTAAGCCACGAGCTTCGCACTCCGCTGAACGCGATCATCGGATTCGCCGACATGCTGAACAACGAGATGTTCGGCCCGTTCGCCGATCCCCGGCAGAAAGAGTACACCGCACTGATAGGCCAGTCGGGTAACCATCTGCTTTCGGTGGTCAACGCCATACTCGACGTTTCCAGGATCGAATCCGGAAACTACATGATCGAGCCGGAGCCTTTCGTGTTTGCCGAAGCAATCGACATGTGCCACTCGATGATGATTCTGCAGGCGAGGGCCAAGGACATTGCCATAACGCGCGATATCGACAAGTCAGTTGGCGAAGTCTGTGCCGACAGGCGAGCCGTACAGCAGATACTCATCAATCTGGTTTCCAACGCCATAAAGTTTACACCTGAAGGGGGCAGAATTCATATCAGCGCCGACGTGCACGCCAAGCGGCTGCGATTCCGTGTCAACGACACCGGCATCGGGATATCGGCGGAGGACCTGAAGCGAATCGGGCAGCCATTTATGCAGGTGCAGAACGCATATACGCGTCAGTATGAGGGAACCGGGCTCGGACTTTCCCTTGTCAAAGGGCTTGTCAGCCTGCACCAGGGCGACATGATGATCGACAGTGCTCCCGGCTGCGGTACGACGGTCTCGATCAGCCTGCCAGTTGACGGACCCAGGATCGAAAACGAGGCCAAGGTCGTCGGCAACGGCGACATCGTGGAACTGGACACGGGGAACAGGACGGATGAGCCGAAGCGCAAACAGGCCTAGGCGAGAGGCGCGCCGATCCGTTGCAGATACGTTGTTGCGCAACGGAACTGCGCTTGTCGCACAGAATCCGGTGCTCGTGGGCGGTTCGACGGCGTTCCTGCTGACGCTGTTCTTCGTGTCGGCCAATGCCGTCTGGTATCAATCGCAGGCCCATCCGTCTGCGCTGTTTCCCACGCGCGTACTCGAGTTCGAGGCGCCGGTCCCGTCCGGACTGAAAATGCCGGCCAAAACAACAGGCGAAAACGAAACCGTCATCCGCATCGAGCGCGAGATTGCCGATGTGCCGGCCGACCCTACCGTGGAGAAGGTTAAGTCGGTCCTGAGCGACCTCAACCTCTATACCGGTTCTGTGGATGGTATTGCCGGGCCGAAGACACGTGACGCTATTCGTAACTACCGGCGGATCATGGGCCTCGAACTTACGGACGAGATCGATGCAAAACTGCTCGACCAACTGGGAGCGAAACCGCCGGAGAAAACCGCATTGGCGGCGCCGATCCCTGTTGGCCGCCCGGATGGCCAAAGCAGCAAGGCTGCCGCCGGGTCCGACGGCGACTTCGTTCAGCGGGGATCGCTGGCGGTTCGCATACAGGCGGGACTCAAGGCGTTCGGCAATGACCATATCGAGATCGACGGTGTCATCGGCCCGCAGACCGAACAGGCCATACGCGAATTCCAGTCGCTATTCGGTCTGAAGGTCACGGGCAAAGCCGACGAAGCGCTCTTGCAAAAGATGCGCGATCTCGGCTTCGTTAGTTGACCGCTGCGACAGTATCCAGCCTGCGAAACGGTTCATTATGCGCCTGACTTCCGACATGTTCGTGTCTGCGTTGCTGCGCCGTGTTTCAGCCAGCGGCGGCTTCGGCGCCATTATACGCCGGGGACACCGGGAAGCCGGCGCTGTTTTCATTCTTGAACGGTCGAGGAACGGCGAAACGGCGTTGTACGGACCGGCGCCGCAGATTGTCTATGCGGAGGCAAAGCCGGACGAGCGCTGTTTTTCCAGGATTACGGTGTCCCAGAATGCCGAAGAGATCGAAAAGAAGCTCGAAAGCGAGGTCCGGTTCGATACCGATATCTGGGCCGTCGAGATTGAACCCGGCGCCGTAGGGCTCGGCGAAATGATCACGATCGCCCAGTAGGCGACGTGTTCGATCCCCGACGAGGAGACCGGCTCTGATTGCTCAGGAAGCGCGGCTGAGCGCCGGCGCAGGAAGCGCAGTCTCGGTCTTCCAATGCCGAACCGTGTCCATGGCCTTGGCGGCGACGAGCGCCTGGTAACGGTTGACGAACCACCGGATCTGCTCCGTATCGCCGAAGGCAGCCGGTTGAACCGCGCTGACCATCAGAAAGGCGAGTTCGCAACTCACGTCCAGCGCTTTCAACGCGATGGAAAAATCGGTTAGCTGCTGGCTCTCGGTCATCAGTCGCACCCGCTCGAAAGGCAGGCCAAGCGCGTCGGCAAGCGCAGTCTGGAACAGGGCGGGCCGGCCGCTCAGCGCGGCGTCGCGCAGTCCTGTGTGGTAGGTTTTCGCGCTTGCAGGCCGCATCATCGCCCGGAGTTTGCGGCGGGCCTCGGCGGCTAGAGCGCCGCGCGGCGGCCGCGATGCATTGTCCTGCGCTCCCGTCGCGATTGCCCTCAAGCGGTCGATTTCCGGATCCTTAAGCGCTTTCAAAAGGTCATGGATCGGTTTTGCAAGATCCTTGCGCCGGGCGATCGCTCGGGCATGGGAGACGCCGCAATTGGCGATAACCGAAATCAGGTCGACATCGCGCAACGCGGTCGAACGCATCAACAGCGGCGCTGCAATATCGGCAGCGTCGCCTGCGAGACGCCTGACCAGCAGCGGCGGCGCATGAAGGCATTCCGACAAGGCGGCGGCGGCAAAGCGCCGATCTTCGCGAGAGGCGCTTTCGATCAACGGCAGGGCAAGATCGTCGAGCTGTGCGATTTCACGCCGTGACGGCCTGGTCAGCGCACAGAAAGCTGACACGGCTGCCCGGAAAACCTTTTCGCCCTTTGTCGTCCGCGACGACAGGGTCTCTAGCTGGCGGAAATCGTTTGAAGACGAAGACGGCACTCGATCACGCTTACTCACACATTTTCACACTTCTGCTGCAGCCATGACAGATGAAGCCATGCACAGGAATTTGTTCAATTTATCTTCGATACGTTAGCAAGCTGTTAACCGTAGGGTGCGGTAATCGA
>JBFIBB010000052.1:0-16251 GCA_041582695.1 Rhizobiaceae bacterium
CAACGCCGTCTATGGCTGGATCAAGGCGGGCCAGCGAGCAGCGTTCGGCGAGCGTTACTTTTCCGTCGATTTCAGCCGCACGGACCATGCCGCGGTCGCTGCCGCCTTCGGCGTCAAGTCGTGGCGTGTCGAGGACCCCGAAGCGCTACCGGGCGTTCTAAAACAGGCCGTAGACCATGAAGGGCCGACCCTGGTCGACGTTATCAGCCAGCCCTTGAACGAGGCTGCGGCGCCGGTCAGCGAGTGGATTGCGTGAACAGCGGAATTGAGGAATGAGCGATCACCGTATTCATACGATCAGGATCCACACGGTCTCAATACCGGCAAAAGCGGTGCACTCGCACGGCATTGGCAATGTAGCCGCCGTTGACACGGTTCTTCTGGAGATCGTCACCGACACCGGCATCACGGGCTGGGGCGAAGCATCTCCCTGGCCGGTTTTTACCGGCACGGTCGAGGCCAGTGCGGCTGCGCTCCATATTCACCTGCGCCCTCACCTGATCGGACGAAACCCCGTCCAGGTCGAACCGCTGCTGAATACCGCCAACAGGGTGCTCGTCGGCCACAACGAGGCCAAGGCCGCGCTCGAATGCGCCCTGCTCGACATTACCGGCCAGATCGCCGGTTTGCCTGTTGCAGAACTTGTCGGCGGACGCCATCGCGACGTGATTCCGGTGAGCTTTTCCATCGCCAATCCGGATTTCGATGCCGATCTTGACGACGTTGAGGCGATGTGGGCGGATGGCGTGCGCCTGTTCAAGCTGAAGACCGGCTTCAGCGACCATACCTTCGACCTGATGCGGCTCGAACGGTTGCGCCAGCGCTTTGGCTACGAGATCGATCTACGGATCGACTATAATCAGGGTCTGCCCGCGTATGACGCGGTCCGCCGCATCCGCGATCTCGAAGCGTTCCGGCCGACATTCGTCGAGCAGCCCGTCAAGATGAACGAACGGGCAGCGCTCGCTACGATCACCCGGTCGGTCGACGTGCCGGTGATGGCCGATGAAAGCGTCTTCGATCCGCGCCAGGCGCTCGAGGGCGCCGAGATGCGCATCGCCGACATCTTCTCGTTGAAGATCATGAAATCCGGCGGTATCCGCCGCGCGCTCGAAGTGGCAGCTATCGCCCGTGCGGCGGGCATAGAGGTCTATGGTGGCTGCATGTTCGAAACCGGGATTGCCCATGCCGCCGGCGCGCATCTGATGGCGGCTGTGCCGGATTTGCTTCTCGGCTGCGAATTTTACATGGCGACGTATTACGCCGCTGAGGACATCCTGGCCGAGCCGTTTCCCGTTCGCAACGGCATGGTCTCCATCCCCTCGGAGCCCGGCCTCGGCGTCAGGCCCGACCCGGACAAGCTCGCGAAGTATCGCACTGCCTTTTTCGACTAGGCCGAAATCGACCGCTCAGACCGGCACGGAGCGCAGGCGGCCGCGAATTTCCATCGACATGTGCAGGTAGACGGCAATCGCCAGATAGGCGGCGTATTCGGCTGCCATGGCTATGAAACGGCCGGAATGTTGGAGAATGAAGAACGTCTGCCATGCACAAATCAAGGCCATGACGACATACCAGCCGACCATGGCAGACGGCAATCGCGGCCAGCGCCCCGAATAACCGCTGAGAAAGGTTAGAGACGCGCCGGCGACCACGAACCATTGCAGGAACAGCATCGCATCGGAAAACAGCGGGTTGCTAACCCGCGGCCATGGCGGTGCGGCCCACACCATTTCGACAAAGCCTGCTGTCGCCCAGGCCAGCAGGATCACATGGACGACGACCAGCACAACAGCAAACAGGCGGTCAACAGAGGCTGGCACCGCAGTCGATCAGCCCTTCTTTTTCGCCAGCGCCTTGGCCTGCTTCACCCATTCGTCGCGCTCGATGCGGCCCTTGAATTTCAGGTGATCGTCGACCCAGTCGCGCTCCGCTTTCTTCCAGCCCGCCACCTGCTCATATTTGTAAATGCCGAGCCCGTTCAGAATTCCCTCGATCTTCGGCCCAACGCCGGAAATCTTCTTCAGATCGTCGGGCCTGGCCGGCTTCCTTATTGCCTTGGGTTTTCCTGCGTCCGCCGCCTTTGCGGTTTTGGCGGTCTTCGCCTTGGCCGGCGCAGGCTTTGCTTTCGCAGCAGCTTTTGTTGCGGTCACGGGTTTGGCGCGCGCCGAAACTTTCTTCGCGCTCGCCTTTTTCGATTTCGCCGACTTTCCGGCTGTCTTGTCCTTGGCTTCGAAGCTGATCACCGGCTCCATTTCGGCCAGGATCGAGTCGGACAGATGGCACTTGATCTGATGCCCGCCCTTCAGATGCCTGACCGGCGGGACTTCGATCTCGCACAATTGGTTCGGTACACGCTCCTTGAACCGGCAGCGCGTCTGGAACGGACAGCCCGATGGCGGATTCATCGCCGACGGGATATCGCCCTCCAGCACGATATGCTTCTTCTGCACACTGGTATCGGCGATCGGGATCGCCGACAACAGCGCCTCGGTATACGGATGGTAAGGCGGCGAGAAAATCTGGTCCGTCGTGCCCTGTTCCACGATATGGCCGAGATACATGACCACGACGCGGTCTGCGATGTATCGCACCACCGACAGGTCGTGGCTGATGAACAGCATCGTCGTTTTGGCTTCGCGCTGGATGTCCATCAGCAGTTCCGTAACGGCGGCCTGCACCGACACGTCGAGCGCGGAAACAGGTTCGTCGGCCACAACGACTTTTGGCCGGCCGGCAAAGGCACGCGCCACGCCGATGCGTTGCTTCTGCCCGCCTGAAAGCTGACGCGGCATGCGTTTTTCGAAAGCGCGCGGCAGCTTCACCATGTCAAGCAGCTTGAGCATCGTATTCCGCCGCTCTTCCCGCGTTTTGCCGATGTTGAACATTTCCAGCGTACGGATGATCTGCGAACCGACCGTATGACTTGGATTGAGCGTGTCGAACGGATTCTGGAAAACCATCTGGATCGATGCGATGGTCTCGGTCTGGCGGTTCTCGATCCCGATAGCCTGGATTTCACGGTTTCCGAGCTTGATCGAACCTGCGGTCGCCGTTTCCAGTCCTAGCAACATCTTTGCGAGCGTGGATTTGCCGCAGCCCGACTCACCGACGATCGCAACGGTTTCCGATTCGCGCGCCGAAAAGCTGATCGTCTCATTGGCCTTTACGGTCCGCGTTTCCCCGCCGCCGAAAATCGCGTTGGCGGCTACATCGTAGTACTTGCGGATGTTGTCGATCTGCAAAACCGTGTCGCCCGGCTCCACCGGTTCATTGGCATGCACGCCTTCGGGCATCGTGCTCCAGTCGATTTCGCTGAACCGTTCGCAACGTGACATGTGATCTTTGTGGCCCTTGACCGGCTGCATCGGAATTTCGCGCGCATTGCAAACCCCTTCGACGAAGTGCAGGCAACGCGGCCCGAAATTGCAGCCTTTCGGCCTTTCGTAGGGTAGCGGCAATTGACCCGGTATCGAGATCAGCGGCCGCGAGTTCTTGTCGGCGCCCGGCAACGGGATCGAGCGGAAAAGGCCCTGCGTATAAGGATGGCGCATGCGGTCAAATACGTCGCCGACCGATCCGGTTTCCACAGCCTCGCCTGAATACATGACCGTGATGCGGTCGCAAGTCTCGAGTATCAGGCCGAGATTGTGCGAGATGAACAGCATCGAGGTGCCGAACTGCTTGCCGAGATCCTTGACCAGTTCGACAATGCCCGCCTCCACGGTCACGTCGAGCGCAGTCGTCGGCTCGTCGAGCAGCAGCAGCGCAGGTTTTGACAACAGCGCCATCGCGATAACCACGCGTTGTTGCTGGCCGCCCGAAAGCTGGTGTGGATAGGAACCCATCATGCGATCCGGATCCGGCAGGCGCACCGCCGCCAGCATGTCGCGGGCGCGTTCATAGGCCTCTTCCTTCGATACGCTCTCGTGAATGATCGGCACTTCCATCAACTGCCGGCTGATCTTCATCGCCGGGTTGAGGCTTGCCATCGGCTCCTGGTAGATCATCGCGATCTTGTTGCCGCGGATTGACCTTAGTTCCGCGTCCGACATTTCGCCCATGTCGCGGCCCATGAATTTGATCGTGCCGCCGACGATCTTTCCGCGATTGCCCATGTCGCGCATGATTCCGAGCGCGACGGTCGACTTGCCGCAGCCTGATTCTCCCACAAGTCCCATCGCCTCTCCCGGCATGACCTTGCAGGAGAAGTCCATGACGGCTGGGATTTCGCCGGCCTTGGTGAAGAAGGAGATGTAGAGGTTTTCGATCTCGAGGATTGGTTCGGTCATTTTGTTCCTCCCTCAATCCCGCAGTGATTCTTCACGCAGTGCGTCGGCCAGCAGGTTGAGGCCGAGCACCAGGCTCATCAGCGCGATGGCGGGCGCAACACCCTGCCAGTAGTACAGCCTGAGCTGCGCCACCTGGCTGCCGCCGCGAATGGTTGTTCCCCAGTCAGGGCTTTCCGGTGTGAGGCCGAGGCCGAAGAACCCGAGCGTACCGAGCAGGATGGTCGTGTAGCCGATGCGAAGGCAGGCATCGACGATCAGCGGACCTCGCGCGTTGGGCAGCATCTCCCACAGCATGATGTACCACGGCCGCTCGCCGCGGGTCTGCGCGGCGGCGATGTAGTCGCGGGTTTGTATGTCCATTGTCAGGCCGCGAACGATACGGAACACGCCCGGCGACGAGGCGAAGACCACCGCCACGAAGATGTTGAGTTCGTTCGGTTCGATACCGAAAGTGTTGAAGATCGGCAGACGCATGATCGAGGCAAGGAACCCCAGCCCCGACTGATCCAGCTTCTCAAGGAACGTCGAGGTCGACATGAGCGTCAACCACAGCCAGACGCCGATGATGACAGTCCCGCCCACGTACACCGCCAGTGCCTGCGGCCGCAGCTTGAAGCGCGTGTAGAACAGGACGCCGAAGAAAATGATTGGAATGAGAAACAGGATGCCGCCCATGACGTACGGCAGCCAGGTCTCCATGATCCCGGGCGTCACCAGCAGATAGAAAAGCAGGATGACTGGAAAGGCCAGAACAAGATTTGCAAGAAACGACAGGATGTTGTCGATCTTGCCGCCGAAATACCCGGCGGGCAGCCCGAGTGTCACGCCGACAAGGAATGCAATCAGCGTGGCGGCCGGAGCGATCGTCAGCACGATCTGCGAGCCGTAGACCACGCGGCTGAAAACGTCGCGCGCCAGATGGTCGCCGCCGAGCAGGAACGGCAGGCCGCTTTGCGGTTCGATCGCTCCAGGAACCGCGTTCTTCATGACAAGGATTGGCACCTTGGGATCAAACGGTGCAATCACGCCGGCAAACAGGGCTGTAAACAGCCAGAACAGGCAGATCAGCACACCGGCCGTCCCGACCTTGGTGTTGAACAACTGGCCGAACAGGCCAAGATTGTTCTTGAAGTAAATCGCGCCGGCCCAGATGGCGGCAAGCGCTATCCACACCGGCCAGAAGCGGAAGATGATGCCGATTGCGACGCCGAAGAACCCTAGTGTTTCCATCACTCCGGCTCCCTTATGAAACGCGGATGCGCGGGTTGAGGAACGCATAGCCCACATCGGATATGAGCTGCGTCAACAGCACCAGCGCAACGGATACAAGACCGCAGGCAAGCACGGTGTCGATGTCGTTATTGGAGGCGGCATTGACCAGAAGCCAGCCGAATCCCTTGTAGGAGAAAATGTTCTCGACCACGACAACGCCAGTCAGAAGCCACGGAAACTGCAACATGATTACGGTGAACGGCGCAATCAGCGCGTTGCGCAGCGCGTGTTTCAGAACGACGGACCGGAACGAAAGTCCCTTGAGGCGCGCTGTGCGGATGTATTGCGCGGTCATGACCTCCGCCATCGACGCCCGCGTCATGCGGGCGATGTAACCGATCCCGTAAATCGCCATCGTCATAACGGGCAGCGTGAAATTGTAGAACGAAATCCCCTGCCGGGCAGCACTCGCCGCTGAGCCGTTGAGCAGCCCGAGCCACGAGGCGAAGATCGCGGTAAAGATAACGCCCGACACGTATTCAGGAGTTGCGGTGGTACTGATCGAGGCAAACGACAATCCGCGGTCGAGGCGCGATCCCTCGCGCATGCCGGCAAGTACGCCAACGATGAGCGATACCGGCACCATGACGGCCATAACCCAGAACATTAGAATCCCGGTTGCCCTGAGAGACGCCGGCATCACCTCGTTTACCTTGCCCCGAAATGCAGTGGAGCAGCCGAAATCTCCCTGCAGCACACCCGAATAGGTCGGCTCCGTCGGTTCGTCGCAATAGCGAAAGCGCGCAACGAGTTCACCTGTGACCGGATCAATGACCGGCTGCTTCTTGACCAGGCCGATCCACCGTCCGTAACGGATGAAAATATTGTCGCGATAGCCCATCCGCTCGAGCCAGGCGTCCTTCTCGGCGTCTGACGCGCGCATTTCCGTCTGCGATGTCGCGAGCTTTTTCAGATTGGGTTCGAGATTGACGAAATAGAACACCACAAAACTGAGACACAGCATCGTCAGTGCCATGACACCCAGACGCCGGACTATGAACCGCAGCATCTTGACTCTCCCCTAGTCGCCGGCGCGGCTCAGGCGTTCGCCCCGTCGCCGCAAGAGCGGGAGGAGATCAACCCCTCCCGCATGTGTTCAGGCGCCTTGCGGCACTATTGATCGAGCCATACCCGGTCGATATGGAACTCGAACGTCTGGTGCTTGCCGAAATCCATCACATATGGCTGCGAGTGCCGGTAGATTGCGCGCCAGAAGGACTGGACGATGATGCCCGAATCCTGAAGGATCGTCTCGATATCCTTCATCAATGCGCGCCGGCTGTCTGCATCTGCTACCGCCAGTGCGGCGGCCAGCTTGGAATCGAATTCCGGGTTGGAATAGCCGGTCTCGTTCCACGCCTCGCCCGATCGATAGGCAAGCGCGAGCACCTGCACACCGAGCGGACGCATGTTCCATTCCGTGGTGGAGAAGGGATATTTCGTCCAGTCGTTCCAGAACGAAGAGCCCGGGATCACGGTGCGCTTCACCTCGACACCCGCCTCGCGGATTTGCGCGGCGGCAACGTCGGCCGGGTTCTGCACGTACTCGGCGTCATAGGAGATCAGTTCGATTTCCTGGCCAGCCAGACCGGCTTCTGCGAACATGGCCTTGGCCTTATCGACATCACGGCTGATCTTCGGCAGTTCGTAGTATTCCGGATGAATCGGGCAAACATGGTGGTTTTCGGCCACCGTGCCGGCGCCATTGTATCCGAGTTGCAGGATCGTATCGTTGTCGATAGCCAGTTGGACGGCGTTGCGAACCAACTTGTTGTCGAATGGCGGCCGCGTAACGTGCATGCGCATCACAACGGTAGCCGCGGTAATGGTCTCGCTCTTTTGCATGCCCATGGAGTCAAGCAGTGCAACCGTCTCGCCGGTCGTTTGGTAGTTGGCGTCGATCTCGCCCGATTCGAGTGCCGATACGATGGCGTTGGTTTCCGAGCCGTAGTCGATGAACTCGACACCGTCGAGATAGACGTCGCCTTTCCACCAGGTGAAGTTTTCGCGCTTCTTGATGACCGCACGTTTGCCGACTTCGTACTCGGTGATCTCATACGGTCCGGTGCCCGGCATCGCCAGCGTGTCCGGATTCTTGTCGAAGTCGCGATGGACAATCTGCGCTGGATAGTCGGCCATGCCCGGTATGATGGTGATGTCCGAAGCCTTCAGTTTCAGCTTGACCGTGTGATCGTCGACCTTTGTGATCGCGCCGTCGGCCGCCTTGCCGGTTGCTTCGTCGATCAGGGCGCCCATGCGGGCGGCCATCGAGTTGCCCTCCACCGATTTGTCGCACCACCGGGTGATGTTGAAAACCACGTCGTCGGCATTGAAGTCGTCGCCGTTCGACCATTTCACGCCCTGGCGCACATTGAGCGTGTACTCGGTCGCATCGTCGTTGACCTCCCAACTCTCGATCAGATGCCCTTCGAACGTGAAATCATAAGTATAGCGTACGAGGTAATCATTGCAGCACCGGGTTACGTTGGCCATCTCGGACCAGTCATAGGTGCGCGGATCCTTCGGCTCCTTGACGATCATCTGGACCCTCAGAATGCCACCCATTTTCTTTTCCTGCGCTACGGCCTCGTTTGGAACCGCAGCGCCGATCATGCTGTAAGCCAGGGCAGTCGATGCGCCGAAGGTGCTGGCAAGCGCCAGGAACTCGCGGCGGTCCATTTTGCCCTTCTTCACGTCCTCTGCCATCTTAGTGATGGAATCAGGAACGCGATCGCCGTTACTCTTGTATGTGGTCATTTCATACTCCCGATTTTTCTTGTTCATTTGAATCTAGCATTCCGCACTTGCGCGCTTTTGTCAAAAACAAGACAGACTTGTCGCACCGGCTGTCAGACCGCCGCTGAAATACGCCGCGGCCTGACCTTTTTGCGACATTTGCCGGGCATTTCGAACTAAATGCGGGCATCTGCACACTATTGAACAGTTGTTCAAAAACCTAGCGAAATCTGCACTTCAATCGGATGCCGACGAGCCATCCGCAAACAGTAACGCAAGTTGTGGCACCAGATGTCGTTTGACCTGGCACTACAACTCCACCGGGCTGTTGGATGATCCTTGTGACGATAAGGGCTGCGGTACGACGACACGACGGATCGCCCGCTCTGTATTTGGCCAGGATACGGTGAAATGAACATACTCGCAAAACCGCTTGAAAAGTACGCTACCAATTCGCTCGAACAGCACTGGATGCCGTTCAGCCAGAACCGGGATTTCAAAAAGGCTCCTCGCCTGGTTGTCAAAAGCCAGGGCATGCACATGTGGGACCAGAATGGCGGACGCATCATCGACGGATCTTCGGGCTTGTTCAACGTCGCCGCTGGTCATGGCCGCCGGGAAATCGCCGATGCCGTGTATGCACAGATGTTGGAGAATGACTACTCACCGCATTTCCAGATGGGGCATCCGGGTTCGTTTGCGCTTGCCGCAAAACTATCGCGTCACCTGCCGGATCCGTTCAATCATGTGTTCTTTGTCAATTCCGGCTCCGAGGCCGTCGACACCGCATTGAAAATGGTGATGGCCTATCACCGCTCGCGCGGTCAGTCGCAGCGAATTCGCTTCGTCAGCCGAGAGCGCGCCTATCACGGCGTAAACATCGGCGGCGTGTCGCTATCGGGTATGGTCCGCAATCGTGAAAGCTTTCCCGTCGTGATGCCGAATATCGTCATGATGCGGCATACCTGGGACAGTGAAAACACCTTCCAGCGCGGTCAGCCCGAAAACGGCGCCGAACTGGCGGATGACCTGCAACGCTTCTGCGATACCTATGGTGGCTCGACCATCGCTGCCGTCTTCGTCGAACCGGTCGCCGGTTCAACCGGCACGTTGGTGCCGCCGAAGGGTTATCTTGAGCGCTTGCGCGAGATTTGCGACCGGCATGGCATCCTGCTCGTCTTCGACGAGGTGATTACCGGCTTCGGCCGCCTTGGCAAGGCGTTCGCCAGCCAGGTCTTCAATGTCACCCCGGACATTATTACCATGGCCAAGGCGCTGACCAACGGCGCCATTCCAATGGGCGCCGTCGCGGCGAGGGACGAGATTTACGAAACCATCACCAACGCCTCGCCGGAATCGGCCATCGAGTTCTTCCATGGCTACACATACTCCGCTCATCCGGCCGCCTGCGCCGCCGGTCTGGCAACGCTGCAGATATACGAGGACGAGGGACTTTATGAGCGGTCCGCGGCGCTGTCGGACTACTTCCTCGACGCCGTCTGGTCGCTAAAGGATTTGCCTGTCGTGCGCGACTTGCGCGGATACGGCATGATGGCCGGCATCGAGGTATGGCCCGAGGAAGGCAAGCCCGGTATGCGCGGCAATGCGCTGCAGAAGCAGATGTTCTGGAACGGTTGCCATGTGAAGTGGACCGGCGACACCGCTATCGTCGCCCCGGCCCTGATCGCCGAAAAGAGCGATATCGACGAGATCATCGACGCGTTCCGGAGAACGCTGGAGGCAATTCCGCATTGAATGCCGGCACCCGGGATCGGCGGACAGGTTAGCGGAGTTCGCTGGCCTGTCCGATCCCCCCGTGTTCAGAATCCCGCGAACAGTCGTAATGAAAGTGGCAAATCCGCGACCGCCTGAACAGGAACGGTGTCACTCGAACACAATCGCCGGCCCTTTGGCGCCGGCACGCTCTTCCTCGAGCCGCGCCCAGACCCCGGCGGCGATATCGCGGTAAATTCCGGCCGTCGCACCTTCGGGATCGGAAGCGACCACAGGCGTTCCGGCGTCGGATTTTTCGCGGATCGCCATTTGCAGCGGCACTTCGCCCAGGAACGGAACGCCGATCTTCTCCGCCACCTTCCGCGCGCCGCCATGGCCGAAAATGTCGTGCCTGCCGCCACAGTCGGGGCACAGGAAATAGCTCATGTTCTCGATCAGCCCGAGCAGTGGCACATCGACCTTTCGGAACATGTTCAGCCCCTTGCGCGCGTCGATCAGGGCGAGGTCCTGCGGCGTCGAGACAATAACCGCGCCCGCCAGAGGAACCTGCTGGGCCATGGTCAGTTGCGCGTCGCCGGTGCCCGGAGGCATGTCGACCACAAGCACGTCGAGTTCTCCCCACTCCACCTCGCGCAGCATCTGCGTCAGCGCCGATATCACCATCGGCCCGCGCCAGATCATGGGCGTATCTTCCTCGACGAGGAAACCCATCGACATAACCTTGACGCCGTAACCCTCCATTGGCGCGAGCACCCGGCCCGAGACGGCGCGCGGCCGGCCGGAAATGCCGAGCAGCCGCGGCATCGAAGGTCCGTAGATGTCGGCGTCGAGAATGCCCACCCTGAGTCCGTTGGCCTGAAGACCGAGCGCCAGATTGACGGCGGTTGTGGATTTGCCGACGCCACCCTTGCCGGAGGCGACCGCGATGATGGCACCGACGCCGGGCACACCGGGTTTGTCGGCGGTCCGTTGCGGGGCCCGCTCGGCGGCTCGCGGTTTCAGTGGCGGCGGCGCGCCACCGCCGGCGCCCGCCTTCTTTTCAGCCGTCAACGCAACAACCGCGCCCTCCACGCCTTCGAGCTTTCTGACGGCCTGTTCGGCTGCCGCTCGCAGCGGTTCCAGCGCCTGAGCCTTGTCGGCGGCAACGGTTATGGAAAAGAACACCTTTCCGTCGGCTATGAAGATATCGGAGACCATGCCGGCCGAGACAATATCGCCCGTTCCCTCCGGTCCGTGAATTTTCTTCAGTGCTTCGAGCACATGTTCCCTGGTGACTGTCATGGTCGCCCCGTTTCGAATTCGATACAGACCAGATAGGCGAAGTCATCGCTTCCGCCAAGGCACCGGGAACATTCGGGCCGGTATGCCGCACCGCACTCAGCCCGTCAGTCGTAGCTGACGACCTCAAATTCGATCCCGTCCTCGTTGTGGAAATAAAACCGCCTGCCCGGTTCGTAGTTCGCATGCGAATGCGTTTTGTAGCCCGCGTCTATTACCCGCTTTTCGGTGGCGTCGAGATCATCGACCACCACGCCGATGTGATTGAGGCCGCCGCGTATATGGTAGCTTTCGCGCTCCGGCGACGCGGGTTTCTCGCCGGTCGTGTAGATCGCAAGATAATCGTCGTCGTTCCCGACGTGGACGGTGAAGCCCCCATACTTGGCCTCGCCCTTCCAGCGAATATGCCAGCCAAAAAGCTCGCAGAGCTGCGCCGCTGTCTTTTCGGGATCGGTGACGGTGAAATTGACATGTTCGAGTTTGCCAACACTCATGGTTTTCTCCTTTCGTGACCTGTTGGTGGCCGGCTTCCGGCATCGCCGCCAGGCCAGCCGTATTCACAAGCCTAATTCCTCAAGTTAACTTCAGGTCAAGAGAAAATTCCAACGTGATTCGGAAACGCAGGATGTCGATACAAACCACTATAACCATTGGAGAAATCGCCGCGCGAACCGGCCTTGCCATTTCGGCGATCCGGTACTACGAGGACGAGAAGTTGGTCTTTCCGGAGCGGAACAGGGGCGGTCAGCGCCGGTTCCTGCGGTCCGACATCCGCCGCCTGTCATTTGTCATGGCGGCGCAACGTTTCGGCTTCACCATCGGCGAGATCCGCGAGCAACTGCAAAAACTGCCCGAAGGGCGCACCCCTAACAAGAAGGACTGGTCGAAGATCAGTCGCTCCTTTCGTGGAAAGCTCGATGCAAGGATAGAAGCGCTCACCAAGCTTCGCGACAATCTCGATAGATGCATTGGCTGCGGCTGCCTTTCGCTTCAGCGCTGCCGGCTCGTCAACCCGGATGACGAGGCCGGCGCCGATGGGCCAGGCCCGCGCTTTGTGATGGAGAAGTCGCGGGACTGATTTCTCCGCGCTGACATTGTCCACCACCGGAAGTTGACTTTCGGCGCCCGGGCGAATAACGCAGGAGGCAGGGTGAAGCCCCTGCTGCTCGCTGGCATGGCCAATAGTGAAGCTTCCATTTGATACATCCACCAAACGCGATTGATTGCGGTTGATGGCAATGCGAGCCCCGTCCGATTTCCCGCTTTCAATGACCGCGCGAGGTTTGCGATGTCCGAATCCGTGACAAAACCGGACAACTACTTTCTGTCCGGCTCCCTGCCAGTACTCTTCCTGAAAACCGCCGCACCCATCGTCTCCATCATGGTGATGAACGGGCTTTTCACCCTGGTCGATGCCTATTTTCTCGGCAGATATGTGGGCGCGACGGCGCTGACCGCCGTTACGCTCATGTTTCCGGTCTATATGCTCCTCATCGCGCTGTCGACGCTGGTCTCCAACGGATTTTCCAGCGTCTATGCTCGTGCTCTGGGCGCTGCGGAGCGCGATCGCAGCCAGGCGGTATTCATTCAGGCGCTCACCCTGTCGTTGGTGATCTGCTTTGCCCTAATTGTTCTGTTCCTTGCCGTCGGCGCCGACCTGACGCGGATGGCAGCCAATGATTCCGCCGAGCTGTCCGCCTATGGCTATACCTATATTTCCATCCTGATTTTTTGCTCTCCCCTGGTCTTTGTTCTCGGCATCAAGATCGACGCCTTGCGGTGCGAGGGGCTGCTGCCGGTCATGGCCGCGGTCGCAATCATGTCTTCGCTGTTGAACATCCTGTTCGACTACTTGTTCATCGCGGAGTTTGGCTGGGGCGTGGCCGGGTCCGCATGGGGCACGGTGCTGGCCCAGTTCTGTTCGCTGCTTGCGGTGCTGTCCTTTCGCGTGAAAACTGGACGCGGAATAGGCGTGCCGGCGTTGGGCCGCCGTATCAACCATTGGGGCGAATTGCTCGCTCTCGGCGCCCCGACCAGTCTCGGCTACATTGGCATATCGCTTTCTGCGGGGCTTACCCTGTTCTGCCTGCAGCTCTGGGCCGGTGAACACTATGAACCAATCGCCGGCGCATTCGGCATCATTACGCGGCTGATGACGTTTGCCTTCCTGCCGCTGCTCGGCATCAGCATCGCCTTCCAGACCATCGTCGGCAATAATTTCGGCGCGCGAGATTGGTTGCGCTCGAATTCCAGCATTCGAATCGCGGTTATCGCCGCGCTCGCCTATTGCATAATCGTCGAGACGGTATTTCTCGCTTCCCGTCAGGCAATCGGATTCGTTTTCGTCGACGATGTTTCCGTTGCCGGCGAGATGGCCCGCATTCTGCCCTACTCGGTGGCGATGATGTTCGTCTTCGGCCCGTTGATGATCATCGGCAGCTACTTCCAGGCGATCGGCGATGCGCCGCGCGCCGCTGCGCTCGGATTGACGCGAACATACATGTTCGGTCTGCCGCTTACCTTCCTGCTGCCATTCTTTTTCGGGGAGCCGGGTATCTGGTATGCCGGCGTCGTCGCCGAATTGATGGTGCTGTCGCTTACGATTGGAGTCCTGTGGCACCGGCGCAATCGAACGCAATTGCCCTGGGGCTTGTTCGAACCGGTAGCTGCCTACAGCGAAAACCCGAATGGCGGGTTGACGAGGTAGAGGCCGCTGCCCTGCATTCTTTCGCCTTCGTGCCTGTCGGAAAACGCGACCTCGTCGTTCTGCGCCTCGCCAAGTTCCAGCGCCGCCAGCGCCTCCAGCATGGCGGCATGGCGGCCGGCCGACAGTACGGGATACCAGAGCAGGATAACCGCCTCCGGCCATTTGCGATGAAGGTCGCCGATGAAACGCGCCGCCCGCAGGTATTCGTCCTTGGTTTCGTAGGAGGGATCGACCAGCACCAGCCCGCGCCTCGGCGTCGGCGGGGCGATGGCTAGCACACCTTCAAAGCCATCGCGGCGGTGAACATGGACATTGGCGCCTCCGACCGACCGTTTCAGCGCGGGAAACTCGGCCGGATGCAGCTCCATCAGGTGCAGCTGATCGCCCTGGCGCAGCATGTGGCGGGCAATCCACGGCGAGCCGGGATAGCATGATGCTCCGTGCCGCTCCATCGCTGCTCGCACCGCATCGAGATAGGGATCGTCATTACGCCCTTGATTGGCTTCAAGATGGCGGCCGATGCCTTCAGCCGCCTCGCCGGTCTTCATCGCATCGGGACCGGCCAGATCGTACAGCCCGCGCCCCGCATGCGTCTCCATATAGGTGATCGGCCGCGGTTTGGCGGTCAGCAGCGCGAGCAAACGTACGAGAGTCTGATGCTTGTGAACATCTGCCCTGTTCCCCGCATGGAATGAATGAAGATATGACAGCAAGCTTGCGCCTCGAATGGCAGATGGTTTGTGCTGGTCCGCACGTCCGTCCGCGTGTACCTGCCCGCTGCCACGGCCGCGCCGTCCCAAAGTGAAGGCGATTGACATGGGGGCCGATGTTTTCAACGGCGGCACCGAAAAGAAGTCAACCGGATTATGGGGCCGATGAAACTTAATCCGTTACCGCGCACGCAAACCAATCTGTGTTCAACGGCGCAAAAAATTCAAAAAAAACTATTCGTTTGCTCAAAAACGCGTTATTTTGCAGCATTATGCATGATTACCTGACTGCTCACGAACTCGCCGACCTGTTGCGTATCAAGGAGCGCAAGCTCTATGAACTCGCTTCTGGCGGAACGATCCCCGTCACAAAGGTAACCGGCAAGCTCCTGTTTCCGCGCGAGGCGATTTATGCCTGGCTCAACCAGAATACCGATTTCGGCGATGTCGGTCCGGGTCACACCGACCGTCCGCAGGTAGTGGCCGGAAGCCACGATCCGCTGCTGGAATGGGCGCTTCGCGAATCGGGCTGCGGTCTTGCCACATGGTTTGACGGTTCATCCGACGGGCTGGCGCGGTTAAAATCCGGCAACGCGCTTGCCGCCGGCATTCATTTTCACGGCGCGGACGGCGACGGAAACGTGGCGCGCCTGCGCTCGGAAATGCCTTCGTCGCCGGTGGTGCTGATTGAATGGGCGAAACGCAGCCAGGGGCTGGTTCTGGCCCAAGGCTCACCGATCCGGGCACTCAGGGACCTGGCCGGAAAGGCGGTTGTCCGCCGTCAGCCGGGCGCGGGCAGTCAGGCGCTGTTCGAGGCGCTGCTGGCCGGCGCCGGACTCGGTATCGGAGACCTGTCGCCGATAGTCGAAACCGCGCGCTCGGAGACAGATGTCGCTCAGGCGGTGTCCTCGGGCCGCGTCGATGCGGGTTTCGGTATCGAGGCCGTAGCCCGCCAGTTTGGGTTGGCCTTCATTCCGCTTGCCATCGAGCGCTTCGATCTGCTGGTCTGGCGCCGGGACTATTTTACTGATCCGTTTCAGCAACTGGTCGCTGTCACAAACACGCAGGCATTTCGCGATCGCGCCGCAGAACTCACTGGTTACGAGGTTTCGGCAACCGGCACTGTCCACTATAACGGTCCGTAAGGATCGATTCTAACCCGGACGAGCTTCATGTTTAAGAGAGACGCTGCGCCTGGGCCGGAGATTTTCCCGAATACCGGAGGCGCGGTGGACGATGCTGCCAACGCCGATCAGACGCCTTTGCGCATCGCCTTTCTGACCGAAGATGAGCCGCTGTTCACGGCAGATGCTTTCCGCGAATTTTTCCGGGAGATCGGGTGCGAGGCCGACACCGTACTCGTTGTAATGACCGATTTCGCGCCTTCCGGCACACAACAGGGCCAATGGACCCTGATGAGGCAGTTCTGGCAGGGATTTGGAATGGCGACCTTGTTGAAGGTGGCAATGAGCTACCTGTTTTGCCGCCTGAATCCGGCCAAGCGCACACCTCTGTTGCTGCG
>JBFIBB010000053.1:0-15989 GCA_041582695.1 Rhizobiaceae bacterium
ACATCCTTCAGCGCCGGGTAGATCTGGGCGATCTGCCTGCGGATATGCGCCTTTATGTTGGCCGGATCGCTGCCGCCATAGGATTCACGGCCGCCAAAAAGAAGCCGGCCGTCAGGAGACTTTCGAAAATAGCGCACGACAAAGCGCGAATCGTCGACCGATTCCCAACCCGGCAGAACCGTGCTGTCACTGCCGAGCGGCACGGTGGCGCCGATGAACGAGCCGATCGGCATCACATGGGCGGCGCTTTGCGGTTCCAGCATCCCGCCATGGGCGTTGACCGCCAGCAGGCACTTTTCGGCGGTGACGACACCTGTCGCCGTGGTCGCGGTCACTCCGGCGGCGGATGAGGAAAGCGCGGTCACAGGCGTCTTTTCGTGCAATCTCGCTTTATAGCCGGCTGCGGCCCTGGCGAGCCCTATCAGCAGTTTCATCGGGTGGATGTGACCGGTGCCGGTGTCGCGAAAGCCGCCATGGTAGAATTCAGATCCGACCGCCTTGGCCGCTTCCTGCCGGTCGAGGAAGGCAATGTGTGAATAGCCGAACCTCTCGGCCATGATGTCGGCATGGCGCCTGTAATCGTCGACATAGCGCTTTTTGTGCGCGAAAGAGAGCTGTCCGGCGCGGTATTCGGCGTCGATGGCTTGTTCGCGCATGAACTCCATCAGATGCGCCTTGGCCTCTTCGGCCAGACCGAAAAGGGCTTTCGCCCGCTCAAGCCCCAATTCCTCTTCCAGCTCTTCCGGCCAGGCGCGCTGGCCGGTGCCCATCTGGCCGCCATTGCGGCCCGATGCGCCGTCGCCGAAACGGTGCGCCTCGAGCACGATTACGTCCACGCCATTGCGCGCCAGATGCGCAGCGGCCGACAAACCGGTATAGCCGCCGCCAATGACAAGCACATCGGCGCGGGCATCCCCCTTGAGCGGCGGGTATTGCGGCCGCTCACCGGCGGTCGCCTCGTACCATGAGTAGCCCGGCGAAATCGGGCTTTGATAGAGCGGAGCGGTCATGCCTACACGTTCAACAACAGGTATTCGCGTTCCCACGGGCTGATGACCTCCATGAAAGTCTCGAACTCGGCCCGCTTGATCGCTGCGTATGTGGTGACGAAACTTTCGCCGAACACGTCCTTGAAACTCTCCTCGACCTCGAACTTGGACACTGCGTCGAGCAGGCCTCGCGGCAATTCGATCTCCGCCTCGTTGACCGTCCCCGACACAGGATCGTCGGGAACCACCTGGTTGACCATGCCCAGATAACCGCAGGCCAGCGACGCCGCCACCGCGAGATACGGATTGGCGTCTGATGAGGGGATGCGGTTTTCGACGCGACGCGCAACGGGCGCCGAGCGCGGCACCCGGAAGGCGGTTGTGCGGTTGTCATATCCCCAGCGCACATTCACCGGTGCGGACGCCGCCTGGGTCAGGCGGCGATAGGAATTAACGTAGGGCGCAAACATCACCAGCGCCTTGGGCACATAGTGCTGCATACCGCCGATGAAATGCCGGAACAGGTCGCTTTCCCCGTCATCGGAGTCGGTGAATATGTTGGCGCCAGTCCTCGCATCGACAATCGACTGGTGAATGTGCATCGCCGAACCGGGCTGGCCCTGTATCGGCTTGGCCATGAAGGTCGCGTACATGTCATGCTTCAGCGCCGCCTCGCGGATCGTGCGCTTGAACATGAACACCTGATCGGCCAGTTCTACCGGATCTCCGTGCCTGAGATTTATCTCGAGCTGGCCGGCGCCTTCCTCATGAATCAGCGTGTCGATCTCCAGCCCCTGGGCTTCGGAGAAATGGTAGATGTCGTCGATCAGTTCGTCGAACTCGTTGATTCCGGCAATCGAATAGCCCTGACCGCCGCCAATCGGCCGGCCCGAGCGGCCGACGGGGGGCGCCAATGGATAGTCTGGGTCCGGATTCTTGCGCACTAGGTAGAATTCGATTTCCGGAGCGACGACCGGCTTCCAGCCCTTTGCGGCATATGCGGCGATGACCCGCTTCAGCACGTTGCGGGGCGAGAACTCGACGACGCCGCCATCCTGGCGCACCAGGTCGCAGATGACCTGGGCGGTCGGATCGGTCTCCCATGGCACGATCGACAGGGTGGAAAGATCCGGCAGAAGCTTCAGGTCGCCGTCGTCCTCCGGATAGGTGAAGCCATGTCCGTCCTCCGGATAATCGCCCGAGATCGTAGCCATGAAGACCGCCGACGGCAGGGCGAGCGCGGTATTGGAGGTGAACTTGCTCGACGGCATCATCTTGCCGCGCGCCACCCCGGCCTGATCCGGCGTGATGCACTCGATGTCCTCTATGCCGCGCCACGAAAGCCAGTCGCCGACCTGGCTCCAGTTCCTGACACCGCGGAGGTTCTTCACATGGGCCGGCGTCCGTTTTCTTGTGCTTCGGCGAGCGTCTCGCTCGGCCGGTATTTTGGAAGGCATGATGCACCAATTGTTTCTGAAACCGGACTCGTACTAGCAAATTTGATCAAAAGGCGAAAGCCCACAAGGCACATCGCGATCCGATGTCAAAAACTCAAGCCGCGCAGCATCGACACATGTTTTGATCAAATACTTATCCGCGTGGAGGCCGCAGCAGATAGATCACAAACCAGATCGGGACAATAACCATGGAACCGAGAACGATGTTGGGCAGCGCCCAGGTCACGCCGTGCTCCATCAAACCGAACACCTGCTCCGGCGTCAGCCCGAGATCGGCGAGCACCTCCGCCGCTGTAATGTCGAGCGCGGAAAGCACCGCGCCCGTGATAAGGGAGGCCACTGCGATCTTGAAGACCGCCGACAGGACTTTCAGCACCCGCGTCCCCTTTTGCGAATCGCCGAAGTGTACGGTCATGCAGGCTAAATGTCATCCGCAGGCGCGCAACGGCTGCCAGTCCGGGCGACAGCTACTCGAGCGGCACAGGCGGCAATACCGCCGAAATGAAGGGCGCATCCCAGGAGCCGCCGATAAAGAATGTCGTGGCGGGTGGTGGTTTGTCGGTGTTTTTCGTATCCGTGATGATGCCTGACAGCGCCAGGCTGCGGCCTATATAAGGAACGATGCCGGTAAGCGAGACGAGTTCACCGGCAGTGGCGGCTTCGGCCTTTTCGATTGTTGCGACGCCCCTTGCGACCGACGCCTTCAACTCCGCACGGTTGAATGCGAGGGTTCCGCCCGCAACCTCCTCAAGTGCGAAAAAACCACCCTTGGAGGCTCTCTTCATGAAGGCGGCAACATCGATGCCGGCTATGGTTCCGGTGTCGAAAGTGGCCGAAATCGAGCCGCTTGCCGACCGGAAAAAGGTACCGGGCGTTACAAGCGGACCGTTGAGAATGACGGATATCTTGCCTCTGGCCTGCGGCACCATGCGCTCGAATCCGGCGGCGGCGGCCATGGCGCGGCTGTCAATGCCGGTAGCCAGAAAACGGAATTCTCCGGTTTCCCTTTCGCGTTCACGGTCGATCCTTATCCCGGTGGAGATGTTACCGCCAAATCCGGTTGCGTCGGAGATGTCGAATGTCGCCAGTTTCTCCGTGATCTGCACTGCCGCAGCCACGCTGGTCAGTGCGGCCGTTCCGGCGGCGGCGTTGCGGGCCGACAGCCGCAGATCGAGATTGAACTGGCCAAACGGCTCGTGCGGGCTGGATTTGCCCGCGGCGTTGGGAGAAGCCGGCAGAATGGCGAGCGCGGACAGAAATGAAACGAGGTCGAGTTTTTCGAAAGCAAGCGTACCCGAAACGGCCGGCAGACTGCCACCAAGCGCCACTTCGATCACTCCCATGCCCGGGCTTTCGCCCACCGTAATCTGAGCATCCTCGATTTTGACCGATCCAACCTCTCCCTTGATCCGGCCGGACAGCGATGCCTTGCCGACCGCTTCAGTCGATTCGATGTCGGAGCCGGTCCAGGCAAGCAGTTTTCTGAGCGATGGCGTCGAAATCTGCGCCGTGCCGTCGATGAAAACCGGCTGCCTGATGTCCGCAAATCCCTTGAAAGAGGCCTTGAGCGGCGTCGAATCCAGCGCGAGGGAGATTTCGGCGCTGCTGCCGGCAAACAGCAGCAGCGGATTGTTGATGCCGGCCTCGATTTTCAGCGCCTCGCCATTCATCGCTCCGGACGCCCGCAGCGACAAACCGCGGTTCAGATTCGGCCACTCCAGTACGCCGGTTACCCCGGTCAGCAGTTCACGGTCATCAGCAGCGTCGATGACCGTGGCGTCGGCGAATTCGACGGTTCCGAAAGATTCGGAGGGCAGGCTCGCGCGGTCGGGCTCAACCGGATTCTCGTCGACCGCAACGCGCGCAGTTTCGATTGCACGCCTGATCTTCCCGCCCGCCGGAGATTGGGGAACAGGCAATTGCCCGTCTTTACGTGTGACCCGAAGCAAGGGACGGGTAAACCGCACGCGTACCGGAACGATCTTGCCGCGAAGCGCGGCTATCGCAGACAGGTCGATATCGACCCTTTCGCTTGTCAGAACAGGTTGACCCTCTCCGGCGCCCCAGCCGGACAGCACGACGTTCGGCAGTTCGGCCCGGATCGTCGGCCATACTTCGATCTTCGGCGCTCCGCCGAGTGAGACCCTGTAGCCACTCCATATGCCGAATTCGCGCGCAATCCGGTCCCTGACGATCTGGGTGGAGGCGATAAACGGCAGGGCGACGACAAGGCCAATACCGACAACCACCACGGCAATGAGCGCGGTCAGGCTGCGTTTGGCGAGTCGTGATGTCATATTACCCCGCTATCTGGTGGCGCGCCCGGTACGGTTTTACCGGTTTACCGCAAGGTTGTGGCTTTTCAAGGGATTGCCGGGACTGGCCGGTGGTTGCGCACAGGACAGGCACGGATCCGGCACAAAGGCGCTTCACCCTTGCCCTCGCCGCGATCCGTGTGCAAAGACGCGGGAATGCCAGCCAGGGAGGGATCGATGAACAATTCAGCGCCTTTGTGGACGCCGCCACCGTCCGTGATCAAGGCCGCCGCGATCACCGGATTTTCCGCCGAGGCGGCAAAACACACATCGAAACCCGTCGGCAACTACGGCGAACTGCATGAATGGTCGGTTGGTGACCGTGAAGGCTTCTGGGATCTGGTATGGGATTTTACCGGAATCCGGGGCGAGAAGGGCAGCAGGATACTGGAAAACGGCGATCGCATGCCGGGCGCCTCGTTTTTTCCGGACGCGCGGATCAATTTCGCCGAGAACCTGCTTTGCAAGACCGGCGGCGGCGACGCGCTGGTTTTCCAGGGCGAAGACAAGGTGTCGCGGCGCCTGTCCTGGGACGACCTCCATGCGATGGTGTCGCGGCTGCAGCAATTCCTGATGCGGGAAGGCGTAAAGGCCGGTGACCGGATCGCAGCCATGATGCCCAACATGCCCGAAACGATCGCATGCATGCTGGCGGCGGCTTCGATCGGAGCGGTTTGGTCTTCCTGTTCTCCGGATTTCGGCGAACGGGGCATTCTAGACCGGTTCGGGCAGATCGAGCCGGTGATTTTCATCGGATGCGACGGCTACTGGTACAGCGGCAAGCGGATCGAGACAGGCGCGAAAATCGCCGCGGTTCTCGAAAAACTGCCGACCGTGCGGCGCGCGTTGATCGTCGACTATCTCGGGATCGCACCGGATACTGCCGGAACCATACCCGTCGCTGCGACATTGCAGCAGGCGATGTCCGGTTTCGAGACCCGCCCAGTGACATTCGAGCGCCTACCGTTCTCCCACCCGCTCTACATCCTTTTCTCGTCGGGCACGACCGGTGTCCCCAAATGCATAGTCCACTCCGCCGGCGGTACGCTGATCCAGCACCGCAAGGAACAGGTGCTGCATTGCGACATCCGCGACGGCGACCGGGTTTTTTATTTCACCACATGCGGCTGGATGATGTGGAATTGGTTGGCCTCCGCCCTTGCCTGCGGCGCAACCCTGCTGCTCTACGACGGTTCGCCGTTCCATCCCGACGGCAACGTGATCTTCGATCTGGCGGAGCGCGAGAAGATGACCTTCTTCGGGACCTCGGCCAAGTTCATCGACGCGGTGCGCAAGGCGGGGCTGAGACCCCGCGACAGCCACAATCTCGGCACTGTCCGGGCCATTGCCTCGACCGGCTCGCCGCTGTCGCCGGAAGGATTTGAGTTCGTCTATGACGGCATCAAGGCGGATGTGCATCTGGCGTCGATTTCAGGCGGCACCGACATCGTCTCTTGTTTCGTCCTCGGCGTGCCAGTCTTGCCCGTGTGGAGCGGCGAGATTCAGGCGCCGGGGCTCGGCATGGCGGTCGATGTCTGGGACGACGACGGCAAGCCGGTTACCGGCGAGAAGGGCGAACTGGTCTGCGCCAAGGCGTTTCCGTCGATGCCGATCGCCTTCTGGAATGATCCGGATGGCGCCAAATACCGGTCGGCCTATTTCGAACGTTTCGACAATGTCTGGTGCCACGGCGATTTCGCAGAGAAGACGGTTCATGGCGGGCTGATCATCCACGGCCGGTCGGACGCAACGCTCAATCCGGGCGGCGTCCGCATCGGCACGGCCGAGATCTACAATCAGGTCGAGCAGATGGAGGAGATCGCCGAGGCGCTGTGCATCGGACAGGACTGGGAGGACGACGTCAGGGTCGTGCTGTTCGTCCGGCTTGCCGGGGGCGTGAAACTGACCGATGCGCTGGTGCAGGCGATCCGCCAGAAAATCAGGACCGGAGCGAGCCCTCGGCACGTGCCCGCGAAGGTGATTGCGGTGGCCGACATTCCGCGGACGAAATCCGGCAAGATCGTCGAACTGGCCGTGCGCGATGTCGTTCACGGAAGGCCGGTGAAGAACAAGGAAGCGCTCGCAAACCCCGAGGCTTTGGCGCTTTTCGAGAACCTGGAAGAGCTCAAATCATAGGCGGAAACGAACCGCCGGCATTGAACCGGCCATGGTTAACGAATCCCTGCGCGGAAATTTACCTAGTATTCGTTTATGGCACACTTGTCTAAACTCGGAACCATGCCGGTAAGGTTCTGTTAACCTGCCACATGGTTATCTCGGATCGACCAAAGGACGCAGTCCGCAACCGGAACCGAGCCGGGGCAAGTTTTCTAGAGCCCTAACCCGACGTGACAGCAGTTTTTTTCAATTGGGCGCTTCAGAACCTG
Source organism: Rhizobiaceae bacterium (assembly GCA_041582695.1). GTDB lineage: Bacteria > Pseudomonadota > Alphaproteobacteria > Rhizobiales > Rhizobiaceae > JAWKWH01. The sequence goes on from JBFIBB010000053.1 coordinate 7,149, forward strand.
GAGCGCCCCATTTTTTTGTCCATAAGCCGGGTCAGTCGGCGCGGTCGCGCATCAATGCCCTCGACAACACCGCAACCGGCACCAATGCCGTTGCGATGATCAGCAGCGCGGCGACCGCGCCATCCTGGACGACGCCGCGAGAGGCGTTTTCATAGACATAGGTCGCAAGGGTGTCGAAACCGAAGGGGCGGAGCACGATGGTCGCCGACAATTCCTTGACGGTATCGACGAAGACCAGGATCGCCGCCGTGGCAATGGCCGGGCGCAACAGCGGAAGCAGCACGTCGGAAGCGCTTTGCGATGGCGTTCGCCCGAGGCTGCGCGCCGCCTCGTCGAGATTGGGCGGAAGTTTTTCGAGACCGGAACGGATGGCGCCGTCGGCCAGAGCCAGAAAACGTATCGAACAGGCAAGTATGACGGCGGTTACGGTACCCGACAGCAAAAGGCCCGACGAGACGCCGAAGGCGGAGCGGAGGACCGCATCGACACGGTTGTCGATCGCCGCCAGCGCGTAGAGCAGTCCGAAGCCCAGGATCGTGCCCGGCATTGCGTATCCGGTGACACTGAGGCGGGCGAGAACCGATTGCAGGCGGGTTCTCGACAGGCGCGCGGCGTATAGCAGAACCAGAACGGTTGCGATGGCAACCAACGCGGCCATTGCCGCGGTAAAGACGGAATTTCCGAGCGCTGACAGCAGAACGGGATCGAACAATTGCCGGCTGCGGACAACGGCGTAGTCACCGAGCACGTAGACGGGAACCGCAAATCCGAACAGCACCGGCATAAGCGTCGCAAACAAAGCAAGCGCGGCGCGCCATCCCGACAGCTTCTGGCGCAGCGGCGGCGATTTCAGGTGCATGGTGCGGGTCTGGTAGTAGCGCTGGCGCCGGCGCGCCCAATGTTCGCCCGCCAGCAGAAGGAAAACCAGCGCCAGCATGACGAGCGCGATCTGCGCCGCGCCCTCGATGCTGCCGCGGTTGAGCCACGTCGTATAGACAGAGAGTGTCAGCGTCTGGACGCCCAGATATTCGGCAGCGCCGATGTCGTTGATGGTTTCCATCAGAACGAGCGCGACGCCCGCGGCAATGGCCGGGCGCGCAACCGGCAGGAATATCCGCACGAACACCCGTAGCGGCGCTGCGCCAAGCGTGCGCGCCACATCGGCAAGATTGCGTCCCTGCAACAGAAACACCACACGGCAGGTCAGATAGACATAAGGGTAGAGCACCGCCGAGAGCACGATCGCCGCGCCACCGGTGGAGCGGATGTCGGGAAACCAGTAATCGCGCGCCGATTGAAAGCCGAAAAGCGTGCGGATGGCAGTCTGCACCGGGCCGGTAAAGTGAAAGAACTCGGCGAACGCATAGGCGGCCAGATAGGTGGGTATCGCCAGCGGCAGCACCAGCGCCCATGCGAGGAACCGGCGGAACGGGTAGTCATACGCCATGATCAGCCAGGCGCTTACGATGCCCATCGACGCGGTCAGGCACCCGACGAGCGACATGAGGATCAGCGTCGTCACCACCGAGCGCGGCAAAACATTGTCTATCAGATGGGGCCAGTCCTCGCCGCTTCCCGAAAGGGCGGTCTGGGCGATGGTCAGCACCGGAAGCGCCACGATCAGCACGATCGCGACGGTCACCGCCAGAAGCGCGGGATGGCCCGGCGCCCTTACCGGCGTGGACCCGGCTGGCGAATTCAGCGGATCAGTCACCATCCGGATCGCTTTTCTCTCAACTGAAACATCCCGGGCGCATATGAGCCGCCTTCGCGGTCAGGTCAATGACGGCCGCCGAAATGGCAGCCGCTCAATCGGCGAGAACGCGCGTCGACGGGAAGACAATTTCGACTATCGTGCCCTCGTCCGGCTTGGATTCGATGGAGAACGCGGCCCGGTTCGCCTCGACCATCGCCTTGGTCAGCGGCAGGCCGAGGCCGGTCCCGTCGTTGCGCCGCTTCTTCAGCGACGTGATCTGCTTGAACGGTCTGAGCGCCTGCTCGACCTCGTTGCGGGTCATGCCGATGCCCGTGTCGCGGACCCGCATGATCACGTCGCCCGACAGGTCATAGGCGGTCGAAACGATGACCTGGCCTCCCGCCGGAGTGAACCGGATCGCGTTCGACAGCAGATTGAGCGCGATCTGCTTGATGCTGCGCAGATCGGCGACAACGTCGGGAAGATTGGAGGCAAAACTGGAGCGGATGATGACCCGCTCGCGGTTTGCGTCCGGCTGCATCATCGCAACCGTGTCGGCGAGGGCGTCGTTGAGGGATACGGATTCGAAGTCCATTTCCTGCTCGCCGGCCTCGATCTTCGAGATATCGAGCAGATCGTTGACCAGATCCAGAACATGATTGCCGGAACGGTTTATGTCGCGCAGGTAGTCGCGGTAGCGCTCGTTGCCGATCGGGCCAAATTTCTCGTCCATCATCAGTTCGGAAAAGCCGATAATGGCATTCAGCGGCGTACGCACCTCGTGGCTTATGCGAGCGAGGAATTCGGTCTTCAGCGAGGATGCCTTTTCGGCCTGGCCGCGCGCCTGGGTAAGCTGCTCCTCGGCGCGTTTCCACTGCGTGATATCGCGCATCACGGCGCAGTAGCCTCGATCCTCGGGCAGTCTGCCCATCGTCATGAACAGCGGAATGAAACGGCCCTGCGCCTCGCGGCCGATTACCTCGCGGCCGTCGTTGAGAACGCTGGCCACGCCCGGGCCGGACAGGCCTGCAAGGTAGTCGCTCGCCGATTTCTGGCTTTCGACCGCAAACAGCGAGGTAAACGGCTTGCCGGCAAGCTCGTCGGATTCAAAGCCGAACAGCGCCTCGGCCGACCGGTTGAGCGACCTGATAACACCGCCGCCGGTCAGCAGCACTACCCCGTCGGTCGCCGTGTCGAGGATGGCGCTCAGTTCCTCGACCCTGCCGGAAAGATCCTCATGGCGCGTATCGGGACCCGCCATCGGCGGCGACAGGAAGGGCGACGGCCGAATCGCCAGCATCAGTGCGCGGTGGTCCTCCCAGCGCACCGAGCGCAGATAGGCCTCGCACAGCTTTTCCGCACCTTCCCTGGTTACCAGCCGCATCGCCGGGCGCGCACTTTCGTCACTCTCGTCGGCCAGGCCATCCGGGCCCGCAAACAGCACGTCGAAACCGCCGGCATGCGCCAGTTCCTCGATCGACGCGTATCCGGTGAGTTTCAGGAACTCCGGGTTGGCGTAGTGCAGCGTGTCGCCGGACCGGACCAGCACCGCCACAGGGAGCTGTTCCAGAATCGAGATGTCGGAGCCGCCCTGCGGCCAGTCCGTTCGCCCGGCGAATGCCGAGGGCAGAAATCCATGGGTGGCGAATTCCGGCTTGCCGGCGTCGTTTGCCGGCTTTACAGCCCTGGTCTTCTCGGCCCCGTCGTCTGCTGGCGCAACCTGGCGTTCAGCGCCTTCCGCAGGTTCGGCGGGCTCGCTTGCGGCATCGTCTGCCGCGGCCGTTTCCGCCATCCTGTTTTCGGGTTTCCCGGCGGCGGGAGGATTTTCGCCGGATGGCTCTTGATCCTCTTTCAGACGCTGTCCGATTTCGCGGAAAGCCGATTCCTCGGTCTCAGACAACCTGCCACCGGCCTGGCGCTCGCGATGCGCCGCCAGCCTGATGACCTTGTCGCTGTCGCGGCGTTCCGGCGTCGGCGCCATTTCGATCGCCGGCTTCTCGCCCAGAAACGGATCGTCATGGCGCGGGCTTGATTCGATACCGGAAACTTCCCCGGAAAGCTGGCCTCGCGGTTCGCTGGTCGGCGCGGATTCCGTCAAGGCCTGATCCGCCGACGCGCCGGTTTCATGCATGTCGCCTGCGACAGCTTCGCTCAGCCGGATAACCCCGAAACCGCGGAAACCTTCAAATACCCGGTCGCGCGAATAGGCAGGCAGCGCCGCCAGATCCACCGGCGCCCGCTTCCCGGCGCCGTCCAGTGGCCAAAGGACCGACCGGCCCGACCAGGTATCGCGGCGGGCGAGCAGCCCGGCAATCTCGCCATCGCGGTCGATGCCATGCCGTTTCGCGACCTCGGCAAAGCTGTGGCCGACGATGTCCTGCATCGGTGTCCCGACCGCAGCACAGAACTCCGCGGAAATTTCGCTGAACCGGCCTTGCGGGTCCGTGCGCCAGACGAAACGCACCGCATCGGCGCCCGAAAGCGCCGAAGGCGCGGCGTTGTCAGCCTTGGCCGGCGCCACGAATTTCTGATCATCAGATGCCGACCGGCCCGGCTGTGGCGGTTTGGGGGTCCCGCTTTGGCCGGGCGGGGCCAGATCCGCGTATCCCGCGTGCGGTTTCGTTTCGCGGCCTTCCGGAAGACCGGCATGCTTTCCGGATTCGATTTCGGCGGCCGGGTTTGCGGCCGGTCCGGGCAGGTGTTCTTCATGCGCCGGGAGTTCATCCTGCCGCTGCCGTTCCGCCGCCCGGCCAGCTTCGCGTTTGGCGGAGGCGGCCTCGAATGCTGCCTCGTCGACCGCGATCAGCAAGTGCAGCGCCGGGTCGTCAACCAGCCGGCCCATGCCCGCCGCGATCTCGCCATCGCCAGCCGGCACCATGCGCTTGACCAGGCGGTCGCTTTCGTGATCAACCCGGCTCACCATGCCCCGAAAGGTGGCGGGTGCAATGCCGAGTTCGGAAAATCCCTTGCTGGCGGCTATGACTTCGCCATCAGGACCGATCAGCGCGGCGAAGTGGCCTTTGGCGTTTATTCCGGCGATGGCGCGCGCGGCCAACCGTGCCGAATCAAGGCCGGCAGGCACCGTTCCCGGCACGGTCAGGAGTATGCCGGTCGCGCCATCCGGCAAGGAGATGCTGCTCGCCATGCATGACAGCGGTTTGCTGTTGAGCCCGCTTTGCAGGCGGATCGTCACCGGACTGGCAGTCTCGAGGAAAGGAAAGCCGCGCGTCGCCCCGATCTGCCGGCGCACATTGATGCCGAGGTCGAAGGGTGTGCCCATCGCCGTTTCGATGTCGTCGTAACCCATGAGGGCGGCGCCGGCGCCGTTGACCCACAGAAGCGTGTTCAAGTCCGACGACAGAAGCACAAGCGGATCGCCGGCGGCAAAATGCCCGCGCACCCCGTCCAGCACGGCGACATCGATGAAGGAATAGGCGCCGTTGGTCATGCGGCAGATCCGTCCATTACACTCAAATACCACGCCGCCGGACACACCCGCTGTCCCGCGGGCCGGCAGCAGAATTAGTCTTTACGCTTTGTTAATAATTCGAACGCGGGCCGCCGTCCACAAACACCGCAGCAAACGGGCGATCATTGTGGTTCCGTGGTTAATTTGCAGACCGGATTTTGTGCAGTGCAAAATAAATGTTGCAATGCACAATTCCTTGCACTATATAAGGTCCATCCAAGCCCGGGATAACCCAAGGACGGGCACAAGCACAAAGGATGACGACCATGGCCAAAACCGCCAAAACCGATGATGTTGTGAATTTCCCGGCGTTTGACACCGCCGCTGCCAGCGACCAGATCCGCGAGATCGCCGAGAAGGGCATCGAGCAGTCGACCCAGGCCTACGCCAAGATCAAGGACAATGCCGAAGCTGCCCAGAAGGCGATCGAAGAGTCCTTCGAGACCGCCAAATCGGCCGGCAACGAGTTCTCGCTGAAGGCAATCGCCGTCATGCGCGCCAATACCGAGGCCGGTTTCGACCACCTCGAAGCGCTGGCAAGCGTCACCACGCTGCCGAATTTCTTCGAGCTGCAGACCGCCTTTGCCCGCAAGCAGGCCGAGGCAACCGCCGATCAGCTGAAGGAGCTCCAGGCTGCTTCGACCAAGGCTTTCGAAGACATCTTCAAGCCGGTCAAGGACGTCTACTCCAAGACATTGGCTGAATTCAAAGCCGCCTGAACGACATAGAGACAGGCTGGCGCACGCCCACTCCTCCTCCCAGGGCGGCGCCAGTCTTCCGGAACCGGTGCGTAATTGGTAATTGCCGGTTCAAATGAGAAAAGCCGGGACCTCCTCCCCCCGGCTTTTTTCATGTCCGCAACCCGATGGCTACTCCGCGAACGAGGCAAAACGGCGCTTGCATTTGCAGCGCCGGTTCCGTATTTCACGGGCTGAGCCGGTCACGGACATGCGGTTGTAGCTCAGTTGGTTAGAGCGTTGGATTGTGGCTCCAAAGGTCGGTGGTTCGAATCCACCCAACCGTACCATTTGCCAGACATGCAGACCCGATATGGCGTTACGGCCTGACCGCCGGCACCGCGAAGGTCATGTTGGCCCACAGCGATTCCCATTCGGCGCCGTTTTCCGCTACCGTCCGGTCGTCGGGCTCGCGCAATACCACCGCATCGATCATGTATTCCAGGCCGGGTTTAACCGGCAGCGTGGCAACGCCGTTTTCATCGGCGCGATGAAATGTAACCACCCCCTCCTTCTCGCCGGGCGCCTTCTCGAACAGCTCCACCTGCGCGCCGGCTCGCGGCTCGCCGCGATAGGTCAGGCGCACGCGGAACTCGCCGGCGAGGTCGCCGGTATAGGGATTGTCGAGCGCAACGAATTCGGTCTCGAGACCAAGGGAGCGGTCATTTCCGGCACCCCCGCCCACGCCGATCAGCGATTTCGAGAAGCGGGTATAGACCTCCTTGACACGCTCCTGCGAAAGTCCCCTTTCTCGATGCCTTTCCAGTGCCCAGGCAAAATCCTTGTGCTGGACGAAGGACTGAAACTTTTCGAATTCCGTGTACGTTAGCAAGGTCGGGGTCGATTGGTAGGCTACGACATGCAATCCGTCTCCGAGAGGCGCCTGATCGAGTGCTGGCATGTCGCCAATCCTGCTTTCGACCGCGGCTTCGCGGCTGCCGGAATAGAGTTTGAAGGAAACGATGTTGCGCGGAATAAAAGCGAGCCGGAAGCCGTCGAAGAGCTGGCCGTTGACTATGTTGGCGGCAACCCTGCCGTTCGCCGGCGGCTGGTAATCGAGGGGTTCGATCCACAATTCGTGGGCCGATGCCGGGTTGATCAAGAGGATCAGGAAGAGGAGCAGAATGCGCACGGGCCGTTTCAACCGTTGGACTAAAGGGGTCAAGATGGCGCTCAGCCGGTTCGTGTCAAGCGCGGCCGCGCTGTGGCTGATGATCTGCGCGGCAACGGCCCACGAGGTGCTGCCTTCGATTGCCGATCTGAGCGACGAAAACGGCGTTCTGACGATGGATGTCAGGCTCAATATCGAAGGGCTGGTGGCCGGCATCGACCTTTCGGCGGTATCGGACACGAACGAGGCCCCACAGGCGGCAAGTTACGATGAACTGCGCGCGCTCGGCCCGGCCGAACTCGAACGGCGTTTCCGCGCGTTCTGGCCGACGATGGCGGCGAACATCACGCTCGACGCCGATGGAACCGCGCTGACGCCCGAACTGACCGCGCTGCAGATTCCGGAAACGGGCGACCGCGAAATCACGCGAATCTCGAAAATCACGTTCCGCGCGGCGCTGCCCTCCGGGGCTACGACCGTCCGCGTCGGCTGGATTGCGGCCTACGGCGCTCTGGTGATCCGGCAGATGGGAGTCGACAAGCCCTATGACGGCTATCTGGAAGGTGGCCAGACAAGCGAGCCGATCGCGCTCGCCGGCGGCGGGCAAAAAGGCGCTCTGGAGACGTTCCTCCGCTATTGCGCCGTCGGCTTCGACCATATTCTGCCGAAGGGGCTGGACCATGTGCTGTTCGTGCTCGGGCTGTTTTTCCTGGCCGCGCGGCTGAAACCGCTGTTTTGGCAGGTCTCCGCCTTCACCGTGGCGCATACGGTAACGCTGGCGCTGAGCTCGCTCGGCTACGTGTCGGTTCCGGCAACGATCGTCGAACCGGTGATCGCACTTTCGATCGTCTATGTGGCGGTGGAAAACATTTTCTCGGACAAGCTGATGCGCTGGCGGCCGGTGGTGGTTTTCGGCTTCGGATTGCTGCACGGGCTCGGTTTCGCCAGCGTGCTCGGCGAGTTCGGCCTGCCCGACGCGACCTTCGTCTCGGCGCTGATCGGTTTCAATGTCGGCGTCGAGATCGGGCAGTTGACCGTGATCGCGATCGCGTTCGCGCTGGTCGGTTACTGGTTTGGCGGTAGACACTGGTACCGCAGCGCCATCTCCATCCCTGCCTCGTCTTTCATCGCGCTGGTCGGCGCCTACTGGTTTCTGGAACGGACGGTCCTTTAGAGCGGTTCAGAAAAGCGATTGCTGGCCGCCGCCATCGCCGCGCTTGCGGGCCGGTTTTTCCGGTTTCGACGCCGAACCGCCGGGGCCGTCGGCCGTGGCGCCGACCGTTCCGTCTGCGAATTGCAACGACAGCGCCGCGCCGGGCTCGACATCGGCCGCGCGCATCAGCGCATTGCCGGTCGCATCGGACACGATCGCGTAGCCGCGCTTCAACACCGCCGGATAAGCGAGCGAAGACAGCAGACGGCTCTTTTCCGACACCGCGCGCTTGCGGTTATCGAGCGTCAGCCGGGAGGCGCGGTCCATGCGTGTAGCAAGCTGGACCAGCCGCTCGGTTTGGCTTCTTAGCCTTTCGCCAAGCGGCTCGGGCCGGACCCGCGCGGAAAGCGCCGCATACGCGCCGCGCCGTTCGCGCAGCAGCCGCGACAGCAGCGCCGGATTGAGCCTGATGGCGGCGAGATCGGCGCGCTTGCGGCCGGTGCCTGTTTCCAGCGCCCGGGCCAGCCGGGCCGAGTATTCGTCGAAACCGCGGCGGGGCAGCGCCAGCAACTGATCGGGCAACGGCAGGGCGCGCGCGGCGGATCGCAAGGCCTGGCGCGAGCGGTCGAGATTGCGCGACACGGCGCTTTTCAGACGCGCCGAATGCCGCGAGAC
>JBFIBB010000054.1:0-15511 GCA_041582695.1 Rhizobiaceae bacterium
GATTTTGCCGACATCGCCGGTATGCAGCCAGCCGTCAACGATTGTCTCTGCCGTTTTGTCCGGTTTGTTCCAGTAGCCTTGGAATACACTAGGGCCCCGGTATTGAATCTCACCGCCCGGCGCGATGCGCAGTTCGCCGCCCGGGCCGCAGAGGCCGACGCTGCCGATTTTGCAGCGATCCATCCTGTTGACCGATATGACGCCCGAGCTTTCCGTCATGCCGTAACCTTCAAGAACCGTAACGCCGATTGCCTTGTACCATTTCAGCAAATCGGGAGAGACCGGCGCCGCACCCGAGGTGCCGCGGCGCAGCCGGTGCAGGCCAAGCATGCGCCGCAGGTTTTTGAGCAGGACAAAATCCCAGAACCGGTAGGAAACCTCGGTAACTAGCGGAACGGGATCCCGGTTTTCCAGTGCTTCGGCCCTCGCCATGCCGGATTTGACCGCCTGCTTGTAGGCCCATCGGCCGAGAGGGGTCGCCTCGCTCGCCATGATCGAGACGCGGGAATAGATTTTTTCCCAGACACGCGGAACCGCCGTAAAGACGTGCGGCCCTACTTCGCGGACATTGTCGAACACGGTTTCCAGGCTTTCGGCGAAATTGACGGTCGAGCGCATGCCGATCGGCGTGAACACGCTAATCAGCCGTTCGACTATGTGGCATAATGGCAGAAAGCAAACCTGCTCGTCATCAGGATGGGCAGGTAGCGCCAGCACTATACCGGCAATTACCGCGATTATGTTCTGATGACTGATCATTGCGCCCTTGGGCGGGCCTGTGGTGCCGGAAGTATAGATAAGCAGCGCAGTATCGGAGGGTTTCGATTTGGCGATTTCCTCCTCGAAACGATCCGGATTTTCCTTCAGGAATTCGCGGCCTATCCGGTAAAGGTCGTCCAGGAAAATGACCTTGTCGTCGGAAAAATCGTGCAGCCCGTCCCGGTCGTAGACAATGACCTTCGACAGGCCGGGAGTTTTGCTCTTGATCTCCAGATACTTGTCGAGCTGCTCGTCGTTCTCGACGAAGAGGAAGCGGCTGTCCGAATCGTTGACCAGATATTCGAGCTGGCTCGCTGAATCTGTTGTGTAGACGCCCGATGCGATGCCGCCGACCGATTGAATGCCCAGATCGCAATATATCCATTCCTTGTTGTCTTCGGAAAGGATCGACACCACTTCGCCGCGCTTCAGACCAAGCGCCACCAGCCCCAGTCCGATCAGCCGGGCGTGATCGTAGAAATCCTTCCAACTGTAGGAGAGCCATATCCCATAGTCCTTTTCGCGATGGGCGACGCGATCCTTCAGCTCTTCGCACCGCTGCCGGAACAGCTTGACCAGCGTGTCGCAGCCATCGAAGAAATACGGACCTTTGGAAAGATCCTTGTTGAAACTGTAGCCGTCGACCGTCTGTTGCGGCGGTATTTTCTCGGCCAGTGTCATGTCACTCCTCCAGTCGTGGCTTGCCGGTTTGGGTTAGCGCCAGGTTTTTTTCTGTTTCCAGCGCTTTTGTCCGCGCTGCGTTTCTTCCTGAACGCCCAGGTAGAATTCCTGGATATCCTTCGATTGCATCAGTTTCTTGGCGTCATCGGCCATCACGATGCGGCCAAGCTCCATCACGTAGCCGTAATCGGCGACTTCGAGCGCAACCTTGGCGTTTTGTTCGACCAGCATCATTGTGACATTTTGTTCCCGGTTCAAGCGGCGGATGATCCCGAAAATCTCCTTCACCAGTATGGGCGAAAGACCGAGGCTCGGTTCGTCGAGCAGCATCACCGAAGGCCGCGCCATCAGACCGCGCCCGATGGCAAGCATCTGCTGCTGCCCGCCGGAAAGCGTTCCCGCCGCCTGTGTGCGCCGTTCCTTCAGAATGGGGAAATAGGAGAACACCATTTCCTTGTCGGCAGCGATTGCTCCGGAATCCTTTCGGACATAGGCGCCCATCATCAGGTTCTCTTCCACGGTCAGTAGCGGAAAAACCTCGCGGCCTTCTGGCACATGGGCGATGCCGGCGCGCACCACAGCGTCGGGTTCCGCGCCGGCGATGTCCTTGCCCTGATAGATGATTTCGCCCTTTTCCGGGTTCATGACGCCAGAAACAGTCTTCAGCAACGTTGTCTTGCCCGCGCCGTTGGCGCCTAGCACGGTCACGATCTGCCCCCTTCTGACTTCGACGCTGACGCCGCGGATCGCCATGATAGGCCCGTAGAAGCTCTCGAGATTCTTGATGTCCAGCACTAGATCGCGGGCCGGCGCCTTCGTCTTATTGCTTTCGGCAGCCGCAACGCTCATGCCGCATTCTCCTCCTCGTCGCCGCCGCCGATATAGGCCTCGATGACCGCCGGATGGTTCTGCACCTCCGTCGGCGTTCCGAGCGCCAGTGTCTTTCCGTCGGCGAGCGCCAGCACCCGGTCCGACACCGACGAGACAAGATGCATGTCGTGTTCGACCATCAGTACCGTGATGCCCATCTGTTTCTTGATATCCTCGATCCAGAAGGCCACGTCCTGCGTCTCCTCCACGGAGAGGCCTGATGCCGGTTCGTCGAGCAGCAGCAGTCGCGGCTCGATCGCCAGCGCACGTCCCATTTCCACCACCTTGCGCACGCCATATGGCAGGCCGGAGATGAACTGGTCGCGGTAGGCCTGAAGGTCGAGGAAATCGATGACCTTCTCGACCGCTTCGCGATGCCGTCGCTCCTCGTTGCGCACGAAGGGCGTGAACAGGATTTCGGTGAGGATGTTGGAATGGCGGTGACGGTGCCTGCCGACCAAAAGATTCTGCAGCACGGTCGCCTGCTCGAACAGCTCGATGTTCTGGAACGTGCGAGCGATGCCAAGCTTGGCGATGTCATGCGGCGGATGCATCAGCAGGCTCTCGCCATCGAACCGGATATCGCCCTCGAATGGATCGTAGAATCGCGAAATCAGGTTGAAGACCGTTGACTTGCCGGCGCCGTTGGGTCCGACAAGCGCGAAAACCTCGCCTTCCTCCACCTCGAAGGAAACGTCGTTGACCGCGACGACGCCGCCGAATTTGAGCGTGACCCGATCGAATTCCAGAAGGCTCATCGCATCCGCTCCGTCTTCAGATAGCTTTTCTGGCGGCGGAACATGTCTCGCCGGTAGAACGGGAACAGCGAGAAAAATGTCCTTATCTTGAACCACCGCCCGTAAATGCCCATCGGCTCGAACAGGATGAAGAGGATCAGGATCACGCCGAAAATCGCCGATTCGAGACCGGGGATGGCAACCGAACCCGCACCGAATACCTCGCCCGCCAGATCGCGCGTGATCGCAAGCCCCGGAGGCAGCAGCGATACCACGATGGCGCCGAGAAACGCACCGTGGATTGTGCCAAGCCCGCCGATGACGATCATCAGCAGCAACTGGATGGAGATCAGGATCGTGAACGTCTCGTTGTTGAAGAAGCCGGCGAACTGGCCCATCAGCGCGCCAGCCAGACCCGTAACCGCGGTGGAGATGCCGAACGCGGCCGCTTTGGTGCGCGCGACATTGACGCCCATCGCCTGGGCGGAAACCTCGGAATCGCGCACCGCGGCAAAGGACCGGCCTAGCGGCGAGCGCAGCAGGTTGCGGTATCCGAGAACAGTCAGCACCACGACAGCCAGCACCAGCCAGTAGAAACGGTTCGGCGTCAGATAACGGTCGATCTCGAGGCCGAAGATGTTGATCGTCGGCGCGGCGAGCCCTGTCACGCCTCCGGTCAGCGGTTCCGCGATGATGATGAAATCCTCGATCAGGATCGATATCGCAAGCGTCGCGATAGCGAGATAAATCCCGTGCAGCTTGGTGGTCGGGATGGCCAGCAGCACGCCCGCGAAACCGGCGATCAACCCGGCAAGCGGAAACGCGACAATGAACGGCAGTCCGAGCAATTCCTGCAACAACGTATTGGCGTAGCAGCCGATGGCGAGGAACGCTGCATGGCCAAGGCTTGCCTGACCGGTATGGCCGACCAGCACCATCAGGCCCATGCCGGCCAGCGACCAGATCAGCAGATTGGTCATTTCGCCGAGCAGGAACAGATCGGTGATAAAAGGCACGATGATCATGATCGCCAGCAGCAGCAGGTACCAGAAGGCCTGCGTGCCGTGCCGGAAGTAGTTGATGTCGGCGTCGTAGGAGGTCTTGAAGACGGTGCGCATGCTTTTTCACACCTTCTTCTTGTGCACTTGGGCAAGAATTCCGTGCGGCCGGAACACCAGGATCAGGAACAGCAGCAGATACGGCGCCACCTGCGAATAACCCGCCTCGATGAATCGCGAGGCGAACGGCTCGATGACCCCGATGATGATGCCTCCCAGCAGCGCGCCCGGAAGCGAACCGAAGCCGCCGATGACAGCGGCAGCGAAAGCCTTGATGCCGAGAAGCCCGATCGCCGGCTCAATCGAGCCTTTCGAGGCAAACAGAATGCCGGCGACCGCCGCCAGCATGCCCGCCAGCGCCCAGGTCAGCGAGTGAATGCGCTTGACGGGTATTCCCATGTAGTAGGCGGCTAGCTGGTTCTGCGATGCGGCCTGCATGCCGACGCCGAGCTTTGAGCGGTTGAAAAACAGGTAGATCGCTATCGTCAGCACCACGGTGACAACGATGACCGAAACCTCGTCCAGCCCGAGCACAAGCCCGCCGAACGCCACGTCTTTGCCCGCTATAGGCGATTGCAGCGATATCGGCTCGTGGCCCCAGATGAAACCGGCTGCGAAACGCAATACGAAGCCGAGCGCGATGGTCAGGATCACGACCGCGATCTGCGATTGGCCGAACATCCGCCTCAGCACGATCATGTCGAGCAGATAGCCGAACACGCCCATGATAAGGATGGCGGCCGGGACAGAAAACCAGAACGGCAGGTTCATGAACTGATCGTTGGTTAGGCCGAGCGTGACGAAGGCGCCGAGCATCATGAAATCGCCCTGCGCGAAATTGACCGCTTCTGTCGCCTTGTAAATGATCACGAAGCCGAGCGCGATCAGGCCGTAGACGCAGCCGTTCGCCAGTCCGCTGACCAGCAGTTGCAAAATGTCCAAGAAATCTCCTCCCGATCCCTGGTTATGATGGCGGTTCATTGCCGCCATTTGATTGGTTTCAAGTTATAGCGGCCGCGCCACCGTGGGCAACAGCGCGCGGTTCCGACAAGGTTCTAGTCTCCGGGCTTTATGAATACCTTTCCGTTTGGCTTTGCGAGTTCGGCCGCCACGCGGTCCATTGCTTCGTCGAGCGGCACGACACTTGTCACATCGGTTTTCCAGCTTCCGTCGGCAAAGCGCTTTTGTGCTTCCATGACAACCTCAAGGCGCCGCTTGGGATCGACTGTGCGCATCCATGCGGTAAGCCAGAATCCCTCGATCTTCTTGTCCATGAAGATCAGCTGGCCCGGCTGGAGCACAGGCATCGTCGCCGGATCGAGCTTGCCGTATATGATCCAGCGCGCACGCTTGGGCATCGCGTCGAAAATCCTGGCTGACAGTGGTCCCGCGACAGCATCCAGGAAGATACGCGGCTTTTCATCGCGCATGACCTGCGCAAGCTGCCGGTTGAATTCTTCCCCATTGGCGTTCAGCACATGTGCGGCGCCCGCGGCCTTAAGGATATCGCCCTGGTCGTCGCGCCTGACGACCGCAATGGGTCTCAGGCCGGCATCCTTCGCAGCCGCCATCATCAGTTTGCACAACTGGCTCGCCGCGGCGCTCAGCACAAACGCCTTCTCACCTTCCTCGCGAACAATGTCGAGCATGGCGAGCGCGGTCAGCGGATTGACGATCATCGCCGCGCCGTCGCTGTCCGAAATGCCGGGCATGAGTGGAATGCAGGCGCTTGCTTCGGCAATCGCATAATCCGCCCAGCTTCCCCAGTTCGATCGTCCGGTGGCGAATGCAACCCTCTTTCCGATCAAACCTTTGCCGTTCTCGCCGCCGGCTGCAACCACCTCGCCAACACCTTCGAATCCGGCTGGCTGGCCCATATGGCGCGGTTGCCCGTACATGCCTTTTATGAACATCACGTCCGACGGGTTGATTGCGGCAATCGCAACCTTGATCAACACCTGTCCGTCGCCCGGCTCGGGTATGGCGATCCTGCCCATATCGACATAGGGCGCCATCGCCTCCAGGGCGGTGCCTGACGGCTCCTTTGCATAGCCGTCGCCCTTCAGCAAAAGCGCGTTCATCTCGGCGGGCAAGTTCATTTGGACTCCTGCAATTTCATGGTTCGAGGATCAGCTTTCCGGTCGCGCCGCGCCCGAGCACCCGCCCAAGCACCTTGGCGGCCTCGGAGAGCGGGTAGCGGCCTTCGATCACCGGTTTGACCTTTCCCTCCAGATACCACCCGACCAGTTCGCGCATGTTTGCGGCATAGACATCCGACTCGACGCGCGTGAACGTGCCCCAGAACACGCCAACGAGGCTGTAACCCTTCACCAGCGCCAAATTGACCGGAAACTGCGGAATGGATCCGGATGCGAAACCGATGATCAGCAACCGTCCGTTCCAGGCCATTGCCCGCGACAATGCATCGAATGCTTCGCCTCCCACCGGATCGAATGCGACGTCGACACCCTTGCCTTCCGTCGCATCCTTGAGTGCGTCTTTCAGATTGTCGTAGCCAATCGTGATGTCCGCGCCCGCGGCTTCGGCGATTTTGCGCTTTTCGGCAGTGGAGGCGACAGCGATCACCCTTGCTCCCATAGCCTTGCCGATCTGGATCGCCGCAATTCCCGTCGCGCCCGCGGCTCCGAGCACGCACAGTGTTTCGCCCGGCCGCAGATTGCCTCGCTGCTTGAGCGCATGGTGCGAAGTGCCGTAAGCACACATCAGCGCGCATGCATCGGCGCCGTCCATAGTATCAGGCAGTTTCATGGTCGCCGATTCCGGCGCCGCAACCATTTCCGCGTAGGTTCCCATCATCGACATGGCGGCCACGCGGTCGCCCGGTTTGAAGTCCTTCACCTTGTCGCCGACGGCGGCGACCCTTCCCGCCACCTCCATACCCGGAACGAAGGGCAGGGGTGGCTTGACCTGATAGAGTCCCTGGACGAGCAGCCCGTCGGGATAGTTGACGCCGATGGCCTCAGCCTCGATGACCAGATTGGAGCCCTTGGCTTCCGGCTCCGGCCAGTCACCGTATTCCAGCCGGTCAAGCGGAGCGAATTCCCGGGCTATAATTGCCTTCATGACCTACACCTTCTCCTGGGTGTATTTTTTCAGTTCGGTTCTGGCCACCTGACGCCGGTGCACCGCATCTGGTCCGTCGGCGAGCCTCAACGTGCGCAGATGCACCCATGAATTGGCCAGCGGCGTATCCTGGCTCACGCCCTGGCCACCGAACATCTGCACGGCCTCGTCCACAACCTTCAGCGCCACGCGCGGGGCGACCACCTTGATCTGGCTTATCCAGGGTGCAGCCGCGCGCGCATCGCCCTGGTCCATCATCCATGCCGCCTTCAGGCAAAGCAGGCGCGCCATCTCGATCTCCATGCGCGCCTCCGCGATGATGTCGTAATTGGCGCCGAGCTGGGCGAGGGGCTTGCCGAAAGCCACCCGCCGCATCGACCGCGTGCACATCAGTTCTAGCGCCCTTTCGGCCTGGCCGATGGCGCGCATGCAGTGGTGGATGCGGCCCGGTCCGAGGCGCCCCTGAGCGATCTCGAAACCGCGCCCTTCGCCGAGCAGCAGATTGGAGGCCGGAACACGAACGTTTTCGAAGCGGATATGCAGATGTCCGTGCGGCGCGTCGTCATGGCCGTAGACGGTCATCGCGCGAAGTTTGGTGATGCCGGGCGTGTCGGCCGGCACGAGTATCATCGACTGGCGCTGGTGCTTCGGCACGTCATCGCCGCCGGTCTTGACCATCACGATATAGATCGCGCAGCGTTCGTCGCCGGCGCCTGACGACCACCATTTCTCGCCGTTCAGCACGTAGTCGTCGCCGTCACGCACGCATGCCATGGAGATGTTTGTTGCGTCGGACGACGCCACGTCCGGCTCTGTCATCAGATAAGCGGAACGAATCTTGCCGTCGAGCAGAGGCGCGAGCCATTTGTCCTTGTGTTCCTGGCTGCCGTACCTTTCGAGCACTTCCATGTTGCCGGTGTCGGGGGCCGAGCAGTTGAATGTCTCCGCGCCCAGATGCGCCTTGCCCATTTCCTCGGCGAGATAGGCGTATTCGACTGTGGACAGGCCGTATCCGCGCTCCGAATCCGTCAGCCAGAAGTTCCACAGATTGCGCTCGCGCGCCTTTGCCTTCAGACCCTCCAGAATTTCAATCTGGCGCTTGGTCAACTTCCAGCGGTCGCCATCCTTGCCGACCTCGGCGAGGAATTCCTCGTCCAGCGGCATGACCTCTTCGCGGACCATCCGGGCGACCGCCTCGTGGATCGGTTTCAGCCGTTCGGTCATGCCGAGATTCATTTCCGGATTTTTGGTCATTTCGGCAATTCTCCCTGAAACCCAAGACCGCGCAGCGCAAAAGAGACGATTTGATCCACGATCTTGTTCAGATCCGCCTGCTTTTCACCGGGCTGGCGCTTGTACCAGAACAGCGGCGAGTTGAGCGACATGAACATGATCTGGTTGGCAATGCTCAGATTATCAAAATCCAGAATGCCGGCATCCCTGCACTCGCGGATGACGGACTTGAACAACTCGCTGTAACGGTCGCGATAAGCCTGAAGCTCGGCAAGCGCCTCGCGCTGTTCCGGCGTCGTCGATCCCCTGAGATGCATCGAGACGCCTTCCCAGACGGCGCGCTGATATGCCCTCGTTTGGATCATCTGCCTGGTATGCGTTCGCGCCATCCGCACCAGCTTTTCGCCCGGTGGGCATGCGGCGCTGAATTCCGGAAGAATTGCGTGGTAGTTCATGTCCATTCCGGTTTTGAACACACCCGCGAAAAGGTCGGATTTGGAGTGGTAGTGGTGATAGATCCGCCCCTTGGTCGAACCGAGCCGGCGGGCGACGTCGTCGATCGAAGTGGCGGAATAACCGCGTTCGAGGAAGCAGTTCGCCGCCGCATCGAGTATTTCCCGCCGCGTACCCTCCGCGGGAGGCTCGATGGTCTCAACGGAAATGTCCCGAACGCCTGTCGTCATGTATTACAGTCTTGCTTGGTCGGCCACGGTGAAGGATCGGTGGTCTTCGCACTTTACCTTCCCGGAAAAGATGAACATACTACCGGGTATGTTGTCAACGCGATCCGATCCGCAATCAACGGATTTGGCCTGTGGGAGGAAAAATGTCTTATCTCGATGATCTATTTGGCGTGGCCGGCAAGACGGCGCTTGTGACCGGTGCCGCTACCGGCATCGGCCGCATGGCGGCAACGGGTTTGGTGCAGGCCGGCGCCAGGGTTCTGATCGCTTCGAGAAAGGGGGGCGACTGTGCCCGCGTGGCCGAGGAGCTCAACAAGCTGGACGCTCCCGGCAGAGCCGAGGGGTTTGCCGGCGACGTCAGTTCGGAGGAAGGCATCGCGGCGCTGGTGACCGAGGTCAAAGCCCGTACCGGCAAACTGCATATTCTGGTCAACAATGCTGGCGTGACCTGGGGCGAACCGCTGGAAACCTTTCCCTATCACGCCTGGAACAAGGTGCTGGGAGTCAACGTCACCGGCCTGTTTCACCTGACCCGCGAATTGCTGCCGCTGCTGGACGCGGCAGCAAGCGATGCCGACCCGGCGCGCATCATCAATCTAGGCTCCGTCATGGGGACCCAGCCCATGGCCGACGGAGCCTATTCATACACGGCCTCGAAGGCCGCCGTTCACCACCTGACGAAAACGCTGGCCGGCGAATTCGCCGGCCGTCGCATCACGGTCAACGCCTTTGCTCCGGGGCCATTCCAGAGCCGCATGACCGCTTTCGCCACGGCAACCGATGAGCAGGCGGAGCATGTCGGAAGCCGGGTGCCGCTCGGCCGTATAGGCGCGCCTGCCGACATCGCCGCGGCGACACTGTTCCTTTGCGGCCGGGGCGGCAGCTATGTTACAGGCGCAATTCTGCCGCTGGACGGAGGCCAATCGATCCAGCACGGAATGTCGTTGTTCAAGGACTGACGCATGTCGATCGACAAGAGTGGAAAGCCGCCGGTAAAACTCGCCGACCTCGAAAGTGCCGTGGGAAGCGAAATCGGCGTATCGCCCTGGCGCACGGTGACCCAGGACATGATCGACCAGTTCGCCGATGTCACCGATGATTTCAACTTCATTCATGTCGATCCGGAACGCGCACAATCGGAAACGCCCTTCGGCGGCACGATCGCCCACGGATTCCTCTCGCTTTCGTTGCTGTCCACACTTGCCTACGAGACCATACCGGCTCTCGAGGGCCGCGCGATGGGCATCAATTACGGCTTCGATTCCATTCGCTTCGCCAATCCGGTTCCGAGCGGAGGCAAGGTGCGCGCCCGCTTCAAACTCGCCGAAGTCAAAATCAGACCGTCGGGATACGTGCAGATCGCCTATGACGTGACGATGGAGATCGAAGGGTCGGTGAAACCCGCATTCACGGCCCGTTGGTTGACGATTGCCGTAATGGAAAAACCCGTTGATGCCGGAGCGGGCGCACATGGATGATCCGAATGTCCTCGACGCAGCCCCACTGGCGCCTTATCTCGAAGCCCATGTTCCAGGATTTCGCGGTCTTCGCGAAATCAGGAAATTCGGACAGGGCCAGTCCAATCCGACCTATCTGCTGACAGCCGATAGCGGACGCTATGTTTTGCGCGCCAAGCCACCCGGCGAACTGCTGAAATCGGCCCATCAGGTCGACCGCGAATTCCGCGTGCTCAGCGCCCTGGCCGGCAGCGCGGTCGCCGTGCCCGGCGTGCTGCACCTCGCCGAGGAAAACTCGCCCATCGGCCGGATGTTCTTTGTGATGGAATATCTCGACGGCAGGATCCTCTGGGACCCGGCGCTGGAGGAAATCCCCACCAATGAGGAGCGGTCGGGGATTTACGATGCGATGAACGCGACGCTTGCGGCATTGCATGACATCGACGTGGAGGCGGTCGGTCTCGCCGATTTCGGCAAGCCTGGCAGCTATTTTGCCCGCCAGCTCTCGCGCTGGACCAGCCAGTACCGTGCCTCCGAAACCGCAACGATCCGGGAAATGGACGATCTGATCGGCTGGCTCGAACGCGAACTGCCGGCCGATGACGGCGTGGTGGCGCTGGTGCATGGCGACTACCGGCTCGACAACATGGTGTTCGCCCACGATCGGCCCGAGATCATTGGCGTACTCGACTGGGAACTGTCCACGCTCGGCCACCCGTATTCCGACCTGGCATATCAGTGCATGCAATGGCGATTGCCGCATTCTTCCGGATTTCGCGGGCTTGGCAGCGTGGACCGCAAGGCGTTCGGCATTCCCGCCGAGCAGGAGTATGTCGAGCGCTACTGCCGCCGCCGCGGCATCGCCGACATCGGCAACTGGCGGTTCTACATCGCTTTTTCTTTTTTCAGACTTATCGCCATCCTTCAGGGGGTCTACAAGCGGGCGCTTGACGGCAATGCGTCGAACCCGGAAAAAGCCCGCGCCTACGGCGCGGCTGTTCCGCTGATGGCGAAGCTGGCGGCTGAGTCGGTTGAGAAGGGATAGGGGGAAAATGGGCCAGTATGACGGATTGTGTGTGCTGATCTCCGGTGCGACCGGCGGATTCGGCAGGAGAGCGGCGGAGCGCTACGCAGCGGGCGGCGCGAAGCTCGTTCTGACCGACCTAAACCCGGACAAGCTCGATGAACTGGCTGCCGCATTGCCAACCGAAACAGCCTGCCTTGCCGGCGACATTACGCACGAGAAACTGTCGAAGGAACTGGTCAAGCTGGCGGAAAGCGAATTCGGCGGCCTCGACATCGCGGTCAACAATGCCGGTGTCGCGCAGAGTTTCGTCAAGTTGCATCAGGTGCCTTCCGCCGAGGCGCGGCACATCTTCGACATCGATCTGCTTGGCGTGTTCTACGCCATGAAATACCAGATCAGGCTGATGGAGCGGCAGTTTCGCGAAACCGGCCGGCGCGGCATCATTGTCAATATCGCGTCGATCGCGGGATTGGCCGGCGCGGCCAACCTGTCGGTTTATGCCGCCGCAAAGCACGGGGTGATCGGACTGACGAAATCCGCCGCGGCCGAATATGCGACCAAGGGCATCCGGGTGAACGCGGTCTGCCCGTCTTTTGCGCGCACCGACATGGCACTCGATTTTCTGCGCGCCGCGCCCGGTGGCGAGGAGGCGGCAACGGCCAATCTCGTGCGCGGCGTGCCGATGAAACGGCTTGCCGAGGTCGATGAGGTCGTCGAGGTCATCATGTTCGCCGGCAACCCGGCCAACTCGTTCATGACCGGCCAGACGATTGCCGTCGATGGCGGCATCGAAGCGATCTGATCCGGCTACCGAAACTCAAACTTCGGGAGCCGGTTCGCCAACCGTTTCCCGGGCTGTAGAGCTCGAAGCGATCATGCGCTGATAAAACACGCCGATGCCGATCAACACCACACCGAGCCCGATGAACGACAGCGCTCTGAGCACTCCTTCGAGCTGCGACATGTCGAAGAGAAACACCTTCGCAACCGAGATCACGATCAGGACCGCCGATGCCAGGCGCAATGTGGTTGAGCGCAGGCGAATGCCGATCACCAGTATCGCCACGCCAATCGCCAGCCATGCCGCTGAATAGGT
Source organism: Rhizobiaceae bacterium (assembly GCA_041582695.1). Lineage (GTDB taxonomy): Bacteria > Pseudomonadota > Alphaproteobacteria > Rhizobiales > Rhizobiaceae > JAWKWH01. The sequence continues at coordinate 12,686 of JBFIBB010000054.1, forward strand.
GTAGTTCTCCCAGCCGGTCAAACCCTTCCAGCTGCCAATGTATTCGCCCCAATAGAGACGCCGGATCGACAGGCTCACATAGGCGAATGCGAGCGCCGCGGAGGTCAATCCGAGGCAGGCCACATAAGGCTGCGGGCGCTTTGGTCGAGCGTAAAGCGCAAGCGCCGCCATTGCAGCGCCGGGCATGAGATAGGCGAGCAGCAGCAGGTTGAAAAACGTGATCTTGCCCGTCGACTCGTTGGTCACCAGCGGATTGAGCGCGACGAAGTGCGAAGTCACGATGAATACCATCGACAATCCGCCGATGATCATCGAACCGATACGGAACACCGGACTCGGGCTGCGGCTGTCGAGCGCAACAAGGATCGCACCTCCGCCTATGGCTATCAGGGTGTAGATTGCCTGTTCTGCAAGGCTCAAAGCATCGCGGTAGAGTTCGCCGTCATTCATCGCATGGCGGACCAGTATCGCCGCGGTCAGCAGCACAAACAGCGCCGAGAGGGCCTCCATGACATGGCGCATCCGCCCGTCGGCGAGTGTCCTGATCTGCCAGGCCGCAAAGATCGCGCCAAGCGCCGGAACGCCGTAGCCGGGCAGCAGCCAGTTGAAAACCGGCGTCGCGCCGAGAAATTCTTCTCCCACGATCGACGGCTCGTATGCGATGCGGCCGAGAACGAAGAGCGAGGTGGCGACGGAAAGCGGCGGTAGTACCTTCCACGGACGAAGCCTGAGCGCCAGGGCCGGAAGCGTAATCGCCACCCCGCAAAGAACCGAAGTCATCCCCGGACCCGTACCGGCATGGATCGCGACGATCAAACTGGCGAACCCGCCTGAGGCGAGGACCCAAAGCGCCGGGCTGCCGGGGTGTTGCGGCGGCAGCTTCCTGTTCAGAAGCTCCGCGCCTGCGGTCAGTATCGCGGCAAGCGCCAGAAGCAGGAACGCATAGACGATATCGATGTTGATGTTGCCGAGCGTCAACCACATCAGCGAAATCGTCAGCAACGGCACGGCGGCGGCAAAAAGCGCCCAGCAAGCCGCAGTGTGACGGGCGGCGTCTTGCAGTCGCCTCGCCTGCCAGATACCGGCCGCAAGGAACAGGACCAGGACCAGCCAGCTTGCCGGCATCATCAGCGTCGGCGGACCGGCCGGATCGCTTTCGATGATCACGCCCTCGAATTCGATGATCGCGTAAAGCGCGCCGAATTGCGCCCAGAGCTGCCAGAATATGGCCGCAAGTCCGGCGCCGATCGCCAGCGGCAGCGCCGCTCGCCGCCAGACCGGTCCGGCGACGAGCGCCGCAATGATCGCGACGATGCCGATGAGGACGGGATCGTTCATTCCGCCGTGCACCGAAAGGCCGGCGATTTCCAATCCGCCCAACACGGCGGTGGCGAGAGTTGCCGGCAGCACGTCCAGCGCGAGCGGGCGGTCGTCGTCTTCCGGCCTGAGCCAGACCGCGGTCAAAGCCGCAACCGGCATGATCGCTGCGAACACCACCGGGGCGACGGCGATCTCGGAAACGCTGTACAGATACGCCAGGCACCAGAGCCCGGTGCCCGCGATCGCCGCGCTCATCATCGGCCACCAGCGGCCGATACGCGCGATGAACGCCGTTGCCGCCAGGACAATTGCCAGAAAGCCGAAAAGCGCCCACGGATTCGGTGCGTCGGAGGAGACGAGCGCCGGGGTAGCCAGCGAACCGATCAGGCCGAGGCCGCCGAAGGCCTGCCCGTGCAGCAAAGCCAGCGCTATCGAAGCAACGCTGATGAGCCCAAGCAGAACGAATGCGAATGCAGGTCCGATGAAACCGTAATAGCCGTGGGCGGCATAGACGGTACCGAAGAGGATAAATGCGCCCGCCGCGGTCAAAATGCCGGGCAGATATGCGCCGGCAAGCCCGGCTATCGGTAGTTTCAAACCGCTCCGGCGCAGCCATTCGCCGCCGCCTGCCGCAAGGATGCCCAGCATGGCGGCAAGCGTCAGCCGCGTCTTCGGCCCGAGCAGGCCGGCCTCGATGGTGTAGCGCACCAGAAACAGGCCGCCGAGCGCGAGCGCCAATCCTCCGACCCAGACCGCCCAGCGCCCGCCGAGAGCGGATTCGAGATCGGGTTTCTGCCCCGGTTTTCTTGCGGTCGCGGTTGCTTGTCCGTCTTTCGGCGAGGTTTCGTGTGCCACGCTGGCCGCCATGGTTCCCGGTTGCGGGGAGGCTGAACCGTCTTCATCCGCACCGCTTGATCCGGTCGCAATTCCGGGCGTTTCACCATCCGCCGACCCGTTGCCCGGCGCCGCGGCCGCTACGGGAATCCCGTCCGGCCCGCCGGCCGCGTTCGCGGAGACGTCTCCCGTTCCTGTTCCGGCTGGTGCCGCCGCATCGCCGCCCAACCGGTCGCGCATGGCCATGAAAGCCTTCTGCAGCGCGCGCAGCTCGAACTCGAGCACCTTGATGCGGTTGTTCTGGTTCCAGATCGTAAACAGGGCCAGTGCGATCAGACCCAAAAAAATGACACCGGTCGTAATCATGTCATCCGCTCCAGCTGTGTGTTCTGTTTGATCGCACACATTGCCCGGCCCGGTACGTGCCGGACCGCAAACGCTCTACTCCATCCGTGCCGGAAAAATCGCGCAGGTCTCCGTTCCAAGCGCGAGCAGCTTGCCGTCCGGGCCTTTCAGCGTGGCTTCCGAAACGGCAATGGTGCGGCCGCGGTGGACGACCTTGCCCTCACACACGACTTCCCCGGTCTGCGGCATGACGGGACGAACAAGATTGACCTTGAATTCAACCGTCGAATAACCCTCGCCCCTTGCCAGCGTCGTGTGGACCGCACA
>JBFIBB010000055.1:0-15417 GCA_041582695.1 Rhizobiaceae bacterium
GATCAAACGCATGTTTGGCGGCAAGGGGATCTACCACAACGGTATGATCATTGCCGTGGAAATCGCCGGCGAAATCCTTCTCAAAGCCGATGACGCGACGGCTGCCGAGTTCGCCGAAGCCGGTTCAACGCAATGGCGCTATCACAACAGGCAATTCGGCAAACCGGTCGCGATGCCATATTGGTCGGTTCCCGACCAGGCAGTCGACGATCCGGAAGCTTTCGGCATCTGGGCCGAAAAGGCCTATCAGGCGAGCCTGCGAGCGAAAAAATAGCTAGCCATACCGGCTCGCCACTCAAACGCTGATTTTCATGAAGTCGGGCAGATCATCGCCAAATCCGACGACGGCGGGCTGGGTTTTTGACGGCTTTTCGGACTTGGTTTTCTTGGCCGGTTTCCGGTCTTCGTTGTCCGCCTTGATCGCCTTTTTACGCTCGGTCTTCTCAGGCTTGGCCTCTTTCGGTTCGGGGCGCTTCTTGGCCGGCTTTTCGTCTTTGGCAGGTTTCTTGCTGCCGCGGCTGCGGCGAGCCGGGCGTTCATCCGCCTCTTCACTTGCCACAATGGTAGTCAAATCGCCGTCGTGCCATTCGATATCCTGGCCGATCAGTTTTTCGACGGCATCCAGATATTTCTTGTCCGAGCGGGTGACGATCGTGAATGCCTTGCCGGATCGGCCGGCGCGGCCGGTTCGCCCGATACGGTGCACATAATCTTCCGCGTGGATCGGCACGTCGTAATTGAAGACATGGCTGACATCTGGAATATCGAGCCCGCGGGCGGCGACGTCGGAGGCGACGAGCAACTTCAGTTTGCCCTCGCGGAAACTGTTCAGCATGTTCGTGCGGGAGCGCTGATCCATGTCGCCGTGCAGCGCACCCGCGATGTACTCGTGCTTGACCAACGAACGGAAAAGCTCCGAAACATCAACCTTGCGGTTGCAGAAGACAATGGCGTTGGTCAGATTGTCACTTTCCTCGTCGACCAGCTTGCGCAGCGCGGCCCGTTTTTCCCACGGTTTCGGGCCGGATTTGACCAACCGTTGTGTTACCGTGGCGGTAACGGAGGCGGGTTTGGAGACTTCGACGCGAACCGGCGTATGAAGGAACTGATCAGCGAGACGAGTGATCTCCGGCGGCATGGTCGCGGAGAAAAACAGGGTCTGGCGCGTAAACGGGATCAGCTTGCAAATGCGTTCGATGTCGGGAATGAAACCCATGTCGAGCATTCGGTCGGCTTCGTCTATCACCAGAATGTCGACGCCGGTGAGCAGCAGCTTGCCGCGTTCGGAGTGATCAAGAAGGCGACCTGGCGTGGCAATCAGCACATCGGCGCCGCGTTCAAGCTTGCGGTCCTGCTCGTCGAAGGAAACACCACCGATCAGCAGCGCCACGTTGAGCTTGTGGTTCTTGCCGTAGCGGTCGAAGTTCTCCTGAACCTGCGCTGCGAGTTCGCGCGTTGGCTCCAGGATCAAGGTGCGGGGCATTCGAGCCCTGGCGCGCCCCTTTTCGAGCCGCGTCAGCATGGGCAGCACGAATGACGCTGTCTTGCCGGTACCCGTTTGGGCAATCCCAAGGACATCCTTGCCGGCGATAGCGTGCGGAATCGCCCCTGCCTGGATTGGCGTCGGCACGTTGTAGCCGGCGTCGGTCACAGCCTTCAGGACCTTCTGCGACAGGCCGAGGTCGGCAAAGGTCTTCTGTTCCGTTTCGGTTTCAACTTGTACGGAATCGGCTATGCCGATGTCAGCGTCATCAGACGCGTCTTCTGCGATTGCTGCTGCGGAAATAATGATCGTTACTCGCCTGTTTACGGGTTGACACTTCCGGCCTGGCAGGCCGCTGCCTCCTCGAGTATTGCACGTGCGGATACGTTGCCGGGCCCGCGATGTCAACAGCTACCAAGGATTGAGACGAATTCACGGTAAATGGAAACTGCCGATAAATGGGGGTAAACACCGTGCGATCGGTGCCGTCAGGTTCAATACCTGAACTGCTCGGCCAGTATCCGCTCGTCCCAGGAATGGTTGGCGTCGAACAACAGCGTCGCGGTCGATGAAGTGGATTCGCGCACTGTCACAGTGACCACGGATTTGACCTCCCAGTGATCGGCGACCGCATTGACCGGACGTTTTTCCGCCTCGAGTATGTCGAAACGCACGGTCGAGCGGTTCGGTACAAGGGCACCCCGCCAGCGCCGCGGCCTGAATGCGCTCACCGGGGTCAGGGCAAGCAATTCGGCATCGATGGGCAGGATGGGGCCGTGGGCGGACAGGTTGTACGCGGTCGAACCGGCGGGAGTTGCCACCATCACTCCGTCGCAGATCAGCTCGTCGAGACGAACCTTGCCGTCGATCGAAATCCTGATCTTGGCTGCCTGGTAGGACTGGCGCAGGATTGAGACCTCGTTAATCGCAAGCGCCTTGTGGACGCCGCCATCGGCGGTCTCGGCGGTCATCTTCAAGGGGCGGAGCGTTTCCTCGATCGCGCCGGCGATTCTTTCGCGGAGGTTTTCCTCGCCGTATTCGTTCATCAGGAAACCGACCGAGCCACGGTTCATTCCGTACAGCATCTTGCCGGTATCCATGGTGTCGTGCAGTGTCTGCAGCATGAAGCCGTCGCCGCCAAGAACGACGATGATATCGGCTTTTGACGGATCGGACTGACCATAAAGCGCGCTCAGGCGTTTCGCGGCCTCAGTTGCTTCAGGCGCTTCAGAATGAATGAAAGCGATATTGTCGGTCTGGTGCGGCATTGTGGCGTGTCCGTTGCTCACAGCCCGGTTAGCACGGGCGCTCGCGCAATCAAAGCGCGCAACAATGGCGGGCGGCTCCGAATTGCCCCGGATGCACCGCAAATCTCTTTACTCGCGCGTAAAATGTGCTAACCCGGTGCGGCAGGCGAAATGCCCGGCGCGAAATGCGCTTCTGAACAGCGGCAGTCGGCTAGTGCCCTTGTAGCTCAGTTGGTAGAGCACCTGATTTGTAATCAGGGGGTCGGCGGTTCAAGTCCGTCCGGGGGCACCATTTATCGGCTCCAGTAAAGAGGCGTCAGGATTACCAGCACTGCAAGGATCTCCAGCCGCCCGAGCAGCATCGCGAAGGTGAGGATCCATTTTGCCATGTCCGGCAGGGTGGAGTAATTGCCTCGCGGACCGATCGTGTCGCCGAGGCCCGGGCCGACATTCATCAACGCGCTTAACGAACCGGAAAGCGAAGTGATGAAGTCCACGCCGGTAAGGGCGAGGGCGACGGTGATGATCGCCCACATGAACAAGAACGCGCCGACGAAAAGCACGACGGCGCGCTGTATCTCGGCGTCGACCGGCCGGTCGCCGTAGCGCACCGTCTGAACGGTGCTCGGATAGACGAGTCGGCGTATACCGCTCTGGATCAGGGCGAACAGGATGACAAACCGGTATGTCTTCACGCCTCCGGTGGTGGAACCGGAACAGCCGCCGAGAAACATCGCGACGAATGCAAGCGCGAAGCAGAACGGACCCCAGGCGGTGTAGTCCGTTGTGGAATATCCGGTGGTGGTAACGACAGACATGAAATTGAACGATGCGATGGTCAATGCGTCGAACAGGCCCATGCCGGCCGTTACCCGCAGATAAACCGTCACGGCAAGTATGATAATGATCACGTATGCGGCGAATATTCTGATCTGCGGATCGAAAGCAGCATCGAAACGACCGCGCAAGGCGAACAGGATGAGCGCGGAAAAAGGCAGACCGCCGATGAACATGAACAGGATCGATACCCAAAGGACTGCGCCATTGCCGGCATAATGGCCGAGTGAGGCATCATGGGTCGAGAATCCCGCGGTCGAGACAGTGGTCAGCGCATGGTTGATCGCGTCAAACGCACTCATGCCGGCGACCGAATAGGCAATGCCGCAGGCAAGGGTCAACACCGCGTAGATGCTGAGCAGGCCGGCCGCAAATGTGGAAAACCTCGCGAAGGGGCGGTCATCGATGTCGGAAGATTCGATCTTGAAATAGGAAACGCCGCCGATATTGAGGAAGGGAAGCAGGAATAGACCCAGCGCGATGACGCCAAGTCCGCCCATCCATTGCAGGATCGAGCGCCAGAGCAACATGCCCGGCGGCAGGTTATCGATACCTGCAATGATGGTGGCGCCGGTCGTGGTCACGCCGGCGACCGCCTCGAAGGCGGCGTCCGTCGGTGTCATTTCCAACGATGAAGCAAGGAAAGGGATCGCTCCGGCAATGCACATCGTGACCCAAAGGAGATTCACCAACAGAAAGCCGAAACGGGCGGAGACGGGTGGCGCTTTCGTGTTTGTGGCAATTGCAACGGCGAGCGCCAGGCCACCGGTGAAAAATGCAGAGGCGGCGAACACACGCCAGTCGTCATGACCATAGTAAAGGTCCACGGCTGCCGGTATCAGCATCGATACCGACAGATAGATGGCGAAGACGGCTGCGATGTGGATTGCGGCGCTGACGGATGTGCTTGGCACAGATAAATGACCCCGGCTTCCGGTTGATGCATTCGCCGCGTTTGCGGTCATCGCAAACTGTGTCAATTCGCCGATGCGATACAAGAGAGAAATAACTGATGGCAGGCCCGTGCCGCAAGTATCGCGGTCGGATGGATGGACGGGTTTCAATGCAAATGACGCAAGTCGCCGATTCTGCTTGCAATTTGCGACCGGACAGCCCATATGCGGCCCACAAGGCGCTTGGGCCGGTTCCGAAACCGGCTTTCCTAAAGGGACTTGTCGCGCTTTCGCCAGCCCTCATCAGAATCAGGATGTGAATGGATGGTGCCCGCCGGCATGGATGCCGCGGGATAGACCGCGCAGCCCGGCAAGCGGAAATCTCCGCCCGCCTTGTTGCCTGAAATGAAACAAAAAACGCCCGCCGGCACTATGAACCGGCGGCGTCAACACGCATCCAACGGGATGCAGAAGAGAAATTCGTTGTACAACAACAATAATCCAAAAAATCCAATTGAAACGACATCCGAAAATACCGGCGGGTTTGCCGGTCTCGGAATTGAAGGCATTCTGCTCGATGCGACAACCGCGTCGGGCCTGGTGAACCCCAAGCCGATCCAACAGCAGGCAATCCCGCCGCATTTGGCAGGCAGGGATATTCTGGGCATTGCCCAGACGGGCTCTGGCAAGACTGCCGCGTTCGCACTGCCTATCCTGTCGAAGATCATCGGCCTTGGCACGAAAAGGCGGGCCAAGACTGCACGTGCGCTGGTTCTCGCGCCAACGCGGGAACTCGCCGTGCAAATCGAGACGGTAATCAAGGGACTTTCGCGCGGCGCACATGTGTCCACGGCGCTTGTGCTTGGCGGCGTATCCCGCAATTCGCAGGTCAACCGGCTGAAGCCCGGTGTCGATATCCTTATCGCGACGCCCGGCCGGCTGACCGACCTCATCAAGGCGCGCGACGTGGATCTTTCCGAAACGCGCTGGCTGGTACTGGATGAGGCCGACCGCATGCTTGACATGGGTTTCATCCGCGATGTCAGGTTTATCACGTCCAAGCTGCACGAAAGGCGTCAGACGGCGTTATTTTCGGCAACCATGCCGAATGAAGTGGCGGCGCTGGCGGATTCGCTGCTTGCGGATCCCGTGCGGGTGGAGGTTGCCCCGCAGGGCACCACCGTGACCGCAATCGCGCAGAGCGTCGTCATGGCCCGCACGCCGCAGAAACGTGTGTTGCTTTCCAAAATGCTGTCCGATGCGGAGATGCGCTCGGTGATCGTTTTTTCGCGTACCAAGCATGGCGCCGACCGCATCAACCGCGATCTGGTTCGCGATGGATTTTCCGCCGCTGTGATTCATGGCAACAAGTCGCAGAATGCGCGTCAGTCCGCCTTGAACGGCTTTCGGGACGGACGCGTGCGCATTCTGGTCGCAACCGATATCGCAGCGCGTGGCATCGACGTGCCGGGCATCAGCCATGTCGTCAATTTTGACCTTCCCGACGAAGCCGAATCCTACGTCCACCGCATCGGGCGGACGGGGCGAAACGGCGAGAACGGCATCGCGATCACGCTTTGCGATCCTTCGGAAAGGGCGAAGCTGAAATCTGTCGAGCGCGTGATCCGCATGCAATTGCCGGTGTCCGGCGATCTTCTGGCGGAACCCGATCCCGTTCGCGCGCAATCGCAGCGCCCGTCGATCAAGGCCGACAACGATCGTGGAATTCATGCTGGCGAAACCCGGTCCAATTCCAGCCAGGCAAGGAAAGACGGTAGCCCGGCGCGTGAGAACGCAACCGGCAACAAGCGGAAATCGCCGCAAGCAAACCGACACAGACCGGAAAATGCGGTTGAAAGCCAGACCCGAAAACCAAAACAGAAAAAGCGGTGGAACCGGCGGAAATTTGCGAAACGCGCAGCCGCCCGCGCAGCGTAGCACTCACCCGCACTCGACGAATGCGCATTTGCGTGCGAATTGTCTGAGGGCTATTGCCATCGCTCATACATTCGCAATCACCTGACGGGGACAATCGGCCCATGACCGGCATAGCAGCGCTCGCCGCGACCTATATCCTGTCCCAGTTCTACCGTTCGTTCCTTGCGGTATTGACGCCTTCGCTTGCGGCCGACATCGGCGCAACAAAATCCGACCTCTCGCTTGCATCGGGTTTCTGGTTCATCGCGTTTGCGCTGATGCAGTTTATCGTCGGCGTGTCGCTGGACCGCTTCGGTCCGCGCCGCACCGTCTCGTTGCTGCTCGGCGTGTTTGGCGCGGGCGGTGCGTTGTTGTTTGCATTGGCAAGCGCTCCCTGGATGATCGTGCTGGCAATGGTCATGATCGGCATAGGCTGTTCGCCGGTGCTTATGGCTTCCTATTACATCTTCGCAAAGACGTATCCCCCGGCCAGGTTTGCGGTGCTTGCCTCGTGGATCGTTGCCGTCGGCATGATCGGAAACGTCGTCGGGTCGTCGCCATTGGCGCATGCGGCCGATTTGTTCGGTTGGCGGGCGGTGATGCTCGGGCTCGGCTTTGTCACATTCATCGGCGCCGTTCTGCTGTATCTGACCATCCATGACCCGGACCGCGGTAGCGAGCACGGTTTGCCCGACGCGGGTTTTTCCGGTTACCTCACATTGATCCGCATGCCGGTATTGTGGTTCATCCTTCCGATGATGCTGGTCAACTATGTGGCGGCGGCAGGAATTCGCGGTCTGTGGGCCGGCCCCTATCTTGCCGATGTCTATGGCGCAGACGAGTTGGCAATTGGCAGCGTCACCTTCTACATGGCTCTGGCCATGGTTGCGGGGAGCTTCGTCTACGGGCCGCTGGACTCGATACTGGGCACCCGGAAATGGGTCGTTGTCGGCGGCAACGCAATTTGCGGCGCGGTTTTGGGCTGGCTTGCCGTCAACCCGCAGACCACTGTCGAGGCCACGACGATCTCTCTCGTGCTGATTGGCCTGACCGGGAGCAGTTTCGCCGTCATGATGGCGCACGGCCGGGCATTCTTTCCCCCGCACATGACCGGACGGGGCGTTACCCTGATGAACTTCTTCGGGATCGGGGGTGTCGGTCTGATGCAGGTGGTAACCGGAGGTATCGTCACGATGGGCACCGATCCCGTGGTGCCGGAGGCAGCCTATTCGGATTTGTTCGGATTCTATGCGTTGGTCATTGCGGGCGCGCTGGCCATATACCTGTTCTCGAAGGACATGAAGCCGGAACGCGCATGACCCTTCATGCAGTCAGCCGGCGATCTTTCTGATCCAGGCGACGGTTCTTTCGGCGAGTTCCTCCGTAGTGGACGGCGACAGCACGTCTCCGGTGATGACATGCTGGGTTGGATCATCGGCGTTTTCAACTGTCACGATTTCCGCGCCTGCAACCCATTTTTGCGCAATTTCCCGGGTCCTGTCGGGCCTGACGACCTGGTCGCCATCGGAAATCAGGATCAGTGCCGGCATTTTCGCGTTCCCGTAGGGGGCTGCATAGGCCATATTGGCGACCGCCGCCACCGGGAGTATCGCTTTCGTGGGGTATCTTGTTGTGTTCACCCTCTCCTGTAGTTCGCTGCGGGCCTCGTAGCTTCTGTATTCTCCGACCATCAGCTCGGCCAGTGTCTGGCCCCAGGGCATCGTCAGGATGAAAGACGATCGGTCGTGAAGACCGAATAGCGGGGAGATGAGCACAAGCCCGGCAACATCATCCAGCATCGACGGCCGGGTTGCCGCCCAGGCTGTCAGCCCGCCACCCGTGGAGGTGGCGATAATGATCACCCTTTCTCCGATTCTCCGCCCGATAGCGACCGCCTCGGCCACGTCGTTGACCCAGGCGTTGACCGACGCCTCGCCGAGCGCATCACCGGGTCTGCCGTGACCGGTAAGCCGTGTGTAGAAAAGGTTGGCGCCGAGTTCGCGAGCCACGATGTCGGAGAAGGGGCGTGTTTCTCCCTTTGACGATGAAAAACCGTGCACATAGACAATCGCAAGCGGCGTCTTCGCCTTGGAGGCGGGATATGCCCAGATGATTTCCTTTTGCAACCCTTCTCGGATGTCGTCGAACTTCGCCTCGCTGGACGCGAGGTAAGCGTCCACATCATCGCCGATGGCGGCGCTGTCGAAGACGACATTGGTATCGACGGCGACACGCGGTCCGACGGCGAACACCGCGCCGGCGGCCAGAACCAGCAAGACAATCGCAATCAGGATTTTTCGAAACATCTGCCAATCCGGTTTCCGGTCCGTGACAACCTCAATATGGCGCAGTCCCGTGATGCGACAAAGCCCGAAATGGCGCCGTTCCGGAATATTTTACCATGCGGTCCATGGTCGAAGGCAATTCAATGCTTGAAAGGCGCAGTTCCCGTTCATACGGTGGCGTGTCGAAAAACAGGAACTTCTTATGTACCCGGATGTGATCGGTCTCATTGGCAATACGCCGCTCATCAAGCTCAAGCGCGCCTCGGAGGAAACGGGCTGCGAAATTCTCGGCAAATGCGAATTCCTGAATCCGGGACAATCGGTGAAGGACCGCGCTGGCCTGTTCATCATCCGCGATGCGGAAAAGCGCGGCCTGTTGAGGCCGGGCGGCGTCATCGTCGAGGGAACCGCAGGCAATACGGGAATCGGCCTGACGGTCGTCGCCAAGGCGCTTGGCTACCGGACGGTCATCGTGATTCCCGAGACGCAAACCCAGGAAAAGAAAGATGCGCTGCGGCTTCTTGGCGCGGAGCTCGTGGAAGTTCCGGCCGTGCCCTACCGCAATCCCAACAACTATATCAAAGTGTCGGGCAGGCTGGCGGAGCAATTGGCCAAGACCGATCCGAATGGCGCGATCTGGGCCAACCAGTTCGATAATGTCGCCAATCGGGACGGGCATATCGCCACGACGGCCGAAGAGATTTGGGAACAGACGGGCGGCGGGATCGACGGGTTTGTTTCCGCGGTTGGCACGGGTGGCACGCTCGCCGGCGTCTCGGCAGGGCTAAGAGCAAAAAGCAACAAGGTGAAGGTCGCGCTTGCCGATCCGCTGGGTGCGGCGCTTCACAACTACTACACCCACGGCGAATTGAAGGCCGAAGGCAGTTCGATCACGGAGGGAATCGGGCAGGGGCGGATTACGGCGAACCTTGAAGGTTTCGAGCCTGATTTTTCTTATCAGATACAGGATAGCGAGGCGCTGCAGATCGCATTCAACCTCGTGCAGGAGGAAGGGCTTTGCCTGGGTTCCTCGTCGGGAATCAACCTTGCCGGCGCTATCCGTCTGGCGCGCGAACTGGGGCCGGGACATACCGTTGTCACCATGCTTTGCGATTATGGCAACCGCTACCAGTCGAAAATGTTCAATCCGGACTTTCTGCGGTCCAAGGGATTGCCCGTTCCCGACTGGATCGAGAAGCGGATGGAAATCGACATTCCTTTTGTAGAGGTTCCGACGTGAAGATGGCAGTCAAAGCGCTTTTTCGGGACGACGCTTATCTTTCTACCGCAGAAGCCACGGTGGTGGCGATCAACGATCGTGGCGGCATAATTCTCGACCAAACCAATTTCTATGCGACTTCGGGCGGCCAGCCCGGCGATACTGGATTCTTCGAACGCGCCGATGGCTCGAAAATCATGATTGCGGCGACGGTAACCGGCGAATCGAAGGACGAGATCATTCATGTTCCGGCCGCGGGCGGGCCGATGCCCGAAATCGGTGAGTCACTCGTCCTGCACATTGATTGGAATCGGCGCTACAAGCTGATGCGCATGCACACCGCGTGCCATCTGCTGACAGTGATCTGTCCCTATCCGATCACCGGCGCGGCTGTTGGCGAGAACGAAAGCCGGGTCGATTTTGATCTGCCGGATGCAAGCATGACTAAGGAATGGGCAACAGCGCGGCTGATGGAACTGGTGAATGCCGATCATCCGGTTTTCACAACCGAGATCAGCGAGGCCGATCTGGCGGCGAACCCAGGATTGGTGAAATCGAAGAACGTCCGGCCACCCGCCGGAGCCGGCCGGATCCGCGTGGTCTGCATAGGCGAGAATGGCGCGGTTGACAGCCAGCCTTGCGGCGGCACACATGTGACCACAACTAGCGAGGTCGGTGAAGTCCACATTGGCAAGATCGAGAAGAAGGGCCGCGAGAACCGGCGGTTTCGCATTCGCTTCGGTCAACAGCCGGCAAGCTGAGATACCTGAATGAGCGAGAAAAGTCCTTTTGTCGTTTCGCCCGAGTGGCTGGTCAAACATCTGAAAGACCCGGGCCTTTCGATCGTCGACGGGTCTTGGTACCTTCCGGCGCAAAATCGCGATGCGAAAGCCGAGTACGAGGCAGCGCACATTCCCGGAGCGATCTTCTTCGATCACGATGCCGTTGTCCAACCGGGTACCGGCCTGCCGCATTCCCTGCCATCGCCCCGGATTTTCGAACAGCATGCAAGCTCCATGGGCATTTCGCGTGACGACACGATCATTGTCTATGACGGGCCGGGATTCTTCTCGGCGCCGCGCGTATGGTGGATGTTCCGCGTCATGGGAGCGGAGAAAGTATTTTTACTTGACGGCGGGTTCGACCGCTGGAAGGCCGACCGGCACATCGTGACGAATGTCCCGACCAAGGTTGCATCGACGGCATTCATGCCAAAATTCGACCCTTCCATGGTCGCAAGTCTCGCGGACGTTCTGAAGGTGATCGAAAGCGGACCGGATCAGATCGCCGACGCCAGGCCTGCAGGACGCTTCACCGGAAGCGAGCCAGAGCCCAGAGCCGGCATGCGATCGGGACACATGCCCGGTGCCCGCAATCTACCGGCGCTGGCGCTTTCGCGCGACGGATATCTGCTGCCGCTGGAAGAGCTGCGAGGCAAGTTCAAGAGCGCCGGCATCGATCTGGAAAAACCGGTAATCACCTCTTGCGGCTCCGGCGTGACGGCCGCGGTAATCACGCTGGCGCTGCACTCGATCGGCCATAAAGACAACCGTCTCTACGACGGCTCCTGGAGCGAGTGGGGCGGGCGTGACGACACGCCCGTCGTTACCGGCGAGTAATTCCATGGCAAAGACATCCGCATCCGAACCGTTCAGTGTTCGGGTAACCCATCTCGAAATGCGGCATCCTCCGGCGGCGCGTGTTTCCATGCCAACGAGACCGCGTCTTGCCTTGATGCGGGCGACGCAAATGCCGCTTGCATTCTACCGCTATCTCTATGAGCAAGTTGGCAAACCGCATCACTGGATGCTTCGCCGCGACATGGGTGATGACGAACTTTCCAAGGTTATTCACAGCGATGGTGTGGAGATACAGGTGCTCTATGCAGATGGTGCGCCGGCCGGTTTCTTCGAACTCGATCTGACATCAAAGCCGGAGGAGGTGGAGATCGTCTATTTTGGCCTGTCACCCGATTTTCACGGGATGGGCATAGGCAAGTTCTTTTTTTCCGAAACGGTAACCGCAGCATGGGCGCACATGCCCGGAAAAGTGACTCTGCACACCAACTCACTAGACAGTCCGCGCGCACTGCACATTTACCAGAGGGCGGGATTTGAGCCTTGCGGTTACTCTGAGGAAACTGTCACCTTATGGGAGTGAGAGTGAGCGCTCCGGTCAATTGACAGACTGGTCGACCCGAACCGCAGGTCCTGCCGCCTTCTGGGCGCTTGAAAAGCCCAGGTTTTCAAGGATGAGATTGGCGCCGACCGAGATTATAACGATGGCGGCGAAGGCAATCAACATGGCTTTCATTGGTGTTTCTCCCCTGGTGCCGTGGCCCGCCTCAGATAGTTGACCAGGTCGTCGCGGTCCTTTTGCGCTGTAATACGTTGCATCGGCATTTTCGAACCGGGAATATAGTGATCGGGCCCGAGTTCGAACAATTCCTCGATGGTCGCTTCGTTCCAAATTATATCAGAGCCGGACAGAGTTGCGGAATAGTTATAGCCGGAAAGCGTTCCCGCACGACGTCCGAAGACTGCATGCAACGTCGGCCCGGCCTTGCGGCCGCCATCGGGTGACAAGGAATGGCAGATCGAGCACTTGCGCGCGAACTGACGCTCGCCATTTTCCATCTTGGAGGGATCCTTCAGAAATTTCGGCTTGCTGTCAGCCATGGGACCTAGTTCGCCGACCTCGTCCAGGGGCCAGGAATAGACGATGTTCTCGATGCCTCCGGCGTGAATGTTTTCGCCGTCCAGCGAGAATGCGAGCGCCCATATCGGCCCGCGCAGAGCTGCGCGGAAATCGTTGACTATCTTCCAGTCCGCAGTATCGACTATCATTATGAAACCGTCGCCATCTCCGACGGCCAGCTTTCTGCCCCGTGCGTCCAGCGCCATCGACAAGATCGGGCGGCGTTCCAGTGTGAAATCAGCGATTCTTTCGTCGCTCGCAAGATCTATGACATGCGTGGCGCCATCGACGGTACCGTAAGCAAGCCAGTTTTCTGCGCTATTTATGGCCAATACGTTGACGCCAAAACCGTGGCGCAACATCAAACGTTTTGGCAGCCTCTTCGCGACATTCCAATTGCGTATCGTGCCGTCAGTCGAAGCAGAATACAGCAGCTTGCCGTCGGAGGAGAAGGCTACGTCATTGACACCGGACGTATGCCCTTTGAGGTAGGAGCCGTCACCACCTGCGAGAGGCCACAGACCGATCGTGCCATCCCAACTGGCAGACGCCACGAGCGAGCTGTCAGGAGATACCGCCAGGCTCAGGACCTTGCCTTTATGTCGGCCCAGAATTCGGTTCTTGCCTGTTTCGAGATCCCACAATCTGACGGAATAATCGTCGCCCACCGATACGAGGCTCGTTTCGCCGACAAACCGCACCGCGTTGACCGCTGCCTCGTGCCCCTCGAACCAGCGAGGCGTTCGCCCGTTCCACAAACCAACCGAGTTATCGAAACTTGCCGTTGCTATCCGCCCCGTACTGCTGGAAACGGCGATACCCATCACGGGGCCGCCATGGCCCTTGAGCGTAAAGAATTCACCGGCCGGCGCAACGAGCGAATGAGCAATGAAAAATGCGAAGGCCGCCGCCAGTAATTGCGTCCGGTTTCTTAGCCGGTTTCGCACAGCGACCTCAGGACTTATTCCGCGGGCGCAGCGTGGCCTGCTGGTTCTTCAGGGCTTTCCGTGATCTCCGCCACCCAAAGACTGTGATGCTCGCGCGCCCATTGCTCTTCGACTTCCCCGGACCCCATCGCGTCGTATGCGCCTTCCATGCCGAGCGAGCCGATATAGATATGCGCGAGGATAATCGCCATCAGAACAAAGGCGACGATGGCGTGCCAAGCCTGCGCATACTGCATTTCTTTGTGTGGTGTGAGCTCGGTCTGCAATTCGCCGATGCCAGGAAGCGACGTGATGCCAATCGCCACCAGTTTCTGGAACGTGACAGCAAACATCGGCAACTGGAATGGAAACAGCAGCGAAAGCCCGGTCAGCGATATCGATGCGCCAAGTATGATCACGGACCAGAAAATCAGTTTCTGGCCGGCATTGAATTTCTTCGCCGGCGGATGAACGCCCTTGACGAACAATCCTCCTCCCTTTGCAAGCCAAGTGAGATCGGTGCGGCTCGGCAGGTTGTGTATAACCCACATGACGAAGATCATGACCAGACCTACGATGAACGCCCAGGCGACGTTGTTGTGAATCCATTTTGACGCGAGCGCCAGCGTGGCAAACGCATCCTTGCCGAATAGCGGGATAAGCGCCATGCGGCCAAACAGCGTGATTAATCCAGTAAGCCCGAGCAGGATGAACGAACCGGCGGTCAGCCAGTGGCCGAAGCGTTCGACAGCCTTGAATCGGGTAACCGTGCGTCCGGTCTTTTCGCCGTCTATGCGGATGCGGCCGCGAACGAGATAGAACAGGGCGAGCAAGGCCAGGGTTGCGAGCAGAAGATAGCCGCCCCATAAGGCCAATGGTCCTTCCCTGAATTTCAGCCATTGCATGCCGTCGTCTTGCACCAGAACCTTGCCAACCTGTCCGCCTGCGGACACGGTGACATCAGCTTCCCCGAATCGTAGCGCGCGCCACAAATCCGGGTCCGACGCGCCGCCGAGCGTGCCGAGAGGCGCCGTGATCGAAGCCGCATTCTCGGGGTCGCCTGTTGCGGCACGGCGCTCGCTGTCATCGACTTTCAAACCCTGCTGCCGCGCCAGGATGTCTTCGAGCGTTTGCGCGCCGCCCGTTGCCGACCGGTCGGGGGTCGCTTGTGCAATCGCGTAAGTGGCCGTAAGCGGCGTTGTCAGGATTATCGAAACGAGTAGCGCTAGAACGGCACGCATCATGGCTTGGCCTCAGTGATTGTCCGTTGATTTCGAATGGAAATCCCGGGGCGATCCGAAGATCGCCCCGGACAGCATCAGCGGCAAGATAGCGGCGTCAGCCGCCCTTCTGCCCGTATGCAGTGCCCCAGCCCCAGGCACCTGTACCGAAACCGCGGGCAACAACTCGCTCGCGGTAGATGCCCGAAACCACATCGCCGTCGCCTGCCAGAAGCGCCTTCGTTGAACACATCTCAGCGCAGAGAGGCAGTTTGCCTTCGGCGATTCGATTACGTCCATATTTCTGGAACTCGGCCTGGCTGTTGTCTGCTTCGGGCCCACCCGCGCAGAACGTGCATTTGTCCATCTTGCCGCGCGAACCGAAGTTTCCGGCCTGCGGGAATTGCGGCGCGCCAAACGGGCACGCGTAGAAGCAATAGCCGCAACCAATGCACAGGTCTTTCGAATGCAGAACCACGCCGTCGTCGGTTTGGTAGAAGCAATCGACCGGGCATACGGCCATGCAAGGCGCGTCAGAACAGTGCATGCAGGCCACCGATATCGACCGTTCTCCGGGCTTGCCGTCATTGATCGTGACGACGCGGCGGCGGTTGATGCCCCAAGGCACTTCATGCTCGTTCTTGCACGCGGTAACGCAGGCGTTGCACTCAATGCAGCGTTCGGCGTCGCAGA
>JBFIBB010000056.1:0-15071 GCA_041582695.1 Rhizobiaceae bacterium
ACCGAGACGATCGTGCCGACGCCTTCATTGGAGCGTATTTTCAGCTTGCCGCCGTGCATTTCGGCCAGAGAGCGCGATATGGCAAGGCCGAGACCCGATCCGGCGTGGTTCTTGGAGAACTGGTTCTGCACCTGTTCGAAGGGCCTGCCGAGTTTCTTGAGCGCCTTTTTCGGAATGCCGCATCCGTTGTCTTCGATGGTCAGGACCAGGGCTTTCGACGTGTTGCGCGCGCGAACAAGAACGTGTCCGCCCCTGCCGGTGAACTTGACCGAATTGGAGAGCAGGTTGATGAGGATCTGTTTGGTCGCCCGGCGGTCCGCCACGAATGTCATGTTTTCCGGGATCTTCAGTTCGACCTCGATGTCCTTTTCCTTCGCCTGCAGCGAAATAACCCGCACGGTCTCGGTAATGAGCGGGCACAAATCGATTGCGGCCAGGTCGAGCGACAGCCGGCCGGCCTCGATTTTCGACATGTCGAGAATGTCGTTGATGACGCCGAGAAGGTAAGTGCCGCTTGAGTGGATGTCGCGGACATATTCGTCGTAACGGTCCGATCCGAGCGGTCCGAACAGCGCAGACTGCATCAACTCGGAAAACCCGATGATCGCGTTGAGCGGCGTGCGCAGTTCGTGAGACATGTTGGCCAGAAACTCGGATTTTGCCTTGTTAGCCGCTTCCGCCCGCTCGGTTTCCTTCATGTATTTCTTGTTGAGTTCGACCAATTCGAGTGTGCGCTCCTCCTCCGATTTGCGCGCCAGCGACAGATCGTGGATCGTCGCCATCAGCCGACGCTCGGAATCGACCAGCTTTTCCTCATGTTGCTTCAGTTGGGTAATGTCGGTGCCGATGGAGACCGTGCCGCCATCCTTGGTCGGCAATTCGTTGACCTGCAGCCAGCGGCCATCGGCCAGCCGCCGCTCGAACGTCCGGTTGCCGCCCTTGCTCATGGGTCCGGCCAGCCTCCGCTCGAACGCGAACTCGGTCATGCGCTTTTCGACCTCGGCCCGCGATGTGCCGGTCACGACATCGGCATCGCTGAGGCCCATGTGGTCGAGATAGATCGTGTTGCACATGACAAGGCGATCGTCGGCGTCCCACAGCACGAAGGACTCCGGCACGTTTTCGACCGCCGCGCGCAGCCGCATGTCGGACGTTTCAGAGCGCATTGCCAGCCGGTGTTGTTCGGTCACGTCGACAGCGATGCCGACGAGATGCACTTCCGGCGAATCGCGGTCGGAGACCTCGGCGCGCGCCCGCATCCAAACCCAATGCCCCTCGGCATGGCGCATGCGGAACACCCTGTCGATGCTCTCGATCTCGTCGGCCGCCACCTGCTTTGCGATCTCCAGCAGATTGCCGTCGTTCGGATGGATGATCGCGTTGACCTGACCGAACGACAGCATGGCCGCCGAAGGCTCGTAACCCAGAAGTTCGTACATAGACCGCGACCAGTACATGCGGCCGCGGCCGAGATCCCAGTCCCACAGGCCGCAGCGACCGCGCGCTAGCGCCAGGTCGATCCTTTGATGGGCATGGAGATAAATTCCGTCGGCGAGTTTGGCCCGAGTCGCCTGGCTGAAATAGGCATAGAGAATGATGCCTAGGATGGTCGCGGTCAAAACGAACAGCGTGACGTTCAGCGACACCGATTTTCGCCAATCAGCGAACACCGCCTCGACCGGTATGAACGCGCCGGCAGCGCCGACGCCCGGTTCCACGCTCAGGGCCGCGTACCATTCGTCCTCTCCGATCCGGATTCGCATGGCGCCGGCGCGTTCGCCGAAAAGGAATAGCGGCTGCCCCCCATTGAGCAGTTTCTCCAGCGATTTGCCCATGAATAGCGGATCGTTCCCGCTGACCGCGACCACTTCGAACCGTTCGTTGGTCACAGCCAGAACGTGGTTCGGCGACAACACGCCCAGGCGTTTCGCCTCTTCGATCGCGGCCGCGGCCTCCTGCGGATCCGAATGCGGCAGCGCGCGAACGAGCTGGACGCTGCTCAGCGACAGCATCGCCCGTGTGTTTGAGTCGATGCTTTCGTGCAGGTTCATCACCGACAGCATCCGCGCGGCTGCGACGATCAGCAGAAAGACAATGATCAGTATCGGGATGGAACGGCGGACATAGGGTTCGATCGCGAGCAGACGGCGATAACCGGGCGCGGCAATGATCCTCGCATTGCCCTGCAGGGCTCCCCAGGCGCCGGCCTGATTTCGGCCGAACAAATGCCATCCGGTCGCGCCGCGCGCGTCCGCTTTCGCCATGAAGGCTCTCCCAAACAAAATGTCCCCATTTGATCCGGTAAACCCCGCACGCCCGAATCACCCATAAGGAATCAAAGCTGATTCGCGCTGTCCAGCGATTTTTTGAAATCAGTCCGCAATTTTCGCGAAATGTGAATCGCAGGCGCTGTTTCAGGCGAGCGTACGGCTGATGATGTCGCGAAGATCGACGGAAAGCGTCCTGGAATCCGCCATGCGGGCGAGCACCCGGCGCACCTTTTCCCGGCGCCCGGTTTCAAGCGAACGCCACGAGCGCAGCGCGGTCGCGAGCCGTGCGGCAACCTGTGGATTGGTGTCGTCGATCTCCAGCACGGCATCCGCGAACAGGCGATAACCCGCCCCGTCCTGCCGGTGGAATCCGGTTTGATTGGCTGCGCCGAACACGCCGATCAGCGCGCGTACCCGGTTGGGATTGGAAAGCGAGAACGCCGGATGTCTGCGCAACGCCGACACCGTTTCCACCGCGCCAGGCCCCGGAGTGGATGCCTGGACCTGAAACCACTTGTCCATGACCAATGGATCGTTTCCGAACCGGGTCTCGAACTCGCCCAGGGCCTTTTGCGCCTCCGGCGAACCGCCGAACCGGTGAACCAGGGTTGTCAGGGCCGCAATCAGATCGGTCATGTTGCCGGCCGCGGCAAACCGCTCGCTGGCGAGTTCCGGCAATCCGCTACCCGCCGAGAGGTAGTCGGCCAGAAGATTGGCCAATGCCCTCCTTCCGGCGTTCTCCGCATTGGGGCTGAACCGCTTGGCCGCAGGCAGGCCGGCAAGCAGCCTCTCGAACAAAGCGCCGTGCGCCGATGCGATCTCGCGGGTAAGCGCCTCCCGCGCCTCGTGGATTGCGTCGGGATCGATCCCCTTTCCCATCTCGCGAGCGATATCGCTCTCACCGGGCAAGGTCAGAGCCATCGCCCGGTAGGCCGGCTCCAGGCTCTCGTCAGCGCCAATTTCGCCGATCAGGCTTACAAGCTCATCCGAGTATCGCGGCTTTTTACCGCCGCGCACGTTGCGGGCCGCCGTTACCAGCTCGTCCGTCAGCAGCGCCGACAGAACCAGCGACCGGGCAACGGGATCGCTGTCATGGCGCGCCAGGAACATCCGGTCGGCTTCCGACTGTTGCAGCGAAACGGTGACGGGCGCCGAAAAGCCGCGGTTTATCGAAAGCACCGGGCGGGAGCCGACTCCGGAAAAGACGACCCGATGCCGGCGCCGAGTGACGTGAATGACGCCGTTTTCGACCACCGCGCCGTCAGCGCTGTCAAACGCCATGTCGCCGCCGTTTTCGCCGACGAGTCCGAAGGCAAGCGGGATGTGCATCAGCCGTTTGCGCGACTCGCCCGGCGTCGGTTGCACCGATTGCTCAACTTCCACGGTGAATGTTTGCGCCCTGCGGTCATGGACGGTCGAAACGGAGATATTGGGTGTACCTGCCTGATGGTACCACAACGCGAACTGCGTCAGGTCGCGGCCGGAAACCTCCTCGAAAACGGCAATGAAATCCTCGATTGTCGCCGCGTCTCCGTCATGGCGCTTCAGATAGAGGTCCATGCCGCGGCGGAAATCCTCCGGCCCCAGAATGGTCCGGATCATGCGAACGACTTCCGACCCCTTCTCGTAAACCGTCGCAGTGTAGAAATTGTTGATCTCCCGGTATCGCCGCGGTCGCACCGGATGGGCAAGCGGGCCCGAATCCTCCGGAAACTGATGTGCCTTCAGCGCCCGCACCTCGGCAATGCGCTTTACTGCGCGCGAGCGCTGGTCGGCGGAAAATTCGTGATCGCGGAAAACGGTCAGGCCTTCCTTTAGGCAGAGCTGGAACCAGTCACGGCAGGTAATGCGATTGCCTGTCCAATTGTGGAAATATTCATGCGCGATGATCGCCTCGATATTGGCGAAGTCGGTATCGGTGGCGGTCTTGGGATCGGCCAGAACGAACTTGTCGTTGAAAATGTTGAGACCCTTGTTCTCCATCGCGCCCATGTTGAAATCGGAAACCGCAACGATGTTGAAAACGTCTAGGTCGTATTCGCAGCCAAAGGTCTCCTCGTCCCACCGCATCGAGCGCTTGAGCGCGTCCATCGCGTATTTCGCCCGCGCTTCCTTACCCTTTTCCACGAAGATGGCGAGTTTCACCTTTCGCCCCGACATTGTGGTGAACTCGTCTTCGATCTTGCCGAGATCACCGGCAACGAGCGCGAACAGATAGGAAGGCTTGGGGTGCGGATCGTGCCATTCGGCGAAATGCCTCCCGTCCGCGAGCCCGCCGGTTTCGCCCGGATTGCCGTTCGACAGCAGCACCGGCGCTTCATTCAGCGCCGCCTCGAGCCGCACCGAATAGACCGACAGAACATCCGGGCGGTCGAGAAAGTAGGTAATGCGCCGAAACCCCTCGGCCTCGCACTGTGTGCAATAGTTGCCGCCCGATCGATAGAGCCCCATCAGCGCCTTGTTTGCGACCGGGTTGATCTCCGTCTGGATTTCCAGCGTGAACCGCTTCAGGCGCGGTGGCTTCTTGATGGTCAGCCGCTCCGGCGTAACCAGCATATTGCCATCTCTGACCGGTTTGCCGTTGATCAGCGCGGATTTCAAGGCAAGCCCGTCGCCATCGAGCACCAGAGGCGAGCCGGCTTTTGTGCCCGTTCGGCGTTCGACGGTCAATGTGGCCGTTACCTGCGTTTTTTCCGGCGCAAGATTGAAAACCAGCCTGGTTTCGGGGATGGCGTATGGCGTCGGCTGGTAGTCTTCGAGGCGGAATGTCCTGCCGGTATCGGTTCGCATCATAACTGGGTCCTGAAAAGGTAAAAAACCAAGCCGCGCCTCTTTACACGTTCGCAGCCAATGGACAAAACTCGATTCACACCTATCTGTCCATCGTTTGCGGACCAAACTTCCGAGGCAATTATGAATGCAGTCCCCCCAAAATTCGGCATGGGTGCGTCGGCCTTGCGGCTTGAAGACGACGCCTTCATCACCGGCAAGGGAAATTATGCCGACGATGCCAAGGTTGATGGCGCGCTTCATGGATATGTTCTGCGCTCGCCAGTAGCAAACGCGCGGATCAGGGGCATTTCTGTCGATGATGCGGCTGCTGCGCCTGGCGTTCATCTGGTGCTGACGGCGGCAGACATTTCGCACCTGGGCAAACTCGCCTGCCACGTCATGCAACCCCAGCCGGATGGTACCCGAGCTCCCTCGCGCGACATTCCGGTGCTGTGCGGCGACCATGTTCGTTATGTCGGCGACGCCGTCGCATTTGTCGTCGCCGACAGCCGCGCCCTCGCCCAGGACGCAGCCGAACTGATCGAGGTCGACTACGAGGATTTAGAGCCGGCAATCGGCACCGCGCTGGCGCTTGACGGCCATGCGCCCCTGGTCTGGCCGGAACTCAGCACAAACAAGGCTTTCTATAACCAGTGGGGCGACAAGGCGGCAACCGACGCGGCCTTCGCCAAGGCCTCACATGTCACGCGCATCGAATTCGTCAACAATCGGCTGCTCACCAACTACATGGAAACCCGCTCGGCCACCGGCGAGTGGCGCGCGGACGAGGACCGGTTTGTGCTGACGACCGGATCGCAAGGCGTTCACGGCATCCGCAACGGGCTTGCCGGACCGGTCTTCGGTATCGGCAACGAAAAGCTGCGGGTGATCACCGGCGATGTCGGCGGCGGATTTGGCACCAAGGCGTTTCTCTACCGCGAGCATGCGCTGGTGCTCGAAGCGGCGAAACGGCTTGGCCGCCCTGTCAAATGGACAGCCGACCGCACCGAGCATTTCCTGACCGATTCCCAGGGGCGCGACAACGTCACGACGGCGGAAATGGCGATGGACGCCAACGGACGGTTTCTTGGGCTCCGCGTGCAGGTGAAAGCCAATCTCGGCGCCTATACCCACCAGTTCGGCCCGATGATCCCGATGTTCGGCGCATTCATGGGCACCGGCGTCTACGACATCGCCGCAATGACCTATGGCGTGACGGGCGTCTACACCAACACCTGCCCGGTCGACGCGTACCGCGGCGCGGGACGGCCCGAAGCCGCCTTCATGATCGAAAGCCTGGCCAACGCCTGCGCCAGGGATCTCGGCATTGCGCCTTCCGAAATCAGGCGGCGCAATTTCATCCGCCCCGACCAGATGCCCTACCGCACGCCGGGCGGCCGCATGTACGATGTCGGCGAATTCGAGGCCAACATGGACACGGCCCTCAAGCGCGCCGACTGGGCCGGTTTCGACAAGCGCCTGAAACAATCCGCCGCGCGCGGGAAATACCGCGGCATCGGCATGTCCACCTACATCGAGGCATGCGCATTTGCAGGCTCGGAGCCCGCCTATGTCGAACTCAACAGCGACGGCACTGTGACGCTGAAAATCGGCACCCAATCGAACGGACAGGGCCACGCCACCGCTTATGCCCAGTTCGTCGCCGAGAAGCTGAACATCGACATCGCGAAGGTGCGGCTGCGTCAGGGCGATACCGATGAGCTGGCAAAGGGCGGCGGCACCGGCGGGTCGCGTTCGGTGCCGCTTGGCGGGGTCTCGGCAGCCCGCGCCGGCGAGGAACTGGCACAAAAGATTCGCAAGATCGCCGCCGACGAGATGGAAGCTTCGCCCGACGACGTCGAGCTGATCAATGGCGAGGCGGTGATCGCCGGAACCGACCGGCGCATGAATTTCGCCGCGATCGCAAGGGCCGCCAAATCGCCCGACGACCTGAAAGGCGAAGCCGAGTACGTGCAGAACGAAGCCACCTACCCGGCCGGCACGCATATCTGCGAAGTGGAGATCGACCCGGAAACCGGCGTTACCGAAATCGTTTCCTACACCATCGTCGACGATTTCGGCGCGACGGTGAATCCCCTCTTGTTGGAAGGCCAGGTGCATGGCGGCGCCGCGCAGGGCATCGGCCAGGCGTTGATGGAGCACACCGTCTACAGTGAGGACGGTCAGCTCTTGTCGGCGAGTTTCATGGACTATGCGATGCCGCGCGCCGACAACATGCCGGATTTCCGTTTTGAGACCCGAAACGTGCCCTCGACCACCAATGCGCTCGGCATGAAGGGCGCGGGCGAGGCAGGAACGATCGGCGCCACGCCGGCAGTGATGGCCGCGGTGTCCGATGCGCTGTGGCGCGCATGCGGCATTCGTCACATCGACATGCCGGCCACCCCGTTGAACGTCTGGCAGGCCATTAATTCCGCGGCCGCCGGGTAAGGACGGCAGCGGCGGGATGAGCCATTGACGGAACACGGCTCCCCGGCGGCCAATCCGCTTGTCGGCATTGCGCTGAAGATCGCATCGGTTGCGGTCTTCGTCGCGATGGTTACCTGCATCAAGGCTGCGGGAAAGTTGCCGGCCGGCGAGATTGTGTTCTTCAGATCGGCATTCGCCATGCTGCCGGTATTCGCGTTTCTCGCTTGGCAGGGTCAGTTGCGCCGCGCGTTCAACACGGCCCGCCCGGTCGGCCATATTGCGCGCGGCATTGTCGGTGTGACCTCCATGGGCTTCGGTTTCTACGGTCTCACCCTGCTGCCCCTGCCCGACGCGATTGCGATCAACTATGCCCAGCCGATGATCCTCACCGTTTTGAGCGCGTTGCTGCTTGGCGAAACGATACGGATATTCCGCTGGAGCGCGGTGCTGATCGGCATGATCGGCGTCCTGGTCATTTCCTGGCCGAAACTGACGCTGCTCAACGGCCAGGGCGACATCGGCCAGGACGAGGCCATCGGCGTGCTGGCGACGCTCTGTTCCGCCACCCTCGCCGCCTTCGCCATGATCCTGGTGCGCCGCCTGATCGACACCGAAACCACCGCCTCCATCGTGGTCTGGTTCTCGCTCACTGCGACGGTAGCAAGCCTGCTGACGGTTCCATTCGGCTGGGATGCGCTGTCGCTCGACCAGGCTCTTCTTCTGATCGGCGCCGGCATCTGCGGTGGCGTGGCGCAACTGCTGATGACCCAGGCATACCGCCACGCCTCGATGGCGACGGTCGCACCGTTCGAGTACACCTCGATGCTGCTCGGCATCGCTTCCGCATGGCTGTTCTTTACCGAAATACCTACGCTGCAGACCCTGATCGGAAGCGCGATCGTGGTCGCGGCCGGTCTGTTCATCATCTGGCGCGAACACCGTCTCGGACTGCCGCGCCGCGGTGCGCGGCGTGTCATGACGCCGCAAGGCTGAACGCCGGCGTCAGCCGCCGGTACCGGCCAGAAATTCGCCAACCAGGTCGCGCGTCTGCTGCTGGCGCCCGACCAGCAGGTGCCCGCCATTCTCGAAAATGGCGAGCCTTGCACCCGGTATCCGGCTCGCCGCATAGCGCGCGGCGGCGGCCGTATTGAACAAATCGTCCTCGGCGCTGACGATCAGGGTCGGCGCTGAAATGCTCTCGAACGGGCGCTCCCGCGGCTTGTTTGTGCTGTCGACCTGGATACCGGAAAACCGCATCGACAGCGGCTGGATAGCGTGAATGATCCCGTTCACCCTCGCCTGCTCGTCCTTTCCGGCCCGTTCGACGAGACCGGGCTCCACGCCGACAAAACGGTAGAGCACCGACGGCATGATTTTCTCGAGCGCCCACCAGGTGAAGTCGGCGCCATTGTTCACCACCCAGAACGTGATGCGATTGCCGCGGTTTTCCTCGATCGTCACCGGGTCGCCGGGCGAATAGCCTGCCGGGACCATCAGGATCAGCGCCGCCACCTTGCCGGGATGGCTGATGGCGAGTTCGATGGCTGTGAGCGCGCCAGCAGAGGTGCCGAGCACCACCGCATTCGGCACCTGGAGTTCGTCGAGAAACGCGGCAAGCACATCGGCTTGCGCTTCGGTGCTGGTGTCCTCGGTCAGCGGCGCGGCCAGATAGCCGAAGCGCGACGGCGCGATGATGCGATAACCCGGTCCGGCAAGATCGGCCGCGAGCGCCAGCCCCTGATCGTAGCCGCCGCCGGCGCCATGAATGGACAACAGAACGGCGCCCTCGCCCTGCTCGGCGTACTCGACCGGACCAAGCGCCGTTTGCACGATCCGGCTGCCACTACCGACGGCTTCCCGCGCAGCGCCGATGTCACGCCGGTACTCAAGAAAAACCGCAATCGCGACAACCAAAATGGCGGCAACGGCGGCGGCAGCCAAGAATATTCCCCGGCTCATGCAGGTACTCCTCCGCCAAGCCGAAATCCATTACGTTTGAAATTCCGGCGCCGACGATCCCGTTTGCTCGCGACCACGGCGCGGTTGCAGGATGCATCCAGCCGGCCCTCGCGCCTTGATCTGAAACAACGTTCAGCGATCGTTGCCCAACGGCGCGGTTGCGGCTGGTCGGGGCAGCGATCGGGCGTCCGTTCAGCCGTTGCGATAGGTATAGGCGTAGCCGTTCAGCGCCGGCGCGCCGCCAAGATGGGCGTAAAGCACGTTCGAGCCCGCGGGAAAGTAGCCCTTGCCGACGAGGTCGATCAGGCCTTGCATCGATTTACCCTCATAGACCGGGTCGGTGATCATCGCCTCCGTTCGCGCCGCGAGGCGGATCGCCTCGTTGGTCTCCCTGCTCGGCACGCCATACGCCGGATAGGCGTAGTCGGGCAGGATGACGATTTCGTCGTCGCGCACCTTGCGGCCGAGCTCCACCAGTTCGGCGGTGTTGTCGACGATGTTTCGCACCTGGGCGCGGGTCTGCTCGACCGTGCCGGAGGCGTCGATGCCGATCACGCGTTCGGCGCGGCCGTCGGCGGCAAACCCGACGATCATGCCGCCCTGCGTCGACCCCGTGACCACGCAGACGACGATATAGTCGAAACGCAATCCCATTTGCGCTTCCTGCTCGCGCACCTCCTCGGCAAAGCCGACATAGCCGAGGCCGCCCAGTTTGTGCACCGAGGCGCCGGCTGGAATGCCGTAGGGCCTGCCCCCGGCGTCCTTGACCGACTGGATGGCATCCTCCCAGCTCTTGCGGATGCCGATGTCGAAACCGTCTTCAACGATGCGGCTGTCCGCGCCCATCAGCCGCGTGAGCAGTATGTTGCCGACGCGATCGTATACGGCGTCTTCGTGGGGCACCCAGCTTTCCTGAACCACGACGCATTTCATGCCGATCTTTGCGGCGGTGGCGGCGACCATGCGGGTATGGTTCGACTGTACGCCGCCGATCGAAACAAGCGTGTCGGCGCCCGAAGCGATCGCGTCGGGCACGATGTATTCCAGCTTCCTGAGCTTGTTGCCGCCGAGCGCAAGACCGGAATTGCAGTCGTCGCGTTTGGCGTAGATTTCCACCTTGCCGCCGAGCGCTGCCGTCAGGCGCGGGAGATGCTCGATCGGCGTGGGACCGAAGGTCAGCGGATAGCGTTCGAACTTGCCGAGATTCATCGTTGTTTCCTGCAGTGAATTGGAACCGAATTCCGGCAAACCTATCAGATCGGTGCCGAAAGGTGCTCTTGAAGTTACGGGTATTTTCGGGAGAATCTCGACAAATCAAGTGAAAACAACGATGCTTTTCCCGAAATTTCCCGATATACCGAAAGAAAGTTTCATCAATGCACGGTCTGGACCGCATCGATCGCAAAATCCTGGCGCATTTGCAGCGCGACGGCCGCATCGCCAACGCCGAACTGGCCCGGAAGGTCAACATCAGCGCCGCCACATGCCATCGCCGCACCCAGCGCCTGTTCGACGAAGGTTATGTCCGGGCGGTCCGCGCCCAGATTGATTGCGCCAAGGTCGAACGCGGCGCGCTTGTCATTGTCGGCGTCGTGCTCGACCGGTCGACGCCGGAGAGTT
This sequence comes from Rhizobiaceae bacterium, assembly GCA_041582695.1. Classification (GTDB taxonomy): domain Bacteria; phylum Pseudomonadota; class Alphaproteobacteria; order Rhizobiales; family Rhizobiaceae; genus JAWKWH01. Next base: position 11,052 of record JBFIBB010000056.1, read on the forward strand.
TCGCCGCCTTCGAAACCGCCATCACGAAACTGCCGTTCATCCTCGACTGCCATCTGGTGGCGGGCGATTTCGACTATTTTCTCAAGATCAGGGTGCGCGACATCGCGGACTTCAACCGGTTGCATGGCGAACAGCTCATCGCCCTGCCCGGCGTTCGCCAGACGCGCACCTTCTTTGCCATGAAGGAAGTCATAGACAACGCGCCGCTCGACTTCTGATTGGCGGACCGGAGCAAGGCCGGTTACCCACCGATGCGCCGGAACCACTCATCCTCGTCGATGACTTCGATGCCGAGTTCGGCCGCCTTCTTCAGTTTCGAACCCGCGCCGGGGCCGGCGACGACAAGATCGGTTTTGGCCGAGACCGAACCCGCCGCCTTGGCGCCCAGCCGCTCGGCCATGGCCTTGGCCTCGTCGCGGCTCATGCGTTCCAGCGCGCCGGTGAACACGATGGTCTTGCCGGAAACGGGCGAATCCGTCGCCGCCTGCTCGGCCGGTTGGATGTCGAGCTCTGCAACGAGCGCCTCGACCATCTTCAGATTGTGTTCCTCGCCGAAATAACGCTGCACCGCGACAATCACCGCAGGTCCGATGTCTTCGAGAGCGTTCATCTCTTCGGCTTCCATGCTCTCGACGCCTTTTTGCGCTATGGCGAGCGCCGCGTCGTGAAAGCTCTTCCAGTCGCCATAGGCTCGCGCCAGCGTTCGCGCCGTCGTCTCGCCGACATGGCGGATGCCGAGCGCGAAGATCAGCCGCTCGAGCGGGATCGTCCGCCGCGCCTCGATCGCGGCATACAGTTTTCTTGCCGAAACCTCGCCATAGCCCTCGCGGTTCTTCAGCTTGGTCAGCGCGTTTTCCCTGTCGCGCCTTTCGAGCGTGAAAATGTCGGCCGGCTGGCGGATATAAAGCTCGTCATCGCCGTAGAAATATTCGATCTGCTTTTCGCCCAGACCCTCGATATCGAACGCCTTGCGGCCAACGAACAGTTTCAGATGCTCCTTGCGCTGATACGGGCAGGCAAATTCGCCCGAACAGCGCCGGACGGCCCCTTCCGCGCCGCTTGCTGTTTCCTCGCGCACGATCGGCGTTTTCAGTTCGCATGGGCAAACCGTTGGAAACTCGAAGGTTTTGGCGTCCGCCGGGCGTTTTTCCGGCACATATCCGAGCACTTGCGGGATCACGTCTCCGGCCCGCTGGATGACTACGGTATCGCCGATCTTTATTCCAAGCCGTTCGATTTCTCCGGCGTTGTGCAGCGTGGCATTGGTGACCACGACACCGCCGACGGTAACCGGCTCCAGACGCGCCACCGGCGTCAGCGCACCGGTGCGCCCGACCTGGATGTCGATACCCTTCAGGATTGTCATCGCCTTTTCGGCCGGAAACTTGTGCGCGATCGCCCAGCGCGGACTGCGCGAAACAAAGCCAAGGCGCGCCTGCAGCGCCAGATCGTCGACCTTGTAGACAACGCCGTCGATATCATAGCCGAGCAACGCCCGCTCCGCCTCGATGGCGTGGTAGTGGGCGAGCAAAGCCTCGATATCCGTGAAGCGCTGCATCAGCGGATTGGTCTTGAACCCGAATCCGGCGAGCGCTGCCACCATGCCCATCTGTGTGTCCGATGGCATCTCGCTCGCCTCGCCCCATGCATAGGCGAAAAACTTCAGCGGCCGGCTTGCGGTCACCGACGCGTCGAGCTGGCGCAGCGACCCGGCCGCCGTGTTACGCGGATTGACGTAGATCTGCCCGCCGGTCTCCGCCTGTTTCCGGTTCAGTTCAGCGAAATCCTCCGTGCGCATGTAGACTTCGCCTCGCACCTCGAAGACTTCCGGCGGATTGCCGCTGAGCGTTTCGGGTATGTCGTCCAGGGTGCGCGCATTGGCAGTCACGTTCTCGCCGGTCTGGCCGTCGCCGCGCGTTGCCGCCGTGACCAGCTTGCCTTTCTCATAGCGCAGCGAAAGCGAAAGACCGTCGATCTTCGGCTCGGCGGTGAGAGCAAGTTCGGCGGTTTCGCCGAGTTTCAGGAAGCGCCGCACGCGCGCCTCGAAATCGCGCACGTCCTTGTCGTCGAACGCGTTGTCGAGCGACAGCATCGGCACCGCATGAGTGACCTTGGAGAAGGTTTCGGACAGCGCCGCGCCAACCCGCTCGGCCGGCGAATCGATGCGCTTCAGATGCGGAAAACGGGCCTCGATCGCATCGTTGCGGCGGCGCAGCGCGTCATATTCGGCATCGGAGATCTCCGGCGCGTCCTCGCGGTAGTAGCGCGCATCGTGATAGGCGATACGCTCGGCGAGATCGGCAAGCTCCAGCTTCGCCTCACCCTCGGATAGCGCCTCAACCGCCTTGTTTTCATCAGCCATATCAGACGCTTCCCGCCAAAACCGGAATCATTTTGGGAAAGCAATATAGGACAGGATCACGACGCTTTCGACAGCGTTTCTGTCAGCAGTCTTCGCGCTGCGGCGCGCGCCTCGTCGGTAATCGTCGCACCGGCAAGCATGCGGGCAATCTCCTCCTGCCGGCGCAGTTCCACGATTTCCTCGACGCCGGTCACCGTGCTGTTTTCGTCTTCCGAAGCCTTGGAGATCAGGAAATGCGCATCCGCCTTGGCCGCCACCTGCGGCGCATGAGTGACGGAAAGTACCTGCACCCTGCCCGCCAGCCGCGACAGCCGCTCGCCGATGGCGTCGGCCACAGCACCGCCAACTCCGGTGTCGATCTCGTCGAACACCAGCGTGGGCGCCGAACCGCGCTCGGCCAACACGACTTTCAGGGCCAGCAGAAAGCGCGAGAGCTCGCCGCCCGAAGCCACCTTCATCAGCGGACCCGGCCGCGAGCCCGGATTGGTGCGCACGGTGAACTCGACGTGATCGATGCCGTTAGGGCCTGCTTCGGATTCATCGCTGGCAACCTCGACAAAAAAAACCGCCTGCTCCAGCTTCAGCGCCGGTAATTCGGCCATGACGGCTTCTGCCAACGGAGCTGCAGCGGCAAGGCGTTTGGCTGAAAGATCGGCTGCCAGCCGGTCGTATCCGGCGCGAGCCTGGTTCGCCTGCGCCTTCAACATGGCGAGCTTTTCCTCGCCCGCATCGATCTCGGCCAGATCGGCAGCAAACCGGTCGCGCAGTTCCGCCAGGTCGTCGACCGCGACATTGTGCTTGCGACCTGCCGCCCGCAGCGCAAACAGCCGGGTTTCGGTTTCCTCCAGCCTCTTTGGATCGAAATCCATGACCCGGATCGCGGCGTTTATCTCGTTTTGCACGGTATCGAGCGACAGCAGTGCTGAATCGAGCGGCGCGATGATCGGATCGATGAATTCCGGCGCATCGGCGGCCTTCCGCGACAGCCTCCTGTACAGCGCCGATAGCCCGGCAACCGGCGAAGCGTCGCCCGAAAGCAACTGTTCGGCGTCGTGGATTTCGGCGGCGATCTTTTCCGCCTTCATCATCATCGCCCGCTCGTCGGCGAGCGCCGTTTCCTCTCCCGGCTCCGGTTCGAGTTCGGCAAGTTCCTTCAGCGACGCCCGCAGGAAGTCGGCTTCGCGCACCGCCGCCTCCACCTTGGCTTCATGCCGCGAGAATGCGGTTACCGCATCGCGCCAGGCTTGCCAGGCTGTCCGCACATCGCGCGCCAGCGCCGCATGTCCGGCCCAGGAATCGAGCAAATCGCGGTGGCTTTCAGGCTCAACCAAGGCACGCTCGTCGTGCTGGCCGTGAATTTCGACCAGCATCCGGCCAATCTGCCGCATCAGCGACACGCTGGCCGGCTGGTCGTTTATGAAAACCCGCGTGCGCCCGTCTGCCGTTTGCACCCGCTTTAGCACCAGCGGGCCCTCGTCGGCTTCGAAGGCTTCCTGCGCCAGCAGGTCGTTGATTGCATGACCTTTTGGCAGGTCGAACATCGCGGTTACCTGCCCGTCGTCCGCACCGGCGCGCACCAGCGAAGCGTCGCCGCGAGCGCCGAGAGCCAATGACAGGGCATCGAGAAGTATGGATTTTCCGGCGCCGGTCTCGCCGGT
>JBFIBB010000057.1:0-14778 GCA_041582695.1 Rhizobiaceae bacterium
GGGCTGCCTCCATTCGGCTCTGCGGCGCTCCAGTTCGGCTTCGTCGACGAGCATGTCGAGACGCCGGCTTGTGAGATCAAGGCGCACCGTGTCGCCGGTCTTCAGCAATGCCAGAGGTCCGCCGAGATAACTTTCGGGCGCCACGTGCAGAACGCAGGCTCCGTAGGAAGTGCCCGACATGCGGGCGTCTGATATGCGCAGCATGTCGCGATGGCCCTGCTTGATCAGCGCCTTGGGTATGGGCAGCATGCCCCATTCGGGCATGCCTGGCCCGCCGAGCGGTCCGGCATTGCGAAGAACCAGCACATGCGCCGCGGTTACGTCGAGGCTTTCGTCGTCGATCGCCGCCTTCATTTCAGGGTAGGAATCGAAGACCAGCGCCGGCCCCTCGTGGAGATGGTATTTCGGGTCGCAGGCGGCCGGCTTGATCACCGCTCCGTCTGGACAGAGGTTGCCACGCAACACGGCGAGCGAACCTTCGTGATAGACCGGATTGGACAACGGGCGGATCACATCGTCATTGTAAACCTCCGCACCGGCGACGTTCTCGCCAAGCGTCCTGCCGTTCACGGTGACGGCGGACGTATCGAGGCTGTCCTCGATCTGTCTCATGAGCGCGCGCAAACCGCCGGCGTAGTAGAAATCCTCCATCAAGTATTCGCTGCCTGCCGGCCGGACATTGGCAACGAGCGGCGTAACGCGGCCCAGCGCATCAAGATCGTCAAGGGTCAGGGGCACGCCTGCGCGCCTCGCCATTGCGATCAGGTGGATAACGGCATTGGTCGAGCATCCCGTGGCCATGGCCACGATCGCGGCATTGCGGAAAGCCGCTTCGGTCAGGATCTCGTCCGGTGTCAAATCTTCCCAGACCATATCTACAATACGGCGGCCGCAGCCGGCAGCCATCCGGGGATGACTTGCGTCCACGGCCGGGATCGACGACGCGCCGGGAAGCGTCAGGCCCAGCGCCTCTGCGATGCCCATCATCGTCGAGGCCGTCCCCATGGTCATGCAGGTGCCGGCCGAGCGCGCAATTCCACCCTGCAGGCCCAGCCATTCCTGGTCGGAGACATTGCCTGCCCGCCGCTCGTCCCAGTATTTCCAGGCATCCGAACCCGAACCGAGGATCTTGCCCGCATAGTTGCCGCGCAGCATCGGACCCGCCGGCAGGTAGATCATCGGAATGCCAGCCGAGACAGCGCCCATGACAAGACCGGGCGTTGTCTTGTCACATCCGCCCATCAGCACCACGCCGTCGAGCGGATGCGCGCGGATCATCTCCTCCGTCTCCATCGCCAGCATGTTGCGATAGAGCATGGATGTCGGCTTGATGAAACTCTCGTCGACGGATAGCGCCGGCATCTCAACGGCAAAACCGCCCGCCTCAAACACGCCGCGCTTCACATCCTTCACTCGTTCGGGAAAATGCGAGTGGCACGTGTTCAACTCCGACCATGTGCTGAGGATGCCGATGATCGGTTTGTCGCGGAATTCCTCCGGCGCATATCCCAGTTGCATCATGCGCGAGCGGTGGCCGAAACTGCGCAGATCGTCAGGCGCAAACCATCGCGCCGAGCGCAGTTCGTCCGGAGACTTTCTCTTCCGTTCCATTTCGCTCCTTCACGTCAAAGGCGTCATTTGGCAGGGTCAAGAGTATCCATGCCACTTCCTGCCAGCAGCCGAAACCGTGATCGCCGTGCTTTTCCTCAGGTTTGGACACTTAGCCGCCAGGTTGCCGATCACGACATGGCCGATGTCCCCATCCTTGCCTCCGCTGACCGCCATTTCTTTCCTTTGATGTAAAAACTATACGTGGCCGGGCGGTAATTCCCCCGTGCCGCAAACCGATCAGCGAATTCTCGGACCTGCCCTGGCCGGTTTTTCCGGCTTCCCGGTTTTCTCTTCGAGGAAGCCTTCCTCGCGGATTAACTTAACCAGTTCTTCCGCCGAGGTTTGCAACGGCTTGCCCGATGTATCGAGCTGAGCGACGGCGCGCTCGTAAAGCGCTTCCCGGCTTTTCAGGATGCTGCGCAATTGTTCCATCGCTTCGGGATTACCGGCCATCGGGCGCGTGTCGCCCTGGCGCCGGACCCTGCTCATGTGTTCTTCGGGGCTCGCCTTGATCCAGATCGTATGGAAATGCTCGAGTAGTGTATTGAACGTGCCCGGTTCGGACACGATGCCTCCCGCCGCCGCCAGAACCAGCGTATCATGGGTTGCTATTATCCGGCTGAGCGCTTGCGTTTCGAGTTTCCGGTAGCCTTCCTGGCCATAGAGCGCAACCACTTCGCCGACCGGCATTCCGGCATGTTCCTCGATTTCGTTATTGAGCTCGAGAAAAGGCACCTGAAGCATCTGGCCAGCCATTGCGCCCAATGTCGACTTGCCCGCCCCGCGAAGGCCGATCAGGCAAATGCGGCGCGCCCGCAGTTGTCCGGGGGTCGTCGCGCTCAAAGCTTCCATAGCCTTGCGGCGCCTGTCGGCTGTCGCGGAACGGAAAAGGTCGGCGATCCTCAGCGCTTCGGAGGTCCAAGGATCGTCTTCGCCCACGAACCACTCGATCCGGTAGTCGAGCGCGCTCGCCACCCGCATCAACAGCCCGATCGAGATGTTTCCCTCCCCCGCTTCGAGCTGGGCCAGATAGCGCGGCGATACGCCTGATTTTTCAGAAACCACTCGGCGCGGCAGGCCGATCATTTCGCGCGCCTTGCGAACGCGGGAACCAACGCGTTGCATCAGCTCCAGAACTTCGGACTCCAGAACATCATTCGGCTCGCCATCACATATTTCGCCCCTGAAATTGGTGATTTCCGCCATAATGCTCACTTCATGAATTATATTGCTAGATTCTAGCCGAATTCCTTTAAACATCAACATGCTTGTTGGCGGTGCTTGCCGCATGACAAGGTTTTCCAACCGGCCGGTATTCCGCGCCGTCGAGCGGAATTATCAGCTTGGCGGCTTGATCGGATCGTCTGCGCGATGCTTTTTCCAATCACCGCCCGGCAGGCCCGAAATTGCAAGACAACTGCAAAATTTCGCCTATAAATTCCACGGCCCCCCGAAAATCCCGATGGCGCTCAGCTCCGGATGAGGTGCTTTTCAACAATGTCGCGGATTTGCTCGGGCGGGCTTTCCTTCCTGAACTCATTTGCCACGGTGAAGACGTTGACGAAATCGCCTTCGAAGCACAGGCGCCCGTCCTGATACCCGTCCACATGGAAACCTACCGAGGTGTTGCCGAGATGATTGGGCCAGACCTTGCAAATAAGCCGGTGACGCGGCGTCACGGGCGCGCGGAAATCCATCTTCATCGAAACGAACGGCGTTCCCAGATTGCGGTCCAGTTCCATCTGGTACCAGCCGCCGCCTGCATGGTGCTCCCACCACCCATTGATCGCATCCAGCGCGAACCAGGGAATTCGCGCGGTATAAGCGATCTTCGCCGGATCGCAGTCACCCCATGTGACACGGATTTCGTGCTCATACGGCTCGCGCCTGTCCTGCTTCCCGGCGGATCGCATATCCATTGATCAGTAAGTCTCCACGTGATAGCGGCCTTCCCGGCGCATGGTGTCGCGCAGGGCCCGCCAGGGCTGGCCCATGCTTTCCGCGATGTTGGAGAAGGCCTTTTCGACACCTTCCTCCATCCCGCGCAATCCGCAGATGTAGATATGTGTGTTGGAATCGGCCAGCAGCTCGGCCACCGCGTCCTGCTCGACCATCATTCGATCCTGAACGTACTCCCTGGGGGCACCCGGTATCCGGCTGAACACAAGATGCTTCTTGAGCAGGGTCTCGGCAACCTTGTTCAAAGGTCCGAAATAGGGAAGGCTCTGCGGCGTGCGGGCGCCGAAGAACATCGTCATACCGCCCGATTTTCCCCCGACCGTGCGCTGCCGGCGCATGGTGAAAGCCCGCATCGGCGCCGAACCCGTACCGGTGCAGATCATCAGGAGCCGCGCTTCGGGATCGTCGGGCATCAGAAAGGTCGAGCCGAACGGGCCGGTTACGTTGACCTTGTCGCCCCGCTTCAGATCGCACAGATAGTTTGAACAAACACCGTGTTCATCCCGCTTTACCGTGATCGAGATGTTGTTGAAGTTTGGCCGTTCGCCGTCTCGCGGGCTCGACACCGAATAGAGCCGGGGCAGATACGCCTTTCCGTCATTGTCTTCGCCCGGCGGAACGATGCCCAGGGACTGTCCTTCCAGCACCGGAAACGGCTTGCCCCCGAAACTCAGGATGATGTGCCGGATGTCGGTGTCGCTGTCCTCGTGCGTCAGCCGGTAGTTGCCTTGAACCACGGCTTCGGCAGGGTTGCCGAGATTGTAGAGGTTGATCGTTGGTTTGGCGGCCGACGCGGGAGCCCTAGCCTTGCCGCCGCCGCCTTTGTGAGCGTCCTCCAGAAGGGCCGCCACAGCCTCGTCGCGAGCCTCGGCACCGGCGCCGGCCGTTTCGCCCAGGTCTTCCTGCGCAGGCAGTTCCGTCCAGGAATACTGCTCTTCCAGGGTATAAGGCCGCTCGACCATGCGCCACTCGTCGATCGAGCCTGTCGGACAAACCGGAATGCAGGCCATGCAGTAATTGCAGTTCGACATGTCGACGACGACATTGTTGTCGTCATGCTCGATCGCATTCACCGTGCAAGCCATTTCGCAGGTGTAGCAACGGATGCAGATTTCCGGATCGATCAGGTGCTGCTTGATCGGCGTGGCCATGCCTGTTTCTCCTTCAACATGCTCCACGGAAGTTTCGAACGTCTCGGCCAGTCCGCATTTCTCTCTCCCGGTTTCAAGTCCGGTCACCTGGCCGGCCCCGGACGTTGCGGGGCCGGAACAGGGTCGTATTACGCCATGTGCAGCTTTACGTACTCAAAGTCGCCCGGCTTGTTGTCAATCCCGACCTTGGGCGGCGCGATCCAGCCGGCGAACCGGCCGGGCTCGGTCACCTGAACCATAAGCGACTGGATGAAGTCGCCATCCGCGCGCGTCGGCAGCCAGTTTTTGAGACCCTCGTCATATTCCGCGCCCGAGACCACCTTGCCTTCCGGATCGAACAGATGACCGGCAAACACGCCGATCTTCCGGTTGAAGCTTTCATGCGGCAGCTTGAAAGTGAAATCCACGCCCGCTTTTTCGATGATTTTGTTCCAGCGGCCGATGCCTCCTGCCGCGTCGCGGGTGTAGTCGTCGCGCAACCGCATGTTGATCGCGGTAAGCGCCGGTACTTCCTTTTGCACCGCCATGCCGTTCTCAAAATCCCATACCGTGTAGGTATCGTTCCTGAGCTGGTGGTCGTCGTCGATACGATGCTCCTGATATCGGCCCTTGACGCCCGCATTGAAAGCGTTTGCGGCATTCGTCGATACCTCCTGGCCGAACAGGTCGAGCGACAGCGTGTAATGCAGGTTCAGCTTCTTCTGGATCGTCGGCAGATCGATGACGCCAAGTCCGCGGATGCGGTCGATGTCATACGGATCATCGATTCCGTTCTCAATCATCACCTGGCATGTGCGCTCGATCGTGCGGCCGACGCCGGTCTCGCCAACAAACATGTGGTGCGCTTCTTCGGTGAGCATGAAGCGACAGGTGCGGCTCAGCGGATCGAAACCGGATTGCGCCAGGCTTTCGAGCTGCATCTTGCCGTCGCGGTCGGTGAAGTAGGTGAACATGAAGAACGACAGCCAGTCCGGCGTTTCCTCATTGAACGCGCCGAGCATGCGCGGCGCCTCCTCGGAGCCTGAAGAACGGCGGAGCAGATCGTCGGCCTCTTCGCGGCCATCGGCGCCAAAATACTTCTGCAACAGATAGACCATTGCCCACAGATGCCGGCCCTCCTCGACATTGACCTGGAACAGGTTGCGCATGTCGTAGAGCGAGGGAGCAGTCAGCGCGAGGAAGCGTTGCTGTTCGACCGACGCGGGTTCGGTGTCGCCCTGAATGACGATCAGGCGCTTCATCAGATTGCGGTACTCGCCGGGGACTTCCTGCCAGGCTGGCAGACCGGCATGCTCGCCGCAGGGAATGCGCCGGTCCTCGACTTGCGGCGCCAGCAGAATTCCCCAGCGGTATTCCGGCATCCTGATGTAATCGAACTTGGCCCAGCCCTTCGGATCGACGCTGACAGCCGTGCGCAAGTAGACAAGCGATTCCTGGAATTGCTTCGGAATCAGGTCGTTCCACCAGTTGATATAGCCCGGATGCCACTTCTCCAGCGCCTTTAGAACGCGCTTGTCGGTGGAGAGCCCCACATTGTTCGGGATCTGGGTGTCGTAGCTGACGTTGATGAGATCGAGCATGTTTCAAACTCCCTGATGCGCCGGTCAGACGCGTTCCATGTTGTATTTGCCGCGGATTCCGCTCCCGTAACGTTGCAGGGCTCCCTCCGCGCCGACGGCGTTCGGCCTGTTGAAAATCCAGTTCTGCCAAGCGGTCAGCCGACCGAAAATCCTGGTCTCCATGGTCTCAGGACCTGCGAACCGCAGATTCGCTTCCATGCCCGTCATTGCATCCGGGCTGAATGATGCGCGCTCTTCCATGAAGATGCGAATCTCGTCTTCCCAATCGATTTCGTCATGGATGAACGTCACAAGCCCGGCGGCGTTGGCCGCCTCGGCTTCGAGCTTCTCGCCAATCCGGGCTTTCAGTTCGCCGACATGATCGGGTTTTCCAAGGAAACGTGTTTCCAGCCGCGTCAGGGCATTGCCCATCGGGTACCGGCCGAAGTTGGAACTGCTCAGGGTAATGCTGGCGACAGGGCGGTTATCGCCCTCGAATTCGCCTTCCATCATGTAGGTCCGGTCGACCGCCCACAGGATTTCCGCCAGAACGCCTGCGAAACACGAACCGTTCTCCACGAGCGCGACCAGGCTGCGCGAGGTCACGTCGATCCTTTTGAGAACGCGCTTCCAATACTGCAGTATTTCGTTGGCCAGCCAATGGTCGCCATTGTCAAGCAGCATCCGTTCATGCGCCAGCACGGCATCGGGATCGCCTTGCGTGCGGATGACCCAGAGACCCAGCTCCATTTCGTTCAGGCGCAGATGCAGAACGGCGTCGTCCAGTTCCCGCGCAAGCTTGAGCAGATAGGACTGGTCGCCCTGGGCAACCAGCGCATCGGCGTCCGTCGGCGGCTCACCTTGCGGACCCTTCAGCGTGATCGTCGCCCGGCGGGCGTCACGATCAAGCTCGACCTCCACCAGCGAATAGGTCACCGCACCGCTATCTTCGAATCTCCGCTCCAGCGGTCCGAGCTTGATGCCGGTGCCGGCGCCTTTTTTCGACGCGGCCGCAAACTCGCGCGCCCTTTCCTGAACAGTGGCGTCGAATTTCGAGTTCGGGATCACTTCATCGACGAGGTTCCAATCCTTTGCACGCTGTCCGCGGACGCCTTCCTCGATCGAACAGAATATGTCGGCGAGGTCCCTTCGCACCTTGCGCTTGTCGGTTACCCGGGTAAGCCCGCCGGTTCCCGGTAGCACAGCAAGCAGTGGAACCTCGGGCAGCGCGACCGAAGACGCGCTGTCGTCGGTCAGCATGATATGGTTGCAAGCCAGCGCCAGTTCGTATCCGCCACCAGCACATGCTCCCTTGACGGCAGCAATGTATTTCTGGCCGGAATCCGCTTCCGCCGCCTCGAACGCGTTGCGTGTCTCGTTTGTGAACTTGCAGAAGTTGACTTTGTGGCTGTGGGCCGCGCCGCCGAGCATCCGTATGTTGGCGCCGGCGCAAAACACCCTCTCCTTGCCGGACTGCATCACCACCACCTTCACTTCGGGGTGCTCGAAACGCATGCGTTGCACGATATCGGCCAGTTCGATATCGACGCCGAGATCATAGGAATTCAGCTTGAGCTGATACCCCTCGAACAAGCCGCCATTCTCGTCGACGTCCATGATCAGATTCGCGACTTCGCCATCATACTCGACACGCCAGTGCCGGTATTCCGATGGGCTGGTCTGGAAATCGATCGTCATTGTCACGGAACACCCTCCCTCAGAGGTGAATTATCTTTCATTATTTGCATAATAATGCATGACCAATCGGCTGTAAACCCGATACTCGCTAAAAGCCAGTAATTTCGTCGATTCTTTCAGGGCGCGTCTTAGCATTATAATGCAATCTCGCAAATTTCCTTCTTCTCTTGCCGGCTTGGCCAGTGCCGTTCGGCCAGCTCGATCGGGTTTCCGGAGCGCCACAAAGGCGCGCCCGGCGCCTCCTCCGACGTGAGGACACGGGTTCGATCCCCGGCTACCGTGGTCCCCCGGGAGCACGTCGTGAAAGCCGCGAATGAGCGGCCGATGACCCATCATCCGCGCCGGTCGCCCCGCAGCCGTTCACATGGCTTGCAGTTTCACGCGACTTCCACCATCGCTGTCTCAATCCGAGTCAGGCGCCGGGTGAACTCGGATATGGCGGTCAGCGTAGCTTCCGCTTTGTCCTGGTGCAGCGAATGCCGGCAGTCGTCGAGGATGACGGCATCGACCGGCGCGTAGCTGCGGCTCTCGATTTCGTGCACCTGGGCAATCGTTCCGTACTGGTCGTTGCGACCTTGAATCACCAGGGCAGGAATCCTGAGATAGTCGATTACGTCGGCAACATTCCAGCTACGAAATTCCGGGTTGAGCCAGACATCGTTCCAACCGCGGAATGTTGCCTCTGGATCGCGGTGGTATTGGGACATGCGCTCCTTCAAGCCGCCTGTCTCGAAAGCCTCGCGCGCCCTTGCGATCTCGGCCAGCCCCATGGGTTCGGTGAAGAAATGCGGCGCCATCAGGATAAGGCCACGCACACGGAAATCCTCGATCCGCCCGGCATACTCGGCCGCAATGGTCGCGCCATCCGAATGACCGAGGAGAATGATCCTCCGGTCGCCGATTGCGTTCAGAACATCCGGCAGAACCTCAACCGCCTCGCGCGTCATGTAGTCGACGGGGCGCGGCAATTTGGCCGGGTCGGACTGGCCGTATCCCGCGCGCGAAAACGCAAAGACAGGCAGGCCCGTCGCCTTCGCGATCCGATCAGGGAAGTCGCGCCATAGCGCAAGACATCCGAGCCCCTCGTGCAGCATGACGATCACCGGCGCATTTCCACCCGGCGCAGGTCCGGCTACAGCCCATTCCAGTCGCTTGCCCCCCGCGACAATCGTTCCCTTGCCAGCGTTCCAGTCAATCAACATCACGCATCGCCCCGCAGTTTGAAACGCTGTATCTTTCCGGTCGCGGTCTTCGGCAGGTCTTCGACGATTTCCACCCAACGCGGATACTTCCACATGCCGATCTTCGCCTTGACGAATTCCTTCAGGCTTTCGACATCGACCTCATCCGCCCCCCGCTTGAGGACGATGTAGGCAGCCGGCTTGATCAGGTCCTTGTCATCCGCCCGGCCGACCACGGCGGCTTCCAGGATCGAAGGGTGTTCGATCAGCGTCTGCTCGATCTCGAACGGGCTGACCCAGATGCCCGAGACCTTGAACATGTCATCTGTGCGGCCGCAGTAGACGAACCTGCCATTTTCCGTGCGCTCGTACTTGTCGCCGGTACGGGTCCAGTGGCCGGCGAAAGTCGCCATCGATTTGTGCCGCCGGTTCCAGTAGCCGTCGGCGCTCGAGGGGCCGCGCACCAGAAGCTCGCCTACCTCGTCGTCGCCCACCGCCTCGTCATGTTCGTCAACGAGCCGCACCTCGTAGCCCGGAACTGGAACCCCGGACGTGCCATAGATGACGTCTCCCGGCCGGTTCGACAGGAAGATGTGAAGCATCTCGGTCGAGCCGACCCCGTCAATGATTTCGGCGCCCCAGAGTTTCTCGAAACGTTCGCCGATCTCGCGCGGCAGGGCCTCGCCGGCAGAAGCGCACAGCCGGATGCTGTGATCGGGCATGGCGCCGGCATTCTGCTGCGCCTCCACGAGTGCCGCATAGAGCGTCGGGACACCGTAAAACAGCGTTGGCTTCTCATCCCTCATGATCGCGAGCACGGCGTCCGGCGTCGGGCGACCCGCGAGCAGCAGCGTCGTCGCGCCCACCGACATCGGAAACGACATGGCGTTGCCAAGACCGTAGGCGAAAAACATCTTGGCCGCCGAATATACCGTATCATCCTCGCGGATCCCGAGAACCTGTGCGCCGTAGCAGTCGGCAGTGGCCTTGAGACTGGAGTGCACGTGGCGCACACCCTTTGGCGTACCCGTCGAACCGGAGGAGTACAGCCAGAAGGCCAACTCGCTTTCGCTCGCTTCGACGGCTTCCTGCGATGGCGCGCCCTGGACAAAAGTGTCGTAGCTCTCGGTCCCGTGAGGGGCCTCGCCGATTACCACCACCGCCCTCAGATGGCGATCGCCTTCGATGGCAGGTTTGACCACGTCCCAGAGGCCTTCGGTAACGATCAGGATCGAAGCTCGCGAATCTGAAAGAATGTTTTCATAGACGGCCGAAGACAAAAGCGTGTTCAACGGCACCGGAATGGCCCCGGCTTTCAGCGCACCCCAGAAGATGACCGGAAACTCGATCTGATCCCTGACGACCATCGCGACACGCTCCTCGCGCCGCACACCATGGCGATAGAGCGCCCCGGCGAAGCGGGCGGATTGTTCGGCCAGTTCGCCATAGGTCAGCGTCCGCCTGGCTCCATCGATCTCGCGGAACGCACTTTTGTTGCCTCGGCCTTCGCCGACGTGCCGGTCCACAAAATAGAGGGCAGCGTTCTCGTTCATCGAATATCTCCTCCCAGAGCTACGCGCGGCGCGTGCCTGCCGCAGTAGAAAAAATTCAGGTCAGCTACCCGTGAACTCTATCGCGCCATGAGGCAGCAGGTAGAGTACGTATGCATCCCCACCGGTGACGGTCGGGTGATGGTCCGTGCCGGGTCCATAGACATACCAGCCTTCCGCGAAAGCGTCGAAGCGTGGCTTGCCATCGATCGCTATTACTGCACCGATTTCGCCGTTCGGATGTACGTGATGCGGGCCGCGAACGTCTTTCATTCGAACCACATCGACGCTGAATTCACCGGCCGCGCCACCGGGCTTTACCGCCCGCCCGAAACGAATGCCGCCGGCTTCCCGGGACATCAGCCAGCCGGTGCGTTCGCCTTCCGCGCATAGTTCGCGGAGCTCGGCAAACATCGCTCCCTCCCTTGGCCAGCATCTGTTCAAATATCCGGCAAGCGCGGAGTCCAGCGGTTTTCCGGCAATCCCGGCAGCTATCTCTCCAACAAGCGCTTCAAACCGATCCTGCGACACTCCGGCTTCCTCCCATTGGTTGAATATAGCACAATCAGCATCAAAAAATAGTACCTATAATGCATCTATTGCGTAATAATGCAACATTTAGCTTTACAATTTGCTTTTTTTTGCATAATCGGATTCCGTCGAAGGCACAAAGGCGTCGGGATAACATGGGGGAGGACAATTTTTTGAGACCAGTTTCTGGCCTGCCGATCTAACCATCCTGCGGCGCATCTGTGCCGCGATGTGGGAGAGCTTGGCCAGTCTCGTCCGTAGCGATTGATGCGTCAGATGATTTGGCTCTTGTCGAGCCGTTCTTTCGCTTGTCCGCTGTAACGGCTGGTCGCCAATTGGATTGGGAAATGGGAGGTGCCAATATTTTCGTGAATCATGACTCTGCGCTTGCAATCGCGGTTCAGGCAGTCAAGAAACCCGTTGGCTGAAGCAGGAAGCTAAACGCATGGCCTTTCTGGTTGGCAGGCATGCGCGGCCTCCGGGGGACAACGCTCAATTACCATTCGCGGGGAGGAACGAAATCCCGTCCCCGAACCTGGTCAAAGGGAGGAAAGCAATGACCAATTTGAAATCTACACTGCGCGCGCTGTCGGGGGCCGCCGCCTTGGCGCTTACCATGTCCGGGGCGCTCGCCCAGGAAGTAACGCTCAAGCTGCATCATTTTCTTCCGGCTCAGGCAAACGTTCCAAAGCTGGTGCTCGATGTCTGGGCCGACAAGGTGGAAGCGCAGTCTGAGGGCCGTATCAAGGTCGAACGCTACGCCACGATGGCGCTTGGCGGCACACCGCCCGAACTGTTCGATCAGGCGGTCGATGGCGTGGCTGACATCGTCTGGACCGTGGTTGGCTATACGCCGGGACGGTTCCCTTCAACAGAAGTCTTTGAGCTGCCGTTCATGGTTGCCGACGCCCGCGCAGCGTCATGCGCCTACTGGAAAATGTACGAAAAGGACATGCAGAAGGAGTTTTCCGATGTCCGCATCCTCGGCACCTGGGTGCACGGTCCGGGCCTGTTCCATACCTCCGATCCGGTGGAAGTACCGGCCGATCTGAAAGGTATGAAGATTCGTGGCGGGTCGCGCATGGTGAACCAGCTTCTCGAACTGACTGGCGCGACCCCGGTCGGCATGCCGGTTCCAGCCGTTTCTGAGGGTCTTTCCAAAGGCGTGATCGACGGAACGACCATCCCGTGGGAGGTGACGACCGCGCTGAAAGTGCCGGAACTGGTGACAAACCACACCGAGTTCGAGGGGCCGGCCCTTTACACGCTGACCTTTGTTCTTGCGATGAACAAGGAAGCCTACGGTAAACTGCCGGACGATCTGAAAGCGGTTGTTGACGCGAATTCGGGCCTGCAGTTCTCGATTTTTGCCGGTGGCGTTCAGTCCGACGCCGACGGTCCCGCCCGCCAGATTGCCGAAGACCTCGGAAACAACATCATCACCATAGACGAGGCTACGGCCAAGTCTGACTGGCTGCCGATCGTGGAGCCGATCTACGAGGACTGGGTGGCAAACTTGAGCGGCCGTGGTATCGACGGGCAGGCGCTCATCGACGAGGCGCGGAGCCTGATGGGCGGCGAGTGCAAAGGCGCGAAAGCCGACTATTAACAGACGATTAAGCCGGCCGGGACATGACCGGCCGGCTTGCTGCCTGAAATCCGGCAGTGGAGGCGAACATGTATCCGTTTTTCTTCCGGCTATCGCGGATAATTGCCTATCTCGGCGGGCTAATGCTCGCGCTGCTGATCGTTTTGACCTGTATCTCGATCCTGGGCCGAAGCCTGAACGGATTTCTGCACTCGGATATCGCAATGTCGCTCGCGCCCGGCATTGCGCGTTGGCTTATCAACGCCGGCGTCGGACCCATCAACGGCGACTACGAACTGGTAGAAGCCGGTATCGCCTTTTCAATCTTCGCGTTTCTTCCGTTGTGCCAGATCTCCGGCGGCCACGCATCCGTCGACGTTTTCGCGGCCAACTTCCCCCCGGGCGTAAACAGGCTGCTGCAAGCGGTTATCGATGTGCTCTTCGCTCTCGTACTGGTGCTGATCGTGGTGCAACTCTATCTCGGCATGGATAGCAAGCTGCGCGCGCAACAGACTTCGCTGCTGCTCGAATTCCCGGTCTGGTGGGGCTATGCCATATGCCTGATCGGAGCCGGCGTGGCAGCCCTGGTCGGCATCTATATCGCAGTAATGCGGCTGGCTGAACTGGTACGCGGCCGCGATCTTCTTCCTCACGGTTCGGGAGCTGAGCATTGACCGATATCGTTATCGGGCTTCTGTCGTTTCCCGTACTCCTGACGCTGATCTTCCTGCGGGTCCCGATCGGTCTGTCGATGTTTCTGGCCGGGCTGGCCGGGCTGTTTCTGGTAACCGGAGACACGACGATCGCCTTTGCGCGGCTCAAAACCGAAACCTATACGACATTCTCAAGCTATTCGTTGTCCATCGTTCCGATGTTCCTGCTGATGGGTCACTTCGCCACGCTCGGCGGCATGAGCCAGGCCTTGTTCAAGGCCGCCGAGAGCTGGTTGGGTCACCGCAAGGGCGGCGTGGCGATGGCCGCCGTCGGCGCCTGTGCGGGCTTCGGCGCGATTTGCGGATCGTCGCTGGCAACTGCAGCCACCATGAGCCGCGTCGCTCTGCCCGAAATGCGCCGCTACGGCTATGCCGGCGGATTTTCGACAGCAACAATGGCCGCCGGAGGCACGCTCGGCATCTTGATCCCGCCTTCGGTCGTGCTGGTGATCTACGCGATCTTGACGGAACAGAATATCGCCAAACTGTTCCTTGCCGCCTTCATACCCGGCATCCTTGCCGCCCTGGGCTACGTGGTTGTCATCTCGATATACGTCCGGCTGTATCCGGAAAGCGCCGGCATACGCGCGCGCGTTCACTACGCCGAGCGCTTCAGGGCGCTTCTCGATGTCTGGCCGGTTCTGCTGGTATTCGCCCTCGTGGTCGGCGGCATTTATTTGGGGTGGTTCACACCGACCGAAGGAGCAGCCGTCGGAGCGCTCGGAACCGGGGCAATCGCCTGGGCAAGCGGCGGCCTGACCCGCGAGACGCTGGGAGAGAGCTTCTATGTCACCGCCCGTTCGACCGCGATGATTTTCTTCATCGTTCTTGGCGCGGCTTTCTACAACGGCTTTCTTGCCCTGACGCAGGTTCCGCAAGAAATCGCAGCCTGGGTGGTCGAACAGCAGCTCAACCCCTGGCTCGTCCTGCTCTTCATCCTGGTTTTTTACCTGCTGATGGGTTGCCTGATGGACAGCCTGTCGATGATCCTGCTGACGATCCCGATTTTCTGGCCGGTGATGCTGGAGCTGGACTTCAATTTCGTCACGATGACGGAGTTGCACAGCGTGAAGCTCGACGTCGCGCTGAGTCATGCCATGGTGATCTGGGACGGACTTGTTCACGGCGCCATACCGGATGTGTCCGCCGAAAAATTCGCAAGCCTGTTGGCCGCCGCCAATGAACACATGGCCACTCTGGGGCTCGGCTCGGTGAGCGACGCAGCGGTTCTGGACAA
>JBFIBB010000058.1:0-14756 GCA_041582695.1 Rhizobiaceae bacterium
ACCAGTGATGGCCCAGTACTCGTCGGTTACCAGCGCATCGCCGGATACGAGGATGGTGTCCATACCCTGCTCGCGCATCTGGCGGGCCATCAGGCCTGCTTCGGTGTGATAGCCGCCAACATAGAGGACGCCAATGCCCTCCGATTTCAGCTTCGAAACAAGCGCCGTGTAGTCCTTTTCGCCTGCCGTATAGGCTTCGTACAACGCCGGCTTGCCGCCTGCCCTTTCGAAGGCCGCCATCGTCGCATCTGCAAGGCCCTTGCCATAAGCCGTCTTGTCATGGACGAACGCGATCTTCTTGGCGTTGAAGTTGTCGAACAGATACTGTCCGGCAACATCGCCCTGCTGGTCGTCACGGCCGCAGACGCGCATGGTGCCCGGTCCCGGGCGCTCATCCGTGAACTTCGGGTTGGTCGAGGCCGGCGAAATCTGGACAATGCCTTCTTCCGCATAAACGGCCGATGCCGGGATCGATGAACCGGAGCAGAAGTGACCTGCCATGAACACGACGCCCTTGCCGGCCATCTGGTTGGCAACCGCGACGGCTTGCTTCGGATCGCAAGCATCGTCGCCGATTTCCAGCGAAAGCATCTCGCCGTTGACGCCACCGGCAGCGTTGATGTCGGCCACGGCCTGTTCAGCACCGGCCTTCATCTGAGCGCCGAACGATGCGTATTGTCCGGTCATTGGACCGGCTGTCGCAATAAGTATTTCGGCCCAGGCCGAAGGTACCATCGCAAAGGTCAGGACAACGCCCGCCAATAGAGCTTTTTTCATTTTTTCTCCCAATGAACACCGATTTCAGTTTACGTCATCCGGAACAGGTGTCGGATCTCCAGATGCGATTTTTCGCTGCGGCTGGTGCCGCAATGCTTGTATCAAATCCTAATTTCCCGCCGAAATAAAGGGGTTATGCGACTCAGGGTAACCGGCCGGCGGGTTATGGTCCGCGTTTGGCCAGAAACCCGTATTGGGTAGCCATCTGATACGATCGGGTTACCGACTTGCCTGCAAATCCGAACACGAGAATAACGACCAGATCGACGCAGAAATACCATGGCGAAATAAGCGTTCCCTGGAACAGGGCAAAGTGGATGAACCTTGCCGCCGCCGTCAGCAGAACCAGGTAAACCACGAGCTGGCGATTGGACAGCCACGACAGAGCTACCGCCCGGCCCGTCATGTAGGCGGCGCCTCCCGCCAGGATGACGGTAACGAACACGAACTCCCAGGCCGTCACTTCCCAGATCGGGTTGCTGCCCATTGCTGTTTCTTCCATCAGTGCCGGCCTCCTTCCAGATATGCCGAACGAACGTCCTCGCGTTTCAATAGCTCCGCGCCCGTGCCGCTCATGGTAATGTTGCCATTGACCATGACATAGCCGCGATGTGCCAGTTTCAGTGCGTGGAATGCATTTTGCTCCACCAGGAATACGGTCAGTCCCTGGCTGGTGTTCAACTCGCGGATGACTTCGAAAATCTGCTTGACGATCAGCGGCGCAAGACCAAGGGAGGGCTCGTCGAGCAGCAGCAGCCTTGGCCGGCTCATCAGGGCGCGCGCGATCGCCAGCATTTGCTGCTCACCGCCCGAGAGGGTGCCACCGCGCTGGTTCGCCCGTTCCTTGAGCCGTGGAAACAAGTCGAACACACGCCTCAGATCTTCGTCGAAATGTTTTTCATCAACCAGCATCGCCCCCATCATCAGGTTTTCCATTACCGTCATTCGGGGGAATATCCGCCGGCCTTCCGGAGACTGTGCAATGCCAAGCCGCATGATTTCGTGGGTTGGCATGCTGGTGATTTCAGTACTGTCGAA
The DNA here is from genome assembly GCA_041582695.1 of Rhizobiaceae bacterium. Lineage (GTDB taxonomy): Bacteria > Pseudomonadota > Alphaproteobacteria > Rhizobiales > Rhizobiaceae > JAWKWH01. Next base: position 1,816 of record JBFIBB010000058.1, read on the forward strand.
CACGATCTCGCCATTGCGCGCCTGCGGCTTTCCGCAAATCGTCATCATCAACGTGGACTTGCCCGCGCCGTTTGCGCCGATCAGCGTTACGATCTCGCCTTTGTTAACCTCGACATCGACGCCACGAAGAGCGACGATTTTGCCGTAGTAGGTTTCGACGCCGCGAATGCTCAGCATGGATTCAGTTGCGCTGCTCATGCCTTGCCTCCCCGGCCCGCCTTGCCGCCAGCTTTGGCATCCGAGCCTTTGGCGGCCTCTCTCGCCAGCGCCTTGGCCTGCTTGACCCAATCATCGCGTTCAATGCGGCCCTTGAACTTCAGGTGGTCGTCGACCCAGTCGCGTTCCGCCTTCTTCCAGGCGGCGATCTGCTCGAATTTGTAGATGCCAAGCCCGTAGAGTACGGCTTCGAGTTTCGGTCCAATGCCGGAAATTCGCTTGAGATCGTCAGGCTTGGACGGTTTGCGCATTCGCGGCGGACGCCCGTCTGATTTGGCCGCAGCGGATTTCGGCTTTGCAGCCGCCGGTTTTGGCTTCGAAGCTGTTTTTACTGCCGCGCGTTTGGCCTTGGAGGATTTCACACCCGCCCGCGACGCTTGCGTGCGGCTGGGCGCTGCTGGCTTCGCCTTCGCCCCGGGTTTTATCTTGGCAACGTCTTCGCGGATTTCCGGTATATCGACCTCCGCCTCGTCATCGACACCCAGGTATGCCGCGATCACGGTGGGGTCGTTTCGCACGTTTTCCGCATCGCCGTCGGAAATCTTTTCGCCATAGTCGAGCACAACCACATGATCGGAAATCTCCATGACCACGCCCATATCGTGCTCGATCAGGAGAATTGAAGTCCCGTCCTTGGAACGGATGTCCTGCAACAGCTCGTTCAACTGCGAAGATTCGCGCGGATTGAGACCGGCCGCCGGTTCGTCGAGACACAGAATATGCGGGCCGGTGCACATCGCGCGGGCGATTTCCAGCCGCCTCTGGCCGCCATAAGGAAGATCGGAGGCCGGATCATCGGCCCGGTCGATCAGGTTCACCCTTTCCAGCCAGTAGGTGGCCTTTTCGATCGCCTCGCGTTCGGCGCGGCGGTATCCCGGAAGATTGAGAATGCCGCCAATTGTGTATGAGGACGCCTCCATCAAGGTGTTGTGCTGCGCCACCAGAAGGTTTTCGAGAGCGGTCATGCCGCCAAACAACCGGATGTTCTGGAAAGTGCGTGCAACGCGCGCCCGCTTCGCAATATCCGAATCGGCCATTCGTTCGAGCAGGAAAATGGCGCCATCGCCGCCGCGTCTCCACTGGTCGCCGCTGCTGGTAATCTCCTCGACCAGATCGTCCTTTCGCGAACTCCCGTGCCGCATGATAATCCGGCCTTCGGTCGGCTTGTAAAAGCCTGTGACGCAGTTGAACACGGTCGTCTTGCCGGCCCCGTTTGGACCGATCAGCGCCGTGATATCGCCGCGTCCGACATCGAACGACAGATCGTTGACCGCCACCAGGCCGCCGAACCGCATGGTCAGATGCTCAACACTGAGCACCGGTTCGTGTTCCCAGTTCTTCATGCCATTTGCCGATTTGCTTTCAGTTACGGTCGCCGCCATCATCAGTGCCCCTCACCCTGAGCAACCATGTCGGCGCCGATCCGTTTCTTCTCCTTGAGAACAGCGGAAGGATCGCGCGTCGAAATAAGCCCGCGCGGTTTCCACACCATGATCATCACCATCGCCAGGCCGAAGATGAGCATGCGGTATTGGGTGGGGTCGAAATTGGCCCCGAAGATCGCTTTCAGAAAATCGAGATTTCGCAGCAGTTCGATGCCGCCGATCATGACGACCGATGCAATGACCACGCCGATCTGCGATCCAAGACCGCCAAGCACGACGATGGCCAGTATGATCGCTGATTCAAGAAAGGTGAAGCTCTCCGGTGAGATGAAACCCTGCCGCGTCGCGAAGAACGATCCGGCGAAACCGCCGAACATCGCTCCCATCGCGAATGCTGTAAGCTTTGTATTCGTTGTGTTGATGCCAAGCGAGCGGCAGGCGATTTCGTCTTCACGAAGAGCTTCCCACGCCCGCCCGACCGGCAGTTTACGCATGCGCATCGTCACCAGATTGGTGATCAGCGCCATGGCGAAGATGATGTAGTAGAGATAGATAAACCGCTGGATCGGATCGTATTGAAAGCCGAAGAAATCGGCCACTCCGCCGGATCGCGAAAAATCAAGTCCAAACAGCGTTGGCTTGGGAATGCCTGAAATCCCGTCCGGTCCGTTTGTGAAGCTGTACCAGTTGAGCAGCACCACCCGGATGATTTCGCCAAACGCCAATGTCACGATCGCCAGATAATCGCCGCGCAATCTCAAGACGGGAAAACCGAGGATCACACCCCAGCAGGCGGCCAGACAGCCCGCTAGCGGCAATGCCATCCAGAAGCCGAAGTCGAAATAATGCGCCAGCAATGCAAAGGAATATGCGCCCACTGCATAAAATGCCACGTATCCGAGGTCGAGGAGGCCAGCCAGACCGACCACGATGTTCAGCCCCCATCCAAGCATGATGTAGGTCATGATCAGGATGGCGAGATCGATATACTGACGATCCTGGTTTGGAAAATATGTCGTCAGGATGAACGGCAAAGCGATTGCCAGCGCAAAGAGCGCTCCGCCAATCCACTTGCCCGTTCCCTCAAAGTGAACCGCGGTTCCGGCAATCCGTTTCGCGATCGCTCCCGACGCCCGGCGCCCGCCTTTGAAGACATAGAGGTTCAGCGCCAACCGGCCGGCAAACACGATGGCGATTGCCGTGAAGAACAGCCCCCAGCGTGTCGTAAGCACCAACCCACCGGTGGCGATATCGGTTCGAAGTGCCAGGAAATAGAAACCGAGTACTGCTGCCAGGCCTGCGGCAATCATCGCATCCTTGATCGCGCTGGCGAAATCCTTGCTTTCACCGTCCATCAGACCTTCTCCACTTCGGGTTTTCCGAGAAGGCCGGACGGCAGGAAGATCAGCACGATGGCAAGTATCGAGAATGCCGCCACATCCTTGTATTCGACTGTGAAGTACCCCGACCAGAACACTTCGATCAGGCCGATCAGCAACCCGCCGAGCATCGCGCCCGGCAGCGATCCGATTCCGCCTAGAACCGCTGCGGTAAAAGCCTTCACTCCCGCAAGGAAGCCGATATAGAAATCAATCACGCCGTAGAGCAGCAGAAACATCAAACCCGCTACCGCCGCCAGCGCTGCCCCCATTACGAAAGTCAAGGAGATCGTTCGGTCGACATTGACGCCGAGCAGCGCTGCCATTTTCTGGTCCTGCTCGCAGGCTCGCTGCGCGCGGCCGAGGGGCGTCTTGGCAATAAGCAGTGAAAATCCAATCATCAGGACCAGGGTCATCAGAATGATTATCATCTGCATGTAGGAGAGCTGCACGACAATCGGTCCATTTTCGGTTACGCCCTCCATGATGGTGACGCCTCCCGAAATGACCGGCTGCAGCGGTTTCACGCGAGCGCCCTGCGTCACCTGTACGAAGTTTTGCAGTACGATCGACATGCCGATGGCGGTAATCAGCGGTGCAAGCCGGAATGAACCTCGCAAGGGCCGGTAGGCCAGCCGCTCCACCGTCCAGCCCCATGCGGCGGCAAACAGCATGGCCAGGATGAGAACCACGAGAAGCACAAGCGGCAAAAAGGCAAAGCCGAACACGGCCGTCAGCGCCAGAAACGTCGCCAGCGCGATGAACGATCCGACCATGAAGATATCGCCATGGGCGAAGTTGATCATGCCGATGATGCCGTACACCATCGTGTAGCCGATCGCGATCAGCCCATATATCGAGCCGAGCGTCAGCCCGTTGATGAGCTGTTGGACAAAGTATTCCATGTTGTTGTTTAGCTCCCCGGGATCGCCGCATGAGCGGCAATTGTCCCATCTCCCGTTGCAAGCGCAGCTGGCGGCTGCTTTTTATCGTTTGTATTTCTTTCATTGCGGATAGCGTGGAAAGCAGTTGTTCGCAAGTCTGTACCCTTTCCCTTGCCGCTCCCGCGGATTGGATGTGCTGCCGCCTCAATGGCAGGTCGCAAAGCGCCTGCAAACTTCACGGTTTTCATGTCACCGAAAACCCTTTGACGAAAGGATCGCGATCGTCCAGGAAAATCGTGTTGATGCCCGTCATCCGCGCCCAGCCGGCGATTGAAGGAATGATTGCTTTCCTGCCGGCAACCTCCGTCTCGTTCTCCACCCGGCCATCGAATGTCGAACCGATGATCGATTCGTGCACGAAGCGGTCTCCCTTTCGCAGTTTACCTTTCGCGTGAAGCTGCGCCATCCGCGCCGATGTGCCGGTCCCGCAAGGGCTGCGGTCTATCGCCCTTTCACCATAGAACACGGCATTGCGCGCGTCGCTGCCCTTCGCCTTGGCAAGACCGGTCCACATGATGTGCGTGAGCTTGTTGATTGCCGGATTGTCCGGATGGACAAATTCGTAATGGGCGTTCAGCCGGAGTCTCAGGATCGGGCTCCAGTCGAGCAGTTGGTCGACGGTGTGATCGTCCAGGTCCTCGAAATTCGGCTGCGCCTCGATAATGGCGTAAAAATTGCCGCCATAGGCGACGTCGACGAACAGGTCACCAAGATCGGGGCATTCGACTCGGAGCTTTTCCGCATAGAGAAAGGAGGGGACATTGGTGATGCGCACCTCCTCAACATATTGGCCTTCCTGCCGGTATTCCGCCTTCACCACGCCTGCCGGCGTGTCGAGCATCAGAACGCCCGGCGTTCTCGGGGTCACCAGCCCGTGTTCCAGCGCAAACGTCACCGTGCCGATGGTGCCATGACCGCACATGGGCAGGCAGCCCGAGGTTTCGATGAACAGGATCGCAACGTCGCAATCCTCTCTGGTTGGCGGATACAGGAACGACCCCGACATCATGTCATGGCCGCGTGGTTCGAACATCAGACCTGTCCGGATCCAGTCATACTCGGCAAGGAAATGTGCCCGCTTTTCCATCATCGTTGCGCCGCTCAAAGGCGGTGCGCCGCCGGCAACGAGCCTTACCGGATTGCCGCATGTGTGACCGTCAATGCAGAAGTAGGAATGGCGGGGCAAGTGGATCAGAACCTCTCGGGCCGGAAGGGATTGAGATCGATGGCCGGATTCTCTCTCGAAACGAGATCGCGCACAAGCCGTGCGGTTGCCGCCGCTTGGGTCAGGCCGAGATGGCCATGCCCGAACGCGTGGATCACCCGCGGCCACCGCCGTGATCGCCCGATGACGGGAAGCGAATCCGGAAGAGACGGCCGGTAACCCATCCATTCGCGCCCGCCGTCGGTATTCAGCCCGGGCAGGAAACGCTTGGCCTTGGCCAGCATGGCGCGGCTTCGCGCATGATTGGGCGGGCGGTCCAGTCCGCCCAGTTCGACAGCGCCGCCAATGCGAATGCCCTCGCCAAGCGGCGTCGCCACAAAGCCGTGGTCGGCGAAGAAAATCTGCCGTTTGAGATCGAAAGCGCCGGCAGGCAGGGTTGTGTTGTAGCCGCGTTCCGTCTCCAGCGGAATCCGGTCTCCGCATTGTCGTGCCAAAAGATGCGACCATGCGCCTATGGCGATGACCACATGTCCGGCATCATGGGTCGAACCGTCCGCAAGCGTCACAGCCGGGAGACCGGCCCGCTCGCCTATTTCCATGACTTCTCCATGGTGGAACCAGGTTCGGTTGCGTTCCGCATGGGTCCAGATCGCCTTCCCGAACAACATGGGATCGCTCACGGTCTTCCAGCCAGGCAGAAATGTTGCGGCGGCGAAATGCTGCGAGAGACCAGGTTGTAGTTCGGCGAGTTCATTCGCCGAAAGATGGTGAACCTCGATGCCGTGACGTTCGCGCAGTTCATATCCGGACCGGGCCGCTTCGTACGACGTCCTCGTGTCATAAAGCTCCAAACAGCCGTCTTCGCGGATCATGGTGCGGTTGCCGGATCGATCGATCAGCCCCATCCACTCAGCCTCCGCCAGGCGCATCAACGCCGCCTGTGCGGCGGTCGCCGCCTCGAAATGCCGGGGATTGCCAGCCTTGAGAAATCGGATCAGCCACGGCATCAGTTTGGGCAGATATGCGGGCGGAATGGAAAGCGGCCCGAGCGGATCGATCAGCCAGCCCGGCACCTTGCGCCACATGCCCTTGTGCGCAAGCGGCAGCAGTTCCTGAAAGGCGAGCGCCGCGGCGTTTCCCGAGCTGGTTTCCTCGCAGATTCCCGTGCGGTCGAACACGGTGACGCTGAAACCGTGCTCCGACAATAGGGCGGCCGTCGCAATACCGACAATGCCGGCGCCGATAATGATGACATCTCCGCGATCTTCCATGGGTTCTCAAAGCCCTGTTTGCCAATGCGGAGACGGTCGCCTTGGGGCTGCAAGCGCCCCTGTTTCAGCTTTACACCGGCTGATATTGCAGCGGTTCGGAAATCTTGGGAAACTCATGGGTTAATGTGCAGATATTCCCAATCTGATATACTAGTGATATATCTGTTATTGAATGCCTGTGTCAATCTCGAAACGGCAGTGGATGAAAATGGAGCCTGTCATGGCCTTGGCCGGAAAACGCGAAGCGATTGCAGAGCCCGCTTCGCTTTCCGCGTACCGCGCGCTTGAAAGGATGATCGTCACACTGGAATTGGCGCCCGGCATTTCGGTGTCCGAGGGCGAACTGGTTGAACGCAGCGGTTTCGGACGCACTCCCGTCCGCGAGGCGCTTCAACGGCTCGCCTGGGAAGGCTTTGTCGAAATTCGCCCGCGGTCCGGCATTTCGGTCGCGCCGCTCAACCCTTCCGACTGGCTCAAGGTAATCGATGCCCGCCGGGGTGTGGAGATCATCCTTGCCCGCTCGGCGGCCCGCTTTCTGAACCGGGAGACAGTTGCGCGTTTTCACAATGTGTCGCTTGCCATGAGAAAAGCGGCGATCATGGGAAACGTGATCGCGTTTCTGGATGCGGACAGACAGTTCGACGAGGTGTTGGCCGATGCCTCCGATAACCAGTTCGCTGCCAGGCTTGCGGCCCCCTTGCAGACCCACTCGCGCCGATTCTGGTTCCGTTATCAGAGCGAGGACGGACTGGCCTCTGCCACGGAACACCATCTGCATGTCCTGGCTGCCATCATAGACGGCGACGAGGAACGCGCTGCCGAGGCTACTGGTTCGCTGATGGATCTGGTGCGCGGATACGCTGTCACAGTGGCCACACGCTGAGCCGATCCATGCTTTCCCCGGTGATAGCCCCTGCGATCAAGCCCATACGCCTGAACTGGCCATAGCAGCCACTATGCCAATTGCCAATCGGGCAAATGGCATTCAAATCGCCGATTCGCGTTCGTCACACCTCATTACCTGCGATTTCCGGCAGTTGTTCCCAGTCGTTCCCGGCTGCAACGATGCAGGCGATGCCGTTCTGTTGGGTGATGATGATTGTCCAGGTCCCTTTGTCGGAGACGAAAAGCTCCATGATGGCGACGCCGCCTATCAGGCCGTAACCCTGCTGCTTTTCCTGGTATTTGTTCTTGAGGTTCTCGACGATGTCTTTGTGCTTCGAACAGGCCTGCGCATAAGCAGGTTCGCCCGAAATACCAAACGACACCACAAATGCAAGCGCGGCGCCAATCAGGGCCTTCTTGATTGCTTTCACGCTCATAGCAACACTCCTTCGCCTTGGCGTACAAGGCGAAGCCGTCACTATGACGTTTCGGGCCTGCCCGTTACGCCGGTTTTACCGTTTGTGATCAACACTTTGCGCCTCCGTTCGCATTGGTTGCTCTTGGGGTATATATGGGTGCGGCAGGTTGTCGCGACAAGATAATAGACGCTCACATCCGATCACACTGTCAGGATTGGTTAGCGCACGATTAAATAGGACGGCGTAAGGCCGACCGAACCGGAAAACCCGCGCCAGCCATCGCGGGTTTTCGAATTCCCTATTGGCCGGCCAGCACGCCCGCAGCGTTTCGAGGGCGCGCAAGCCGGATTTCCGGCAAGCCTAGTCCATGGCCTTGAAATGAAACTCGCCGCCTTCCTTGAGACCGGACGGCCAACGTGAAGTAACCGTCTTCGTCCGCGTGTAAAAGCGGAACGCGTCGGGTCCGTGCTGGTTCAGATCGCCGAAGCCGGATTTCTTCCAGCCGCCGAAGGTATGATAGGCGAGTGGTACCGGGATCGGCACGTTGATGCCGACCATGCCGATATTGATGCGGCTGGCAAAATCACGCGCGGTATCGCCGTCGCGAGTGAAGATCGCGGTGCCGTTGCCGTACTCGTTGTCCTTCGCGATCCCGAGAGCTTCATCGTAAGATTTGGCGCGCACGGTCGAAAGAACCGGCCCGAAAATTTCCTGCTTGTAGATGTCCATGTCGGTAGTGACATGGTCGAACAGGTGCGGACCGACGAAGAAACCGTTCTCATAGCCCTGCATCTTGAAATCGCGGCCATCGACGACCAGTTTTGCGCCTTGCTCAATGCCAGAATTGACCAGACCAAGCACCCGCTCCTGCGCCTGTTTGGTCACCAGCGGACCGAAGTCGATATCGTTGCCGGCAGTGTAAGGGCCGACCTTCAGTTTTTCGATGCGAGGCACCAGCTTGTCGATCAGGGCATCGGCCGTCTTGTCTCCGACCGGTACGGCCACCGAAATCGCCATGCAGCGCTCGCCGGCGGCGCCGTAGCCAGCTCCCACCAGAGCATCGGCAGCCTGGTCCATGTCGGCGTCAGGCATGACGATCATGTGGTTCTTGGCGCCGCCGAAACACTGGGCGCGCTTTCCGTTGCCCGTCGCCCGCGAATAGATGTAATGGGCGATCGGCGTCGAGCCGACGAAGGCAACGGCCTGGATCGTCTCGTTGTCGAGAATGGCGTCGACCGCTTCCTTGTCGCCATTGACGACCTGAAGCACGCCATCGGGCAAACCTGCCTCCTTGCACAGCTCGGCAAGCATCATCGGCACTGACGGGTCACGTTCCGACGGCTTCAGAATGACCGCATTGCCGCATGCGAGAGCCGGACCCATGCCCCAAAGCGGGATCATGGCCGGGAAGTTGAAGGGCGTGATGCAACTGACGACGCCAAGCGGCTGGCGCATCGAGTACATGTCGATGCCCGGCCCGGCGCTGTCGGTAAACTCGCCTTTCAGCATTTGCGGCGCACCAATGCAGAACTCGATCACTTCTAGCCCGCGCTGCACGTCGCCCTTCGCGTCGGGAACCGTCTTGCCGTGTTCCGAAGACAGCGCTTCTGCCAACTTGTCCATGTCACGGTTCAGCAGCCCGACGAGCGCCATCATCACCCGCCCGCGCCGCTGGGGGTTCATCGCACCCCATTCTTTCTGCGCTTCCGCGGCCTGCGCGACGGCCGCATCCAGTTCGGCCTTGCTTGCGAGCGCCACCTTGGCCTGCACTTCGCCCGTTGCTGGATTGTAGACGTCTGCCGTCCGTCCGCTCTTTCCGGCGACCACCTTGCCGCCGATGTAATGACCGATCTCACGCATGGTCCAATCTCCCTTTGAAATCCGTAACCGCATTGTCCGGGGATTTTCCGGCAATGGCAATGCCGCAACAAACGTATCCGATGTGCGAAAATAGGCATTATAGCGACAGTGAGCTTCAAACAGTGCACTATTCAGTGTAGGTAGAAGCATGAACTGGGACGATCTGAAAATCTTTCTGGCCGCCGCGCGCGCCGGACAGTTTCTCGGCGCGGCCCGCCGCCTCGGCCTCAACCATGCTACTGTCGCCCGCCGGATCACCGCGCTGGAAAACGCATCCGGTGCGGTTTTGTTTCAACGCCAGACCACCGGCGTGACGCTGACCGAGGCCGGCGAGCGGCTGATTGAAATTGCCGAACGTGTCGAAGCGGAGATCAACAACGCCAGATCGGCGGTTGCTCCCGAAGAAACCGCCCTATCGGGAACGGTGCGCATCGGAGCGCCGGACGGATTCGGCGTCGCCTTCCTGGCACCGCGCCTCGGCGACCTGAACAGGCTTTACCCGGGATTGTCGGTGCAACTCGTTCCTGTTCCCCGAACTTTCTCCCTGTCGCGCCACGAGGCCGATATCGCGATTACCGTCGAGCGCCCCGTCGAAGGGCGGCTGGTGGCATCGAAGCTGGTCGACTACACCTTGCAGCTATATGCTTCGAGGAATTACCAACGCCAATACGGCCTGCCCGGAGATCCGGCGGAATTCATCCGGCACCGGCTCGTCGGATACGTTCCGGATCTGGTGATCAACCCGTCGCTAGACTACGCGGGCGACTTCAGCCCCGACTGGCAGGCCCGTTTCCAGATTTCCTCGGCGCTCGGTCAGGTCGAGGCGGTGCGTTCCGGCGCCGGTATCGGCATACTGCACACTTTCATTGGCCGTTCCCATGATGATTTGGTGCCGCTTCCCGCATTCGATCCGGTTCGCCGAGCCTATTGGATCGTCTACCATGAATCGGTCCGTCCCCTGCCTCATGTACAGGCGGCCGTGCGGTTTATCCGCGACACGGTCAACGAACACCGGTCGATCTTCGTCTGAATGCCGGCTCAGTGCCGGAAATGACGCATTCCGGTGAACGCCATGGCAATGCCATGCTCATCGGCGGCCGCAATGACTTCCTCGTCACGCATCGAACCGCCCGGCTGGATGACCGCCGTCGCCCCCGCCTCTATTGCCGACAACAACCCGTCGGCAAACGGAAAGAATGCGTCCGACGCGACTACGGAACCCACCGTTGCGGATTTTTCCGCACCGGCGGCCTCGGCGGCGTCCAACGCCTTGCGGGCGGCGATGCGCGAGGAATCGACCCGGCTCATCTGTCCGGCGCCGATACCCACGGTCGCGCCATTCTTCACATAGACGATAGCGTTGGATTTCACGTGCTTTGCGACGCTGAAGGCAAACAACAAGTCGGCCAGTTCCGCTTCCGTCGGTCGACGTTTCGTTACAACTTTAAGATCACCGGCGGCGACGCAGCCATTATCGCGCGACTGAACCAGCAGACCGCCCGAAACCGACTTCACCGCCATGCCCGGAGCCTTCGGGTCCGGCATGCCGTCGGTCACCAGCAGGCGCAGATTCTTCTTTGCCGCAACGATCGCGGCGGCCTCGTCGCTCGCCGAAGGCGCGATAATCACCTCGGTGAAAATCTTCACCATCTCGGCTGCAGCTTCGGCATCGAGTTTGCGGTTCATCGCCACGATACCGCCAAAGGCCGAGACCGGGTCGCAGGCAAGCGCCTTCGTATAAGCTTCCGCCAGCGACGCACCCACCGCCACCCCGCACGGATTGGCGTGTTTGATGATCGCAACCGCGGCGGTTGCCGCCGGATCGAACTCAGCTGCAAGTTCGAATGCAGCATCGGTGTCGTTGATGTTGTTGTAGGAAAGCTGTTTGCCCTGAAGTTGCCGGGCAGTCGCTACGCCTGGGCGCTTCTCACCGGTGAGGTAAAAACCGGCGTTTTGATGTGGATTTTCGCCATAGCGCATCACTGAGTGCAGTTTTCCGCCAAAAGCCCGCCAATCCGGCGCTTCCAAACCGATATGCTCGGCAAACCAGCCCGATACGGCCGCGTCATAGGCCGCGGTCCGCGCAAACGCCTTAGCGGCCAGGCGCTGCCGGAACTTGAGCGGCAATGCGCCGTCATGCGCCTCGAGCTGTTCGAGAACCTCATTGTAGTCGGCCGGATCGGTCACCACCGCGACATAGGCATGGTTTTTTGCCGAGGCGCGCACCATTGCCGGCCCGCCGATATCGATGTTTTCCACGATCGTCGCCACGTCGCCGCCGCCATGGCGAACTTCCTCGAACGGATAAAGGTTGATTACCACCAGATCGATCGGTTCGATGCCGTGTTCGCGCATGGCCGATGCGTGCTCCCGGTCATCGCGGATCGCCAGCAATCCGCCATGGACCGCCGGATGCAACGTTTTTACCCGCCCGTCCATGATCTCCGGAAATCCGGTGATCTGTGAAACGTCGGTTACCCCAAGACCTGCGGCGGCAATGGCCTTCGATGTGCCGCCCGTGGACACCAGATCGACGCCGCGCCTGGCGAGTGCAGCAGCGAGTTTTTCCAGACCGGTCTTGTCGGAAACGGATATGAGGGCCCTGCGAACCGGTACCATATTGGGAGCCGGTATTTTCTTCGAAGCAACGACCATGGGAACGTGAAGTCCTGCTGGATGGAAATTCGCCGCCGCTCTAACACGGCCGGTCTGCCGCCGCCACCGTTTCTCCGCTCAATCCTCTGCTGATTGCTGGGGCGCCGGCGCGATCTGACCGATGGCGGTCCGCGTGAATCGCCATTTCACCTCCGGCATATCCGCCGCCTTGAAACTCATTACCAGTTGCGTCGTTTTCTGCGGCCCCGCTATGCCCGCAAAGAAAAGCGACTCCTCGGCCGCTATTTCCTTCAGCGATGACGTGAACACCCAGGTGTCGGCGCTCGTCCCGGTCAGCACGTAGCGATCGGCTTCGTCGCGATACAGGCTGACGTCGGGATGCAAGTGAAACCGGATCGTCACATGGTCGCGGTCACCCTTTGCCGGTGCGCCGCCAGGACGCGAAATACGGTCCCTGCCATCTAGCACACTTCCATCGTGCGACAGCGACAACTCACGTTGATGCACGAGCCCGTAGCGCGACTGGTAGCCATCATGCGAAGCACGGAAACTCTGAATTCCGTCTTCGTCGAGACGGTCGCAGACCACCTTTCTAGGCCCGGCGACAAGCGGAGTACCGATCAGTTCTCCGGTCTTCGACGAACCGTTGAAACGGCACGACGAGGCGTCGTTCAGGGTTGCCGTCGAATGCGCCGCCGTGACACGTGCAAGCGCCCGGTAAGCAGAATTCATCGCCCGAGTCAGCAACCCGCCGTGTCAAAACGCATCCGGTGCCGACGACCACGGGTGAACGGACCGAAG
>JBFIBB010000059.1:0-14556 GCA_041582695.1 Rhizobiaceae bacterium
CATGCCCGAATGGGGCATGCTGCCCATACCCAAGGCGCTGATCAAGCAGGGCCATCGCGACATGCTGCGTATATCCGACACCCGCATGTCGGGCACTTCCTACGGAGCCTGCGTTCTGCACGTGGCGCCCGAAAGTTATCTCGGCGGACCTCTGGCGTTGCTGAAGACCGGCGACACGGTGCGCCTTGATCTCGCAAGCCGGCGTCTCGACATGCTCGTCGACGAAGCCGAACTGGAGCGCCGCAGAGCCGAATGGAGGCAGCCCGCTCCACGCTTCGAACGCGGCTGGGGCTGGATGTTCTCGCGTCACGTCACCCAGGCCGACCAGGGATGCGATTTCGACTTCCTGCAATCGGACTTCGGTCGCCCTGCCGGCGAACCGGACATTTTCTGAAGCTTTCGAGCCTGTAGCCAACTCCGCGAAGACGTCTGCAAAAACTTCTCCTTGGTCCCGATAGAGTCCGTTTTTGCGATTGCGACGGTATTGGCAAACCGGACATGCCTGCCTATTGTGCCAGCCCGTCGGCGCCAACCAATCCCACCTTGCACAAGGCGCTCGATCTCATCGTTGCGATAGCATGCGGCGACGTCGCGGTTTTTCCGGGCGATGTGTTCGTTGGCGGCATGGAAGGCGTCAAGATCATCTCTGCCGCGGAGCCGGGCAAATCGCCGGGGAACGCGGAGGGATGGCGAGTTTCGGGGCATTCGTGCTTGAACCGGCGCCAGCCGGCCATCGTTGCCGGTCTCCATCCGGCGACGAAGAGAACCAGAAGGAATACTGCGAATGGCACGGCGGTCGCGGACGCCGAGTTGTTCTTCCAGAGATGAAATGCGGAATAATCGGAGCTTCAATTCATGAGTATCAAACTGACAGGTGAGCACCTGATTGCCGGTGAATGGATCGCCGCCGGGAACACGTTCAAATCCGAACCGGCGCATGGCGAAGCGCACAGCTTTTCCGTTGGCACGCCGGAGTTGGTGGATCGTGCGGCGAAGCAGGCCGAGGAAGCCTTCTGGACCTACGGTTACTCTACGCGGGAGGGGCGAGCAGCTTTCCTGAACGCTATTGCCGACGAGATCGAAGCGCGTGCCGAGGCGATAACGAAAATCGGCGCAGAGGAGACCGGTCTTCCGGAGGCGCGGCTACAGGGAGAACGGGGTCGAACGACCGGCCAGTTGCGACTGTTCGCCAGCCACATTCTGAAAGGTGATTATCTGGACCGGAGGCATGACGAAGCATTGCCGGACCGCCAGCCGCTGCCCAGACCCGATCTCAGGATGGTGCAGCGCCCGATCGGTCCTGTCGCCGTTTTCGGCGCTTCGAATTTTCCGCTGGCGTTTTCGACCGCAGGCGGCGACACGGCCGCTGCCCTGGCGGCCGGTTGCCCGGTTGTCGTCAAGGGACATTCGGCTCATCCGGGTACCGGTGAAATCGTGGCGCAGGCGGTGGATGCGGCCGTCAAATCATGCGGCCTCCACCCCGGGGTGTTTTCGATGATCCAGGGCGGGAAACGCGATGTTGGCCAGGCACTGGTGACCCATCCGCTGATCAAGGCCGTCGGCTTTACCGGCTCGCTTGGTGGAGGCAGGGCGCTTTTCGACCTGTGCGCGCAGCGTCCCGAACCAATTCCGTTCTTCGGCGAACTGGGCTCGGTGAATCCGATGTTCATCCTGCCCGCAGCGCTCAAGGCGCGCGGACCCGATATCGCCAAGGGCTGGGCTGGCTCACTGACGATGGGCGCGGGCCAGTTTTGCACGAATCCCGGTATTGCGGTGGCCCTCGACGGGGCGGATGCGGAAGCTTTCTCCAATGCAGCGAAGTCGGCGCTCGAGCCGGTCGGCGCACAGATCATGCTGACTGACGGAATCGCTGAAGCCTACCGCACGGGCCGTGACCGCATGGCCGGGTCGGCCGGCGTGCAGGAACTGCTCACGTCGATGTGTGATCTCAGGAACGCAACGCCTTATCTCTATGCGACGACGGGGGATGCCTGGCTCGCCAATCACGCGCTTGGCGAAGAGGTCTTCGGGCCGCTTGGACTGATCGTGCTTGTCAGGGACGCGGTGCAGATGAAAGAGGTCGCAAGGTCGCTCGATGGCCAGCTTACCTGCACATTGCACATGGACAAGGCCGATGGCGGGCTTGCAGGCGAGTTGATGCCGATCATCGAACGGAAAGCCGGGCGCATACTTGCCAACGGCTATCCCACCGGTGTCGAGGTTTGCGATTCAATGGTGCATGGCGGACCTTATCCGGCATCGACGAATTTCGGCGCGACTTCCGTCGGCACGCTTTCCATACGCCGCTTCCTGCGCCCGGTCTGCTACCAGAACCTGCCAGCCGAGCTGTTGCCGGCCGATCTCAGCTGATATCCGGCAGGGGTGGCGGCGCGGTCGACTCCCGCCTGACGAGCGAGCAGGCAAGCTCGATACGCCGCGCCGGCAATTCCGCAACCCCGAGGTCGTTCAGCAATTGTCCGAGCGCGGCGGCGCCGATTTCGCGCATGGGAATGTGCATCGTCGTCAAGGGCGGCTTGCAGAATGCCGAGAGCGGCAAGTCGTCCATGCCGACGACCGAAACTTCGTTCGGCACCATGTAGCCGGCGGTTTCAAGCCCGAGAATGGCGCCGTAGGCCAGGCTGTCGCCGGCGGTCAGAATTGCGGTGAAATCCAGCCCGCGTTCGCGCAACCGCCGGCCTATCGCCTCGCTTGCAACTTCCGGAATCCAGTCCGACACCTCGACCATGAGGTCCCCGATTTCCAGGATATTGCGGTTAGCAAGCGCGTCGCGCCACCCCTCCAGCCGCCGTTCGATGGTGCGCCGGCCCCTGCGCATCAAGAACAGTATTCGCCGATGGCCGAGGTCAAGCAGGTGGTCGGTGGCCATGCGGGCCGCGGAACGGTTGCAGGGCGTGACGGATGAATGGCGCATGGTCGGGTCGTCGCCGTTGACCAGCACGATAGGCTTGGAAAAGTTTGCGGCGCGCGTCAGCACGTCGTCGTCATCGAGGGTGAGAAACAAGCAGCCAATGACGGAAGGGTCTTCCTCGGCTTCACCCAGCAGAGCAAGCTCGTCTTCGGCATCGGCAACCGGTCTGGTGACAAGCTCGATGCCAAGGGCGTTAGCCCTTTCGTTCAATCCTTCCAGAACGTGAAGCGTGAACTGGTTTCGGGCATGATCGATCATCGCGACACTGCTGGCCGCCAGGATCACCCTGTTGCCGGTAACGGGCGCTGAAATCGGATAGTTGAGGGCCTTGGCCGCCGCAATGATGTCGGCGCGCAGCGTCTCGCGCACGCCCGCGACGCCGGTAAGCGCCCGCGAGGCCGTGCTGACGGAAACGCCGCAACGGCGCGCCACCTCTTCAAGACGTACGCGCCGGTTCGGTCTACCCCTCTTGCTCTCGCTCACATCAAGCGCCCTCAAGTCGTTTGCTACAATATGCAAAAAATTTTCAGATTGCGCAATAAAATTCAATGTGAAATCCTTGTTTCGCTGTTGGTGATTGGGAGGAGCCATGCCGCTTTCGGCCAAACAGGTGAAAACCGCCCTTTCGGGACTTGTCGCGGGCATGACGGGTCTTCGCGCCGACGGGCGTTTTCACGAACCCAATCTCGACGGCACGCCGGGAGATTATGTCTCGTTCGACAGTTGGGAATGGCCGCAAGGCGTCGGCCTGTACGGTCTCGTCAAGCTCTGGTCGCACAACGACGATGCTGCGCTGCTGGCGACGATCGAGGACTGGTACAGGAGGCACATTTCGGCCGGCCTGCCGGCGATGAACGTCAACACCACCGCGCCGATGCTTGCGCTCTGCGAGTTGTGGCGCCGCAGAAAACAGCCGGACTTCGAGCCCGTGCTGCGAGACTGGGCCGTGCAGGTTGTCACTGCCATGCCGCGCACGCCTGAAGGCGGTTTCCAGCACAATGTGTCCGACAAGATCAACGACGATGAATTGTGGGACGACACGCTGTTCATGGTGGCGCTCTTCCTGGCATCGTTCGGCCAGGCTACCGGCGAGCGCCGCTTCACCGACGAGGCGGAGCGGCAGTTCCTCGTTCATTCGCGCTACCTTACCGACACGAAAACCGGGCTCTGGCATCACGGCTGGACGTTCGCAGGCCGGCACAATTTCGCCGGCGCTCTCTGGGGACGCGGCAATGCATGGATCACCGTCGGCATACTCGATCTGCTCGACATCGCAGACATCTCGCCAAGCGTGCGCAGCTTCCTGCTCGGGGTTCTGGAGACGCAGATCGAAACGCTGCTCGGCTTGCAGAAGCCGTCGGGGGCGTGGTGCACACTGCTCGATGATCCGGCATCGTATGAGGAAATTTCGGCGACCGCCGGATTTGGCTACGGCTTGCTGAAGGCGGCGCGTCTCGGCATCGGTCCGGCACAGTGCGCCTCAGCCGGCATGCGGGCGCTGGAAGCGGTTGTCGCGAACATCGGCGACGACGGCGTCGTCGACAATGTTTCGTATGGCACCCGCATGGGGCACGATCTGCAGTTTTATCGCGACATTCCCATTCATCCGACGGGTTACGGGCAGGCGCTGGCAATCCTGTGCCTCGGCGAAGGATTGCGCCATGTTGGAGTCGATGCGGAGGCAGCGGTGCGATGCGCGTGATCTATGGCGTTTCACCGGCGGACGTCGCGGCCATGGATACCGGCCGGTTGCGCGCCGAATTTCTGATCGACGGCCTGTTCAGGCCGGGCGAGATTACGTTCGCCTACACCCATATCGACCGAATGATCGCGGGTGGAGCCGTACCGCTTGCCGATCCGATCACGTTCGGCGATGGTCGCGATGTCGGTACCAAACTGTTCTTCACTGCACGCGAAATGGGTATCGCCAATCTCGGCGGCGCTGGCTTTGTCACGGTCGACGGAAAACGGTTTGGCGTCGCCAATCGCGATATCGTCTATGTCGGACGAGGCGCGCGCGAAGTGACGCTGGAAAGCGATGCCGCAAACCAACCGGCCCGGTTCTACATGAACTCGGTGCCTGCCGGCACAGACTTGCCTCACCGCCTGATTAGGAAAGCAGAGGCAAAGCCGCTCGATCTCGGCGAGGAGCGCCGCGCCAACAAGCGCCGGCTTGCGATGTACATCCATCCGGAGGTTTCGCCGTCATGCCTGTTGCTGATGGGCATCACCGATCTCGCACCAGGCAGCGTCTGGAACACGATGCCGCCGCATCTGCACGAGCGCCGGATGGAAGCCTATTGCTACTTCGATCTCGACGAAGAGGACCGGGTGATCCACCTGATGGGCCGCCCGGACAACACGCGCCACCTGATCGTCGCCAACGGCGATGTCGTGATTTCTCCTGCCTGGTCGATTCACATGGGCGCCGCAACAGGCCCATATGCCTTCGTCTGGGGAATGACTGGCGAAAACCAAGCATACACGGATGTCGATCCCGTTGCCGTCAAGGATTTGAAATGAAAGCCGCCGCCGAGATCTCAATGCCGGACTATACCCTGCGCCGACCGCTCACTGCTGGCGAACCCGTCGTCTACTGGCATGTGGGGGCCACCGCCGAACACCGCTACGACGTGGCGGATCAGCCGATGAAGGGCGAGATGGACCCGTTCTTCTTCCTGACAAAGCACAAGAATTTCATTCCCCACGAGTATCCCTGCCGCACGCAGTTTGCCGCCGAGCGTCGCGGCAGGCGACCATCGATTGCCGCCGACCCCGCAATGACGCGCACCTGGTTGCCGTTCGCCTCGCCGTGTGTCGATCTTTCCGGATTCTGGTTCCGGCCGACCGAAATCGCGACCTGGGCCGAAACCGCCTTGGAAGCAGTTGCGGGTGGCGCGGCCCGTTTGCGTTTGCGCACCTGCGGCGGCGCGATCCTGTTCGTCAACGGCGAGGAAGCGGGCTGGATGGCTCCATACGGGCGCAATCTGGAATCCGCCGAAGAGTTCGAAATTACTCTCAAACCAGGTGCCAATTCGATCCGAGTCGGTTTCGATGATCTCGCCGAGCGCGACGCGCGCTACTATTTCCAGCTCGATTACCTCTCGGGTCCGGCGGTCTCCCACGCCTTGCCGATTGCGATCGACGGGGCGGTCGCCGGCGAAATGGAACAGTTCCTGGACGATTTGCGCTTCGAGCGCGCGGCCTATCGCAGCGGCGAAGTGGCTCTGGTAGCCGACAGAGGCCTCTCGGCCAATGCCCGGATCGGTATTGGGATCGAGGGCGATTTCATGTCAATCGAGCAGCCGGTGCGCTTCGAATTGAAGCTGCCAGCCGGACGGACGCGAATTCCCGTCGCCGATACGCGGACCCTGCCGGCCGATTTCCGTCATTTCAATGTCACGCTCTCGGTCGGCGATCTGTCGGTTTCGCGCGCTTATGGCGTCGAGCTCTGCCACGCGGAACGCCAGGGCAAGGCGCCGGCTCGTCTCGACGACCGCATTGCCGAGGCGCTCGGCGAGGTGGCCGGCCATGCCGAAGCCGATACGGTTCGAGCGATTGCATGCTTCGCCGTCGGCATGAGCGGCGGCGAAACCGATGCGATGATCGAAGGCGCGCTGCCGGCGATAGAGAATTGCGACGATTGCGCCGATTTCATCCTGGTGCCGCTGTTGTGGTGCCGGATCGCGTTCGGCGAAAAGATCGGTGCGGCGACGCGGGAGCGCATCGACCGGGCAATTCTCGGCTACCGCTACTGGATGGACGAACCGGGCAATGACGTGCAGTGGTATTTCTCCGAAAACCACGCATTACTGTTTCACACCGCGGCCTATCTCGCCGGCGACCTGCACAAGAGCGAGACGTTTGTGCGGTCTAGCCGCAAGGGCGCCGAGCAGTCGGCCGCGGGTGCCGCGCGGGTTCGCGCCTGGTTCGATCACTTCGAACAATGGGAAATGGCCGAGTTCAACTCCGCTCCCTATTTCCCGATCGACCTGAAGGGCATGTGCGCGCTGTTTGCGCTGGCGCCGGACGCCGACATTCGCGAGCGCGCCGAAAGGGCAATCCTGCGGCTGCTCGAAGTCGTCGCGCGATCGGCCCATCACGGAATTCTGACGGGCGCGCAGGGCAGATCCTACGAACACACGCTGCGTGCTTCGTCTTCGCTGGAGCTTTCCGGAATATCACGCATGCTCTGGGGAAAGGGCAATTACGGCATGCGGTTCCATGCGTTGCCGCAACTGGCGCTCTGCCTGCGTGACCACGGGCTGCAAGTTCCCGAACAGCTAGCCGCCATTGCCTCCATGCAGCCCGGCTCCAGTCAGGAATGGATGTTTGCCCAGGGCCAGGACCGGTTCGCGCGTCTCTATCACTACAAGACCGCCGATTTCGCCATGGGAAGCGCGGCGGGATACCGCTGGAACGAGTGGGGATATCAGGAAACCGTGCTGCATCTTCGCCTGGGAACGAACCCGGATGCGCAAATCTGGATCAACCATCCCGGTGAAGTGCTGCAATCGGGCTATGGCCGTCCATCCTATTGGGGCGGATCGGGGACGCTGCCGCGCGTGCACCAGTACAAGGCGCTGGCCATCGTCGCGTTCGATTGCCATTCGGAACAGCCCGATTTCACCCATGCCTGGTTTCCCGCGGCGGAATTCGACATTGTCAGGGTCGGAGACAACTCGGCAACCGCCAAGGCGGGCAACGCCTTCGTCATGCTCAAGACGGACCAGCCGCTAAGTCTTGTTACGGCCGGACCTACGGCCGGCAATGAGTTGCGGGCTGCCGGTCGTCGCGCGACCTGGATCATCCGCCTGGCCGGAGAAGGTGAGCATTCTGCGCTGTCGTCTTTCGAGGCGGCATTCCAGGGACTGGCTGTAACGGCGACCGGCGGCGGCGACTTGACCGTCGACGATCCGGAATACGGTTTGGTACGGTTTCTGTCGGATGCACGCATCGAAGCAGAAGGCCGCGTAATCGATCCCGCCGAGTGGACGATCGCGGGCAAAGTGCTGCACCTGGAAGACCGGCCGCCGCATCCAGCGCGGTCGCCGGGATCGGAGGAGTGACGGAAATCAGCATGCGCCAAGGGTGGTGGTATTGTGCGTCAGGCTGGCGGTGCTGCCGGCGGAATGAGGACGAGGAGAACTGCGCTGGCGGTTATTGCCGCCATAGCCACCGCACGATTTCGTGCTTCGAAACCATCGGGTGAGGACCCGAACACACGGAGGAGACTGAAATGAAAACTGCCAAAACTCTAATAGCCGCCATCGCCACCGGGCTTATGGCGTCGACAAGCGCCCTTGCGGGTGATGTCCGCATTATGTGGTATTCGGACGGCGTCGAAGGCGAGGTCATCCAGGACCTGCTCGACCGCTTTATGAAGGACAATCCGGACATCAAAGTGACGCTCGACAATGTTGCCTACCAGGTGATTCAGGAGCAATTGCCGATCCAGCTCGAATCCGGCCAGGGCCCGGATATCGCCCGCGTCACCAACATCAAGGCGCTGGCTGACCATTGGCTGGACCTGCGCCCGCTTCTGTCGGATCCCGGCTACTGGGAGACAAATTTCGGCGGCCAGGCGAACTGGATGCGCCCCGACGGGTCCGATGCGATTACCGGGTTCATGACCCAGCTCACCCTGACCGGCGGTTTTGCCAACAAGACGCTGTTCGAACAGGCAGGCGTGGCCATTCCCGACGCCAACGCGACATGGGATGACTGGGTGGCGGCATCTACCGCGGTCATGAAGAGCCAGCAAACCGTGGCGGCATTCGCGGTGGATCGTTCCGGCCATCGAATTTCCGGCCCTAATGTTTCCTATGGTGCCAATTATATCGGTCCCGACGGCATGCCGGCGCCTGTCGATGACGGCGTCAAGGCCTTCGCGACAAAACTGGTCAACTGGACCAATGAAGGCCTGATGCTGAAGGACACCTGGGTGCAGGCTGCTGGTACGACATATCGCTCCGGCGTTGACGACTTCATCAATGCGCAGGTTCCGTTCCTGTATTCGGGAAGCTGGCAGATCGCCAATCTTTCCACGAAGATCGGCGATGGATTCGACTGGATTGCGACCGGATCGCCTTGTGGAACAGCCGGATGCTCGGGCCTGAAAGGCGGAGCCGCTCTCGTCGCTATCAAGTATTCAAAGAATCAGGGCGATGTCGCCAAGGTTATGGAGTATCTCGCCCGGGAAGACGTCGTGAAGGAGTTCTCCGAACGCACGCTGTTCCTGCCGGCCCACAAAGGCGTTGTCGACAAGGGCGGCATGAATTGGGCGACCGACGACAAGAATGTCGGACCGGCACTCGACGCTTTTGTGGCCTCCTCGGCAAAGACACTGCCCGCGGCCGACGCGCTTCCGGCCTGGAAATTCGCGTCCGCGTATTATGGCGCCCTGGTTACCCGCATCAGCCAGGTCATGGCCGGTGAGCTGACGCTCGACGATGCCTGGGTCAAGATGGACCAGGACATTGCCGACAAGGTCGCGCAGTAAAAGCCGATGTCGGTCGAATACAAAAATATCGGCGCATTGCTGACGGCGCCGCTGCGCTGGGCGGCCGGTCTGATTGACCGGCCTGTCCGGGCCTGGCAAAGCAAGACCGGAACCGCCGGCATGGCGGCGTTCTTTCTGGCGCCGAACATGACGATCTTCGGCGTTTTCGTGTTGTTTCCGCTACTGATCAACTTTGTGTATTCGGCAACTTCGGGCGGAGCTTTCTTCCTTCCCGAACGCAGTTTCGTCGGCCTCGACCAGTATGCCCGATTGCTCGATTGCAGCAACTATCTCGATTCGTCGAGCTGCCGTGAAGACCTGTTCTGGAAAGCTGTCTGGAACACCGCTCTCTTCGTCTTCATTCAGGTCTCGTTGATGACATTCGTGTCCATGGTCACGGCGCTCATCCTCAACCGGGAAATCGTCGCGCGCGGGTTCTGGCGCGCCGTTTTCTTCTTTCCGGTCCTGCTTTCGCCGGTCGTGGTCGGACTGATCTGGCGCTGGATACTCCAGCGCGAAGGACTTCTCAATTTTGCCATAGTCAATATCGGGCTCGAACCGCAGATCTGGCTGTCAGACAGGTTTTGGGCGTTCTCAGCCGCGGTAGGGGTATCCGTCTGGGCACATATGGGTTTCTACACGCTAATCTTACTGGCCGGCCTGCAGGCTATTCCGCGCGATCTCTACGAAGCTGCCGAGATGGACGGCACGCGGCCGGGCCGGGTATTTTTCCGCATTACTCTGCCGCTGCTGATGCCGAATCTCCTGGTTGTCATCATCCTGGCGCTTATCCGCGCAGTGCAGATATTCGATGAGGTCTACGTGCTCACCGGGGGCGGACCGGGCACGTCGACGCTTTTCCTGACCCAGTACATCTACGAGGTCGGCTTTGCGTCGCTCTTGCGCAATCCAGGCCTCGCGGCAGCCGCGTCGATCCTGATGGGGCTTGTTCTGGTCGTGCTTACGCTGATCCAGTTGAGGCTCGGCCGCCAGAACGAGGAAAAAGGTGAGCGCAAATGAGCCGGGCGATTGCATTTCTGACCCGCAGGAGAGGCGGCCGGGGCTGGCACTGGACAGATGTGTTCACATGGGCCTGGTTGCTGTCGGCAGTCATCGTGATGTTCGGGCCAGCAGTATGGCTGTCGCTGTCGTCGTTCAAGACGCCTGCGGGGCTGGCCGAATTCCCGCCCACGATCCTGCCGATGGTGACACGCCAGGTCGAGGTGGAGGGCTATGACAAGCCGCTCGAACTCTACCGGGTGAAGGGCGAGGACGGCGTCGTTCGCGTGCTGGCGCAGGTGCGGCGCGTCGGCATCATCGCGCAGATGGTCGATCCCATCGATCCGGGTGAAATTATAAAAGTGAATATCGCCGACCGTACACCGGTGCGCGAGGTCGATTTCGCCTTCGACAACTATTCGGTTCCGCTCGAGCAGAATGACTTCCTGCTCTATCTGCGCAATTCGGTATTTGTCACCTTCATGGCAACGATCATTACGCTGTTGACCAATTCGATGGCCGCGTTTGCGCTGTCGAAATACAGGTTCCGGGGCCGCGATGCGGTGATGCTGCTGATCGTCGCGACTTTGATGGTGCCGCTCTCCGTTATCCTGGTGCCGCTCTACTCGGTGGTCAATTCGCTTGGCCTGTTCGACAGTTTGTGGGGCGTGATCCTGCCGACGGTCGCAACACCGACGGGCGTTTTCCTGCTGCGGCAATACATGCTCACGATCCCCGACGAACTCATCGATGCGGCCCGCATGGACAAGGCGTCCGAATGGCAAATCTACTGGCGCATCATCCTGCCGCTGACAGCGCCCGCGCTGGCCGTGCTCGCCATATTTTCCGTGGTTTGGCGCTGGAACGATTTCCTGTGGCCGCTGGTGGTCCTGTCGCGCAAGGAGGTCTACACGCTGCAAGTCGGCCTCAACACCTATGCCGGCGAGCTCAATGTTCAATGGCACTACATCCTTGCGATGACCGTGGTGACCATGATCCCGGTCGTTCTGGTTTTCGTGTTTCTGCAACGTTTCATCACCACCGGCATTTCCGGAACCGGATTGAAATAGGAAAAGACAGATGGGCCGCATTACACTCAAGGGAATCGATCGCGCCTACGGCAAGGTGAAGGTCCTGCACGGTATCGATCTCGATATTCAGGACAGCGAACTGATCGTCTTTGTCGGACCCTCGGGTTGTGGCAAGTCCACGTTGCTGCGCCTTATCGCCGGGCTTGACCGGCCGACCGGGGGGACAATCTCGATCGACGGCAGGGACGTCACCAAGGTGCCCGCGGCCGATCGCGGGCTGGCAATGGTGTTTCAGTCCTACGCCCTTTATCCGCACATGACGGTGCGCCAGAACCTCGCCTTCGGACTCGAAAACGCCAAGATGGCGCGCGACGAAATCAACAAGCGTATCGACGAGGCAGCGCGGATGCTGGAGATCAGCGCCTATCTCGACCGTCGGCCGGGCCAGCTTTCCGGCGGCCAGCGCCAGCGTGTCGCCATCGGCCGCGCGATCGTGCGGGATCCGACGGCCTTCCTTCTCGACGAGCCTCTTTCCAACCTCGACGCCGAATTGCGCATCTCCACACGTGCCGAAATCGCAGCGCTACACGAACGGCTCGGCATCACGATGATCTATGTGACGCATGACCAGACGGAAGCGATGACGCTCGCCGACCGCATCGTCGTGCTGCGCGCCGGGCGGGTCGAACAAGTCGGAAAACCGCTCGAACTTTACAACAAGCCAGCAAATCTGTTTGTCGCGGGGTTCATCGGAGCGCCGCGAATGAACCTTCTGGATGTGGAAATCGTTTCGGCGAAGTCCGATTCGGTCGCTGTCAGGGGACCGGGAGGTTTTGTCCAGACTGTTTCTGCGGACGGATCGGTGCTGAAAGAGGGCGAAGCTGCCACTCTCGGCATTCGTCCGCACGATCTTTCGCTGGCCAAGGATGGCGGTATCGAGGCGACATTGACGATGGCAGAGGCGTTGGGGCCCGAAACTGTGGTGCATGCGACCATTGCCGGCGGCAAGAACATGATTGCCGTTTTCGGGGGCCAGGATGTCGGCGCTGCCGGCGGTACGTTGCGTCTGAGCCTCGGGAAGGAACGGTTGCACCTGTTCGACAAGGCGGGCTTGCGCGTTCCCGCGGCTCAGGCATGAGCAAGGCTTCGGTGCAGGAAATCGAAAGCGGCATTGCGCATCGCGGGCGTCTCGGCATGACCGCCTTCGGCCTCGCGATGAATGAAAAGCCTGTCCAGCGCGCCGGCGGCGGCATAGGCGGCCCTGGTTTCGGCAAGAGCCGCATCGACCGCGCCAGGCGGCGTCAGCGGATCGCGATCGCCAATCGCGATCAGTTGCGGCCGCGGCGCGATACGTCCTGCGATTTCTCCGTTGGAAGCGATGGCAAGCAGGCCCGGAATGGTCAGGTATACACCATGCAGATCGTGCGCCCCGGTACGGACCAGGTGTGCGAAATCGGCGTAGCAGCAAAGGTGGGCGGCGCAGGCGATACGCGGTTCGACCGCGGCCAGCCAATAGCCCAGTGTCGCCCCCATGGAGATACCGAACACGCCAATCCGGTCGGCGATCACGTCGTCGCGCGCGGCGAGCCACAGGAAGGCGGAATGCTGTTCGCCCAGCATCTGTCCGGCAAGCGACCGGCCATACCACAAAGCCGCCTTCGCCCGCGCCTCCTCGCCTGGTTGCGCGCGCGTACCGAAAGCCGGCATCTCTATCATCAATGTGGCGAAGCCGCGCCGGGCGAATTCGGGGCCGAGCGGGCTCAAAAGCGCATCGCGGCCATTGAGCAGTTCGCCGGCGCCGATGTCGTAGCGGGCGCCGTGGGCGTGAATGTAGAGAAGTCCGGGCCATGGCCCACCGGTAGCGGGCCGGGTCATTACGCCCCGTACGCTTTCATTGTTCGCGGTGACGAAATCGAGCCGCTCGATGAGGTAGCCGTCCGCTTCCTCGACCTCGCCCGCGACGAATGAGAGCCGATGATCCCCAATTTCGAAAGCTCGTCGCAACCTGTCCATCGCATGATCCGATACTCTGGGGGAGTTTCCCATGAACGTCGAAACCCATCTTAAGCACCAGTTCGGTCTGTCTGGCCAGCGGGCACTGGTTACTGGCGGTGCGAGCGGGATCGGCCGGGCAATCGCGATCGGCCTGGCGAAGGCAGGGGCCGATGTTGCGATCACGGTTCATCATCGGCCCGGCGAAGAGACAATAGCGGAGATCAGGAAAGAAGGCAGAGCAGCCCTCGCGCTTGCAGCAGACCTCGCCGAACTCGATGATGACAGTGCCGACCGGCTGCTCGGCGAAGCGGAGGCTGGCCTCGGGCCGGTCTCGATACTTGTCAACAATGCCGGCATCATCCGCCGCGCCGATGTGCACGAACACTCCGCAACCGACTGGCGGGACGTCATTGCCGCCAACCTTGATGCTGTCTGGTTCATGGCCCAAGCCGCGGCCCGGCGGATGCGGGAGCGCCGGCAAGGACGGATCATCAATATCGCTTCGCTGCTCTCCTTTCAGGGCGGCATCCGCGTGCCGGGCTATACCGCTGCCAAACACGGCGTCGCCGGACTGACGAAAGCGCTGGCCAACGAGCTCGCTGCCCACAATGTCACCGTCAACGCGATTGCACCGGGATACATCGCCACCGAGAACACCAAGGCGCTAAGGGCCGATCAGGACCGGTCGCGCCAGATACTGGAGCGGATACCGGCCGGCCGCTGGGGCAAGCCGGACGATATCGCCGGAGCGGCGGTGTTTCTGGCTTCGCCAGCCGCCGCATATGTGAACGGCCATATACTGGCGGTGGACGGCGGCTGGCTGGCGCGCTGAGCGTTCAGACTTCGCGAGGCGCACCGCCAACCGGATCATTTCTCCGGGATCAATCCGCGGGGGCTGAATCGGAGCGCGAGCAGAAGCACGATCCCCATTGTCGGCAGCCGCATCTGTGCGGCGGAGTCGAGCAGGTGGCTTTTCAGCGGTCCGTCCGGAAGCGGCGAAGAAACGATGTCCATGAGCCATAGGCCGATCGGCTCCACTTCCACCCAGAAAAACCAGATGATCAGGCCACCCAGAATGGCGCCCCAGTTGTTGCCGGAGC
>JBFIBB010000060.1:0-14374 GCA_041582695.1 Rhizobiaceae bacterium
GATGCCGGGAGACAAGGTCGAGCGCGCGCTGGCCAGCGGCGTTATAGAGATTGCCCCGCTTGCCTTCATGCGCGGCCGCACACTGGCCCATTCGGCGGTTATTCTGGATGAGGCGCAGAACACGACGCCGATGCAGATGAAGATGTTCCTTACCCGGCTCGGCGAAGGCGCCCGGATGATTGTCACCGGCGATCCGAGCCAGATCGATTTGCCGCCCAACACCCGCTCGGGTCTCATCGAGGCCCTGCAGGTTCTGAAGGACGTTCAGGCCATTGCACGGATCAACTTTACCGACAAGGATGTCGTCCGCCACCCGCTCGTCGCCGAGATCGTGGCTGCCTACGACCGGCACGGCGGGACACCGGGCTGATCGGACCGGACCAATGATCGCTACACCCCTGCGTCTGCAATTTGCCGTCGAGGCCGATGGCTGGCCGCCGGAATCCGCCCTGCATGAAATGGCGGCGAAAGCAGTTGCCGCGGCGCTGGGTGAACTTGGCATCGAACCGCATCCGGAAACCGAATTGAGCCTGCTGTTTGCCGACGATGCCGCAATCCGGCAGATAAACGCACGATGGCGTGGCATCGACAAACCGACAAATGTCCTGTCATTTCCAGCTTTCGGAACTGGCGGGAAAAAGGGCTTGCCGCCCATGCTGGGCGACATTGCGTTGGCGCTCGAAACAGTGGCCGCGGAAGCAAAGGTGGAAAACAAGCCCTTCGATCACCATCTGGTACATTTGATTGTTCACGGCTTGCTACATCTTTTAGGCTATGATCACGGCACCGATGCCGAAGCTTTGGAGATGGAATCTCTCGAAACGGCGATATTGGCGAGACTTGCCATTCCCGATCCTTACGGCATGATGCAGAAGAATGACTGACCGACTTACCATGATAGTTGAAGACACGCAGAACCGTTCCGAAGACGCCGGCAGAGGCGAAGAATCCTCGGACCAACCTGCAGAAGCGCAAAGTACCCCCGCGGCCGAGGAGGTCGCGCCGCCCTCTTTCATATCGCGGATCTGGCAGTTCTTTGGCGCAAGGAACGGGTCGACCCTGCACGAGGATATCGCCGACGCGCTCTCGGAGGGCGCCAGCGACACGGACTCCTTCTCCGCCTCGGAAAAGGCGATGCTTCACAATATCCTGCGATTGCGCGGCGCACGCGTGGACGACGTGATGATTCCACGCGCCGATATCGAGGCCGTTGAGCAATCGACCACGCTTGGCGAATTGCTCGATTACTTCGAGAAATCGGGGCATTCGCGCATGCCGGTCTATCACGAAACGCTGGATGATCCGCGCGGCATGGTCCATATCCGCGACGTCGTGGCCTACCTGACGCGCATCTCGCGCCAGCAGAAGCGGGCACGCAGGAGCGGACCGAAAGACGGCCCCGCAAAGCCGCCGGTTGCCACCAGCCGAATCAACCTGGCGAATGTCGACCTCCAGAAGACAATTGGCGAACTCAACCTTATCCGCCCTGTACTGTTCGTTCCCCCTTCCATGCATGCATCCGATCTGCTGGGCCGGATGCAGGCAGGCCGCATTCAGATGGCACTGGTGATAGACGAATATGGCGGAACCGACGGGCTGGTTTCGCTGGAAGACATCGTCGAGATGGTCGTTGGCGACATCGAGGATGAGCATGACGATGACGAAGCACTGATCTCGAAGACGGGCGAAGGCGTGTTCGTCGTTGATGCCAAGGCCGAAATAGAGGATGTCGCCGAAATGATCGGCAGTTCATTCAATGCCGGCGAGCACTCCGACGATGTCGACACCATCGGCGGCATGATTTTCAACACGCTTGGCCGCATTCCCGCGCGAGGCGAGGTCGTGCAAGCGGTGCCCGGCTACGAGTTCCACGTGCTGGACGCCGATCCGCGGCGCATCAAGCGCGTACGCATCGTCCAGGTTCGCGTAGCCGAACGCCGGCGCCGCGCGAGCCATACTCCCGGCGAATGACCGGCTTCGAGGAATCCCCGGCAGGCTGCTCTGTGGTATGTCTACGGCACTGATTCGCCGGGGAAATTCGCATGGAAAAGATTGCTGGCCGGTTTGTGCTGCTATGGGGATGGCGGCGCGCTGTCGTGGCATTTGTCGCCGGAGCGCTTGTAGTATTTGCGCAAGCGCCGTTCGACTTTTTCGCGATCTGCTTCCTTTCCTTTCCAGTGCTTGTATGGCTGCTCGACGGCGCGACGCCGGAAGGCGATAGAGGCCTGTTTCGCCGGTTCCGCCCGGCCTTCGTTATCGGCTGGTGGTTCGGGTTCGGATACTTCCTTGCCGGCCTCTGGTGGATAGGAAACGCGCTCCTGGTGGAGGCTGAGGAATTCGCCTGGGCTCTGCCGTTTGCCGTTGTGGTTCTGCCCGCGCTGCTTGCGTTGTTTTACGGTCTAGCCTGTGCAGCCGCTCGCCTGATCTGGGCAAACGATATCGGTCGCATTGCCGCGCTTGCTGCCGGTTTCGGCATTGCCGAATGGTTACGGGCGGTACTCTTCACCGGCTTTCCCTGGAACGCAATTGGATATGCGGCCATGCCGGTACCGCTGTTCATGCAGCAGGTAGCGGTAATCGGGCTTTATTCGGCGAATGCGGTAGCGGTGTTCGTCTTTGCCATGCCGGCGCTTTTTGGCGGTCGCAGGGACCGTACGGCTGGGCTCGTTGCCGTCGCTGTAATTGTCGCCGCCGCCGCCGTTTACGGAAGCTGGCGCCTTGGTTTGTCAGAACCGCAGGAGGCGAAGATTCTCAATGTAAGGATCGTCCAGCCCTCGACAAGCCAGTCAGGCAAATGGGACGCTACATTGCGCGACGCCAATTTCGCCGCATTGCTCGACCTGTCCGCGAACGGTGCGGATGAGGACCTCAACTCGCCGGATCTGATCGTATGGCCGGAAACGGCGGTGCCGTTTCTGTTTACCGAACGGCCCGAGGCGCTTGTTGCGATCGGCGATATGCTTGCCGAAGACCAGTTACTGCTCGCTGGCGCAGTGCGCCTGGAGGAGGGCGGCGGAGACAGGCCCCGGGTCTACAATTCGATGGTTGTCATAAATAGCAGCGGAGAGATCACATCGGCTGCCGACAAGGTACATCTTGTCCCGTTCGGCGAGTATCTGCCGTTTTCCGATCTTCTGGGATCGCTCGGCTTGCGGCAATTGGTGACCGCGCCCGGCATGTTCACGGCGGGTTCCGCCCGCCGTGTACTCGAAATCGGCGACGGAATCGGCCTGCTGCCGATGATCTGCTACGAGATAATCTTTCCCGGCTCGATAGCCGAAACCGGCGGTGCCGATGCAATCGTCAATCTTACGAACGACGCCTGGTATGGCGATACGCCCGGTCCGTATCAGCATTTTCGCCAGGCGAGAGTCCGGGCAGTCGAGGCGGGCTTGCCGCTCATTCGTTCCGCCAACAACGGCGTTTCGGCGGTTGTGGACGCGCGCGGGCGGATTGTCGACGCGTTCGACCTTAACGCGGTCGGACGCCTCGATGTTGCGGTCCAGATGGTTCGAATGCCCGTATTCCCATACCGAAACTACACTTTTTTAGCGATATTATTGCTTTTTACAACCATAGCATGTATACGGCAGTTGTTGAGTAAGACGCATCCGAATTGACGGTTGTGTGTTCGCGTCTCATACTGCGCATCCCGTTAAGAATGGCGGGGGAACCTCGGTTCGATCGCCGCTAACATTTTGATTGGACCGGGATAAACAGAGAAACCGTAGAAACGGTTGGGAAGCTATGATCGCGAACAAAAAGAAGCCAAATCCGATCGATATACACGTGGGTAGTCGAATCCGGTTACGCCGGAACATGCTGGGGATGAGCCAGGAGAAACTGGGCGAAGGACTCGGCATCACATTTCAGCAAATCCAGAAATACGAAAAAGGCACGAACAGGGTTGGAGCAAGCCGCTTGCAGGCAATTTCATCCGTCCTTGGTGTTCCTGTATCATTTTTCTTCGAAGACGCGCCCGGTCAACAGTCTGGTGTGTCTGGATTGGCTGAAGACAGTTCAACGAGCTACGTGGTCGATTTCCTGAACAGTGCGGAGGGTCTGCAACTCAACCGCTCGTTTGTGAAAATTTCCGACAGCAAGGTGCGCAAGAAGATCATCGATCTTGTGAAAGCCTTGTCGGCGGAACCAGACGTGTAGCCGGCAAAACCTGAGGGAATCTCATGGCTCTGGCGCGCGCTTCCGGCGCGAGCCCGCTTTCTTTATGGCTGTTTGCCTCGCGCGGCCAAGCTTTGCTTGACGGCGATGCTTTGACTTGGCTAACAGGTGCGCCCGGAGCAGGCGTTCGCCGGCGTGGCTGCATGGTATTCGCATGGCTCCTTATGCCGGTTGTCAGCCGGCGGCGGTGGTATCCGGCCGTATTCAACGGAAGACAGTCGAATTCGAGAGGGGTTGCCCGTGGCGCGCAGCGAGTACTTTTTCACCAGTGAATCGGTGTCCGAAGGCCATCCGGACAAGGTTTGCGACCGCGTCTCCGATCAGATCGTCGATCTGGTTTATCGCGAGGCGAAGAAGGCGGGCACCGATCCATGGAGCGTGCGGGTCGCCTGCGAAACATTGACGACGACCAATCGCGTAGTGATCGCCGGCGAGGTGCGGGTGCCAGATACCCTTCTCAAGAAGAACAAGGAAGGCGAAATTCTGATCAACGGCCGCGGAGAAGCGGTGATAAATCCGGCCAAGTTCCGAACAGCCGCCCGCAAGGCCATCCGCGACATCGGATACGAGCAGGACGGATTTCACTGGAAAACCGCCAGAATTGACGTGCTATTGCATAGCCAGTCGGCCGATATCGCCCAGGGCGTCGACAATGCCGCAGACGAACAGGGCTCCGAAGGTGCAGGCGACCAGGGCATCATGTTCGGATATGCTTGCCGCGAGACCCCTGATCTCATGCCCGCGCCGATCTATTACGCCCACAAGATACTCGAATTGCTGGCACACGCCCGCAAGGCCGGTATCGGTGAAGCGGCCCGGCTCGGGCCTGACGCCAAGAGCCAGGTTACCGTGAGATACGTCAATGGGAAACCGGCAGAGGTGACTGCAATCGTCCTGTCGACGCAGCATCTCGACAAGAACTGGGATTCGGCCAAGGTTCGTTCGGTGGTCGAACCCTATATCCGCGAGGCGCTCGGCGATTTGCCGATTTCCGAGGATTGTGCATGGCACATCAATCCGACCGGCGCCTTTGTCATCGGCGGTCCGGACGGCGACGCCGGCCTGACCGGCCGCAAGATTATCGTCGACACGTACGGCGGCGCCGCGCCCCATGGCGGTGGCGCCTTTTCCGGCAAGGACACGACCAATGTCGACCGGTCCGCAGCCTACGCCGCACGTTACCTGGCAAAGAATGTTGTTGCTGCAAACCTGGCGGACCGCTGTACCATCCAGCTTTCCTATGCCATCGGCGTAGCCCGCCCGCTGTCGGTCTATGTCGACACCCACGGCACCGGCAAAGTGTCGGAAGCGACGCTGGAAAAAGCCATCGTGAAGGTGATGGACCTCACGCCGCGCGGCATCCGCAAGCACCTCGATCTCAACAAGCCCATCTACGCTAAGACCGCTGCCTACGGGCATTTCGGCCGCAAGGCCGGCCGCGACGGTTCCTTTTCCTGGGAGAAGACCGATCTGACCAAGGCGCTCAAGCAAGCGGTCCGCGATCTCGCCTGAACGGCTAAACAGGGGTGATGGTCGAAGAACGCAAAAGCCGGTCGACCGAGGCGTTTTTCGGCCGCCGGCGCGGCAAGTCGCTGCGCTCCGGCCAGCAAGCCGCGCTTGAGCGTTGTTTGAATGCGCTTGCCATTGACCTGAATGCGCCAGCACCCGCCGACATCCGGGAACTGTTCGCGGCGGCAGTGAAGTCGGTCAGCCTCGAAATCGGCTTCGGCGGCGGCGAACATCTGTTGCACCGGATGAGGGGCGAACCTGAAACCGGCTTCATCGGCGTCGAACCCTTCGTCAATGGCCTTGCCAAGCTCGCGGCCGCCCTCGACGATCGGGTGCCGTCCAACCTGCGTATCCATGACGACGATGCGACACGGCTGCTCGATTGGCTGCCGGATGCCTGCCTCGACAGCATCGACCTGCTCTATCCCGATCCCTGGCCCAAGCGGCGGCACTGGAAACGCCGCTTTGTCAGCCCGGTCAATCTCGACCGATTCGCCCGTGTCATGAAACACGGCGCTGTTTTCCGGTTTGCTTCCGACATCGAGACCTATGTCAACTGGACCCTGCTGCACTGCCGTGCGCACCCCGCATTCGAATGGCAGGCGCAAACCAGCGCCGATTGGAGCGAACCTTTCCCTGGCTGGCCCGGAACGCGCTATGAAGCAAAGGCCCTGCGGCAGGGCCGCAGGCCCGCGTACTTGACCTTCATCCGCCGCTGATACGGAACACTATAGCCGGGCGCTGGTGCTGCGCGGCGTGGCAAGCAACAAACTTGTTTCACTGCCGGTAATGCCGGGTATCAACCGTATGCGCCGCAGAACCGTGTCGAATTCGGTCAGCGACGATGTTCCCAACTCGACCACAAGATCCCATCGGCCGTTGGTAGTATGGATCGTCACGACTTCGGGGAAGCCTCCCAATGCGCGTATCACCCGGTCGGCGGCGTG
Organism: Rhizobiaceae bacterium; assembly: GCA_041582695.1. Lineage (GTDB taxonomy): Bacteria > Pseudomonadota > Alphaproteobacteria > Rhizobiales > Rhizobiaceae > JAWKWH01. Next base: position 6,636 of record JBFIBB010000060.1, read on the forward strand.
GCCCTCGATTTCGATCATCATGATCCCGCGCACGGTTTGGTCAACGGCGTCCGCCCGCAGAATCACGGTATAGCCGACAATGTCGCCAGCCCGTTCGAGTCTCTCCATTCGCGAGCGCACGGTCGCGCGAGACGCGCCGAGCTCGAGTGCGAGATCTGAAATGCTGCGCCGTCCGTTGTGGCGCAGAAGCGTGATCAGCTTTTGGTCCAGTGAATCCATGTTTGGCCATTTTGATAATCAGATATGACAATATGATAAGCAAAATTAAAAATATTGCCAAATCTTGTTGTTCACTTCGCCACGAATTCGATCGAACATTGGGGAAATCGAAACCGGATGCGAGACGATGAAATACAAGATCATGGATGCTCCTGTTCAGGACGGCGCGGGTCGCCGCGGATGCGAAATGGGACCGAGCGCCCTACGCACCGCGGGCCTGATTGAAGCAATCGAGGAAATGGGTCACCAGGTGATCCACATCGGCGCGGTGGACAGGGCGCCGCTGCAGGCCAGAATTCATGGCAACCTCGCTTTGAAAGCGCTGCCGGAAATTGTGGCCTGGACTGAATCGCTGCAGGAAATCGCCTATCGCGAAAGCGGCGACGCAGTTCCGATATTTCTTGGCGGCGACCATTCGATCTCCGCCGGTACCGTGTCCGGCGTTGCCCGGCGCGCGGCTGAAACGGGACGGCCGCTTTTTGTGCTGTGGCTTGACGCGCATCCCGATTTCAACTCGCTGGACACCACCGTATCCGGCAATCTGCACGGTGTTCCGCTAGCTTACGTTAGCGGCCAGTCCGGCTTTGGCGGATATTTTCCCAGCCTTTCCCACCCTGTCGATCCGCGTCGCATTTGCATGCTCGGAATTCGTAGCGTTGATCCCGCCGAGCGAAGGGCGCTTGCCGAGGCAGGCGTCACCGTGCACGACATGCGGGCGATAGACGAACACGGCGTCGCACCGCTGATGCGGGAATTCCTGGCCCGTGTCGAAGCCGAGAACGGCTTGCTGCACGTCAGTTTCGACGTCGATTTTCTCGATCCCGGCATCGCTCCGGCGGTCGGAACGACGGTACCGGGCGGCGCGACCTTCCGCGAGGCGCATCTCGTCATGGAAATGCTGAGCGACAGTGAACTCGTGACAAGCCTCGATCTGGTCGAGCTCAATCCGTTCCTCGACGAGCGCGGCCGTACCGCAACCCTGATGGTCGATCTGGTGGCCAGCCTCGTGGGCCGCCGTATCATGGACCGTCCGACCAAAAGCTTCTGATCGCCATGACCGACAAACTCAACATTGTGCCCTTCGTAAACGTCGACAACATGATGAAACTTGTTCTGTCGATTGGCGTCGAACGATTTGTCACCGATCTCGCTTCATACATCGAATCGGATTTCAGGCGTTGGGAACTGTTCGACAAGACACCCCGGGTCGCCTCCCACAGCACCGAAGGCGTGATCGAGCTGATGCCAACCAGCGACGGCCGCCTCTACGGCTTCAAATATGTAAACGGGCATCCGAAGAACATGCGTGAGGGCCTGCAGACCGTGACCGCCTTTGGCGTACTGGCTGATGTCGGAAGCGGTTATCCGATGCTTCTTTCCGAAATGACAATTCTGACCGCGCTTCGAACCGCGGCGATGTCGGCGCTGGCGGGTAAATACCTCGCGCCCGAAAATTCCAGATGCATGGCGCTGATCGGCAACGGGGCGCAATCCGAGTTTCAGGCGATTGCCTTCAAGGCACTGCTTAATGTCCGCAAGCTTCGCCTGTACGACATCGACGCGGAAGCCACCCGTAAATGCATCCGGAACCTTGCCGGTTTCGGATTCGATATTTCCGCCTGCGGTTCGGCCGAAGAAGCGGTCGAAGGCGCCGACATAATCACGACGGTGACGGCCGACAAGCAGTATGCCACTATCCTCACCGACAACATGGTCGGCACAGGCGTGCACATTAACGCTGTCGGCGGAGACTGTCCCGGCAAGACGGAGCTGCATCGGGATATCCTCATGCGTTCCGACATCTTCGTGGAGTACCCGCCGCAAACCCGTGTCGAGGGCGAAATTCAACAACTGGAGCCCGATCATCCGGTCACCGAACTATGGCAGGTTATTGCCGGAAAGACGAAGGGCCGCACTGATCCGAGGCAGGTTACGCTTTTCGATTCTGTCGGTTTTGCAATCGAGGACTTTTCCGCGCTGCGTTACGTGCGTGACCTGCTGCGCACTGCGCCGTATTTCGAAGAACTCGACCTGCTGGCCGACCCCGATGAACCGCGCGATCTGTTCGGCATGCTGCTGCGAGCTGCGAAAACGGATCCGAAGGCAGCCTGACGGCACCGATTGCTCCGTGATAGTCCTTGCAATCCGGCGCAATTCGGCCTATATCCGGTTCAAATTCTTGGTCGATCAGACGAAGAGTGGGTCCACCCGGTCCCGCTCTTTTTTGTTACCGGGCGACCGGTGCCGGCCTGTCGGAGACGCCGTTTGAACCAGACGACGCAAAAATTGGAAACCGACGACACGGATGCGGATGACCGTATCGTGTGCGAAACAGGCATCGATGCGCGCATCGCGGCCATCGTTGAACCCGTTATGGGGCCGATGGGTTTCCGCCTCGTTCGTGTCCGTCTGTCCGGCCAGAACGGCCTGACCCTGCAGATCATGGCCGAGCGCCTGGACGGTGCAATGACCGTCGAGGATTGCGAGGAACTGAGCAGGATTGTCTCGCCGGTGCTCGATGTGGAGGATCCGGTGGATCAGGCCTATAATTTGGAGATATCGTCTCCGGGCATCGACCGGCCGCTGGTGCGCAAGTCGGATTTCCGCGCCTGGCAGGGTCACCTGGCGAAGCTGGAGACCACGATACTCGTTGGCGACCGAAAGCGGTTTCGCGGCCGAATAGCGGAAATTGACGAAGACGGAATCGTCATCGACCGCGATATGGCCAGCTACGGCGATGAGCCAAGCGTGCGGATTCCGTTCGAAGCGATCGGCGAGGCGAGGCTGGTGCTTACCGATGATCTCGTGCGCGACGCGCTGAAACAGGACAAGAAGCTGCGCCGGCAGCGCAAGAAGGACCGCCGCGGTGGCGGCCGGTCCGTGAAACAGACCGAAACAGGAACTTGAACACGATTTGCCGCGGCCTGACAGGTGCGCGGCGCCAATGCCAGGGAGATTACAATGGCAGTCAGTGCAAACAGGCTGGAACTCATCCAGATCGCCGATGCGGTTGCACGCGAAAAATCGATCGACAAGGACATCGTGATCGATGCGATGGCTGATGCGATCCAGAAGGCGGCCAGGTCGCGCTACGGGCAGGAGACCAACATCCGCGCCGACATCAATCCCAACACGGGCGAGATGAAGCTGCAGCGGCTGATGGAGGTGGTCGAGAACGTCGAGGAGCCGGCCCGCCAGATTTCGCTAGCCGACGCCCGCCATCGCAATCCGGATGCACAGATTGGCGATTCGATCGCCGAACAGCTTCCGCCTATGGATTTCGGCCGCATTGCCGCCCAGTCCGCGAAGCAGGTTATCGTCCAGAAGGTGCGCGAAGCCGAGCGTGATCGCCAGTACGAGGAATACAAGGATCGCATTGGCGAGATCGTCAATGGCACGGTCAAGCGCGTTGAATACGGCAACGTTATTGTCGATCTCGGCCGCGGCGAGGCGATCATCCGCCGCGACGAGATGATTCCGCGCGAAAACTTCAAGTACGGCGACCGCGTCCGCGCTTATGTCTACGATGTGCGGCGCGAGCAGCGCGGACCGCAGATCTTCCTGTCGCGCACTCATCCGCAGTTCATGGTCAAGCTGTTCACGATGGAAGTGCCGGAAATCTACGACGGCATCATCGAAATCCGCTCGGTCGCCCGTGATCCCGGCTCTCGCGCCAAGATTGCCGTGATCTCGCGCGATTCCTCCATCGATCCGGTTGGCGCCTGCGTCGGCATGCGCGGCAGCCGCGTCCAGGCCGTTGTCGGCGAATTGCAGGGCGAGAAGATCGACATCATCCCCTGGAACGACAATGCCGCGTCATTCATCGTCAATGCGCTGCAGCCGGCCGAAGTCGCCAAGGTCGTTCTTGACGAGGACGCCGAACGCATCGAGGTCGTCGTTCCAGACGAGCAACTGTCGCTGGCCATTGGCCGCCGCGGCCAGAATGTACGCCTCGCATCGCAATTGACCGGCTGGGACATCGACATCCTGACCGAGGAAGAGGAATCCGCCCGCCGCCAGAAGGAGTTCGTCGAGCGTTCGGCCCTGTTCATGGATGCGCTGAACGTCGACGAGATGGTCGGTCAGGTTCTGGCCTCCGAAGGCTTCTCGAGCGTCGAGGAAGTGGCCTACGTAGAGTCCGAGGAAATTTCCTCCATCGACGGTTTCGATGAGGAAACGGCCGGTGAAATCCAGATGCGTGCCCGCGAATATCTCGAGCGCATCGAGGCCGAGTTCGACGCCAAACGTCAGGAACTTGGCGTCGAGGACGATCTGCGCGAAATCCCCGGCATCAGCACCGCGATGATGGTGACGCTCGGCGAGGACGGTGTGAAGACGGTCGAGGATTTCGCAGGATATGCAGTCGACGATTTGGTCGGCTGGAAAGAGCGCAAGGACGGCGAAACGACTTTCTATGAGGGTGTGTTCACCAAGCATGGCGTCTCTCGCGGCGATGCCGAGCAAATGGTTCTGGCGGCACGGCTCAAGATGGGCTGGATCAGCGAAGATGACCTGATCGGTGAAGACGAAATCGAGGCAGCGCAAGACGCAGCCTCGGTCGACGCGGCGTAAGGTCGGAGGCCGTGTCGGACCGGTATGAACGATCGCACTTGCATCGTGACGAGAAAGAGCGGTGATCGCAATCGCCTGATCCGCTTTGTCGCCGGTCCCGACGGCGCCGTTGTGCCCGATTTGAAGGAAAGCTTGCCGGGACGCGGCTGCTGGGTTACGGGAACGCGTGGAAATGTCGATCTTGCCGCACGCAAGAACCTGTTTGCCAGGGCGCTCCGTGCTGGCGTTTCGCCGGGCGACGATCTTGGGTCCATGGTGGACACGCTGCTTGCCCGTTCGGCGCTCGGTTCGCTCGGGCTGGCACGAAAGGCTGGTGAGATCGCGTTGGGAGCCGCCAAGATCGAATCGGCGATTCGCAAGGGAAGCGCCCTTGCGGTACTGCATGCGTTCGAGGCTTCGGCCGACGGCGTGCGCAAAATGGACCAGGCGCGCCGTGCCGTAATTCTGGCAGGCGGGCCCGACGTTTCCGCCTTCAAGCTCTTTTCCGTGCAGGAAATGAGTTTGGCATTGGGCGGTACAAATGTGATACACGCTGGCGTGCTCGCGGGAACCGCGGGCAGGGCGGCGCTGAAGCGCCTTGTTGCGCTTCATGAATACCGGGAATTGCCGGGCGGCGGATGCAACGATAGTGTTGCGCCAGCTGACGGCATGCCGTCGTAAAGGACTTGGAATGAGCGATACGAAATCTGGTGACGAAAAGACGCTTAGCGTTACTCCGAAGAAGACCCTGACCTTGAAACGTCCGGGCGTCGAGCAGGGAACCGTGCGCCAGAATTTCTCGCACGGCCGCACGAAATCTGTCGTTGTCGAGACCAAGAAACGGAAATTCACCAAGCCCGGTGAATCCGATGCGGCGCCGCAGGTTGTACTGAAGAAGAGGACGCCCGCCCCGGCTGCCGCACCCGAAGCTCCCGCCAAGCCCAAGCCGGTCGAAAGCGCCGGCATGGTGCTCAACGAATTGTCGAAAGAGGAAATGGAAGCCCGCCGCCGCGCGCTGGAGGGAGCCAAGGTCCGTGAAATCGAAGAGCGCGAACAGGCGGCGATCGACGCCAAGCGCCGTGCCGAGGAAGATGAGCGTCGCGCCCGCGAACGCGAGGAATCGGCTCGCCGCCAGGCTGAGGAAGAGGCGCGCATTGCAGCCGAAGCCGAAGCCCGCCGCCGGTCGGAAGAGGAAGCTCGCAAGCGAGCGCCGGAATTGGATTCCCTGTCCAGCGATGATGATGACGACCGTGGCAGGTCTGCGCCCGGCAAACGTGGTGCCCCCGCAAAGGCCGACGCAGGACGCCCGGCGGCAAGGCCGAGAACCGAAGATCGCCGTCAAGGCAAGCTGACATTGACCCGGGCTCTGTCGGGCGATGAATCCCGCGGCCGCTCGCTATCCTCGATGCGCCGCCGTCAGGAAAAGTTCAAGCGTGCCCAGAACCAGGAGCCGCGCGAAAAGATCTCCCGCGAGGTTACGCTTCCCGAGACCATCACCGTGCAGGAACTCGCCGGCCGCATGACGGAACGCGCCGTCGATGTGGTCAAGTTCATGATGCAGCAGGGCCAGATGCTCAAGCCGGGTGACGTGATCGACGCCGATACGGCCGAACTGATCGCATCGGAATTCGGGCACACGGTCAAGCGAGTTGCAGATTCGGACATCGAGGAAGGCTTGTTCAAAATCGATGACAAGCCAGAGGACATGAAGCCGCGTCCTCCGGTGGTCACGATCATGGGCCATGTCGATCACGGCAAGACGTCCTTGCTCGACGCCATTCGCAACGCCAATGTCGTTGCCGGCGAGGCCGGTGGCATCACCCAGCATATTGGCGCCTACCAGGTGGAGAAGAACGGCCAGAAGATCACCTTCATTGATACGCCAGGCCATGCCGCATTCACCGCCATGCGTGCTCGTGGCGCACAGGCGACCGATATCGCCATTCTCGTCGTGGCCGCAGACGACAGCGTGATGCCGCAAACGATCGAATCCATCAATCACGCCAAGGCGGCGGGTGTTCCGATAATCGTGGCGATCAACAAGATCGACAAGCCGGATGCCGACCCGCAGAAGGTTCGAACCGAACTGCTGCAGCACGAGGTTTTCGTGGAATCCATGGGCGGCGAAGTGCTCGATGTCGAGGTGTCCGCTATCAAAGGCACTAATCTCGACAAATTGCTCGAAACCATTCTGCTGCAGGCCGAGTTGCTCGAACTCAAGGCCAATCCGGACCGTTCGGCCGAGGGTGTCGTCATCGAAGCCAAGCTCGACAAGGGCCGCGGTTCGGTTGCGACTGTGCTGATTCAGGCGGGCACGCTGCACACCGGCGATATCGTAGTTGCAGGCGACGAATGGGGCCGCGTGCGTGCACTCGTCAACGATCGCGGCGATCAGTTGAAGGAAGCGCCACCCGCCATGCCGATCGAAGTGCTCGGCCTCCAGGGCACGCCTCAGGCCGGCGACAGGTTTGCGGTCGTCGAAAACGAGGCGCAGGCGCGGGAGATTTCCGCCTATCGCCAGCGCAAGGCTCGCGAGATGGTGGTCGCCAAGCAGGCAGGACAACGCGGCTCGCTGGAGCAGATGATGACCCAGCTCCAGACAAGCGGCGTCAAGGAATTCCCGCTTGTGGTCAAGGGTGACGTGCAGGGCTCTATCGAGGCGATCGCCAATGCGCTCGAAAAGCTCGGCACCGACGAGGTTCGCGCCCGGATCGTGCATTCCGGTGCCGGCGGTATCACGGAAAGCGACATCTCGCTTGCAGAGGCCTCCAATGCGGCGATTCTCGGATTCAATGTCCGCGCCAACAAGCAGGCCCGCGAAGCGGCCGAACAGGCAGGTATCGAGATCCGATATTACAACATCATCTATGACCTGGTTGACGACATCAAGCAGGCCATGTCCGGCATGCTGTCGCCCGAGCGCCGCGAGACCTTTATCGGCAATGCCGAGATCCTCGAGGTGTTCAACA
>JBFIBB010000061.1:0-14176 GCA_041582695.1 Rhizobiaceae bacterium
ACTTCGCGGGTCGCGCGAACCGTGCCGCCATAGCGATGGCGGCTGCGCAGCAACTCGGCCTTGGAAAAGCTCCTGCCGTCGCTGAACACGGGAAAGGCGAGCGCGATCAGCGGCAATTGAGGCAGATAAGGCACGAGGCTCTCCAACTCGTCGGCCGGCTGCAATTCCACACCGATCCTCGCCGCGTTCGAACTGCGGGTTTCGTCATCGAGCGACAGATATGCCGACAGCGGCAGGATCACGAAATGATCCAGATCAACGGTCTCCGCCGATATCCAGGGATCGTCGCGGAAACCGTCAACCGTCCACAGACGGACCGCCGTTTCGGTGTCGGATGCAGTCATTTCAACCTGTTCCCATACCGGCCGACGCGGCCCGCACCACGCCAGCCGGCGTGATGTGAATGCCGCATTCCGTCTTGTCCTGTCCCGCCCAGCGGCCCGAACGCGCCGATTGACCGGCTTCGACCGGCGATGTGCAGGGCTGGCAACCGATCGACAGGTAACCATGGCGAACAAGCGGATGCCGCCGCAAATCGTTTGTATACATATAACCTTCAATATCGGCCGGAGTCCAGTGGGCCAGCGGATTGATTCGAATGCGGCCGTCGGATTCCTCGAACACCGCCAATTGCGAGCGTGTCGACGCCTGATATCTCTTGCGGCCGGTAAACCATGCGCCGTAGGGCGCCATGGCGCGATTCATCGGCTCAACCTTGCGCAATGCGCAGCAGGCATCCGGATTGCGCCGGTTGAGATCGCCTTTGGGATCCCGGGCGGCGAGCGCAACGGGATCGGGCTCGACCGCAATCACGTTGGTCAGGCCCAGATCGGTCACCAGCGCATCGCGATAGTCCAGCGTCGCTCCGAAATGCTTGTACGTGTCGAGGAACAGCACCGGCAACGACCGGTCGATCGCGGCGATCATGTGCAGAAGCACGGCCGAATCGGCGCCGAACGACGACACGGCAGCGATCTCGTCGGGAAAGAACCGTTCCGCCGCAAGTTCGATGACCAGTTCGGGCTCCAGCCAGCCATAACGGCTTTCCAGAGCCCTGGCCTGCTCGCTCGCGTCAGGCAGCTTTGGATTCGGTGCCATAAAGCGCCTCCTTGAACGGCGCCGCACCGACGCGGCGGTATGCCTCGATGAAACTCTCCGACCTGCTGGCGCGCAGCCCGATATAGGTGTCGATCACCGTCTCGATGGCATCGGTGATCTCTTCGGGGCCGAATCCGCGGCCGACAATCTGGCCGATCGAGGTGTTTTCGTCGCCAGATCCGCCAAGCGTGATCTGGTAAAGTTCCGCACCCTTCTTTTCGACGCCGAGAATGCCGATATGGCCGACATGGTGATGGCCGCAGGCATTGATGCAGCCGGAAATCTTCAGCTTGAGATCGCCGATTTCCCGCTGCCGGGCGGCATCCGCAAAGCGGCGCGAAATCTCTTGCGCCACCGGAATGGAGCGTGCATTCGCCAGCGCGCAATAGTCGAGCCCGGGGCAGGCGATGATGTCGGTGACGAAACCGGCATTGGCAGTCGCCAGGCCGATTTGCCGCAAGCGGTCGTAAACCGTCTTCAGGTCGGCCTTGGCGACATGCGGCAGGATCAGGTTCTGTTCGTGGCTGACGCGGATCTCGTCATGGGCGAATTCCTCGGCGATCGCGGCAACCGCGTCCATCTGCTCGGCCGATGCGTCGCCCGGCGCCTCGCCAATGCCTTTCAGCGAAATGGTGACGATCGCGTGGTCGGCATGGATGTGCGCTTCGGTGTTGCGGTCGATCCAGGCGGCGAACCCGCCATCCGCCTTCATTGCCGCCGCAACCGCGTCATCGCCGCCGGGACGGTCCTGCAGCGCTGGCGGAGCGAAGTAGGACTCGATGGCGCGGATATCCGCATCCGGCAGTTTCAATTCGCCATGGCGCAGCGCTTCGTATTCGGCCTCGACTTGACGGGTCAGTTCTTCCGTCCCCGTCTCGTGCACGAGGATCTTGATGCGCGCCTTGTACTTGTTGTCGCGGCGGCCGTTCAGATTGTAGACGCGCAGGATCGCCGTGCAGTAGGACAGAAGCTCGGCCTCCGGCAGGAAATCGCGGATTTTCTTGGCGATCATGGGCGTGCGGCCCTGCCCGCCGCCTACATAGACGGCAAAGCCCAATTCGCCTGCCCGGTTGCGCTTCAGATGCAGGCCGATGTCGTGCACCTGGATGGCGGCGCGATCGCGCTCCGATCCGGTCACGGCGATCTTGAACTTGCGCGGCAGGTAGGAAAACTCCGGATGCACGGAGGACCACTGGCGCAGGATTTCCGCGTAAGGACGCGGATCGGCGACCTCGTCGGCGGCCGCGCCGGCGAAATGATCGGCCGTAACGTTGCGTATGCAGTTGCCGCTGGTCTGAATCGCGTGCATCTCCACCGTCGCCAGGTCATCGAGAATGTCCGGCGTGTGGGAGAGAGCCGGCCAGTTGTACTGGATGTTCTGCCGGGTGGTGAAATGGCCGTAGCCGCGATCGTATTTGCGCGCGATGTGCGCGAGCATGCGCATCTGCTTGCCGTTAAGCGTGCCGTAGGGGATCGCAACGCGCAGCATGTAGGCATGAAGCTGCAAATAGACGCCGTTCATCAGCCGGAGCGGCTTGAACTGATCCTCGGTGATCTCGCCCGCCATGCGGCGTTCGACCTGATCGCGGTATTCGGCGACGCGGGCCTTAACGAAAGCGTGGTCAAACTCATCGTAGCGGTACATGGGACCTGTTCCTGGGTTCTCGTTCAATGCTCCGGCTGCGCGATCAGGCGGCAGCCGCGATTTTCGGATTTGCCTGCTTGCCAAGGTCGAGTCGGTTGGTCGGGCCGGCGGCGCGGATGCGCTCGCGCAGCCGCACCGGAACCGGCGCGCCATCGGCAAGCTCAATGTCGATCAGATTGACGTCGACCACCTCGTTCTTGAGGAATGCCGCTTCGCCTGCGCGGGAGAGCTTCTCCTCGGTTTCCTTGTCGCGGGCGATTTCGGCGGCTTCGATCGACTCCGCCCAGGAATGATCCGCGGCAAGCCAGACAACCTCGCCATCGGTCAAGCGGTTAGCTGTCAGAATCTTCATTGCTATCTCCTTGTCCGTACTCTCAGACGGTTTCGGTCTTGCGCGCGGCGGCTTCCAGGCCTTCCGCCAGCGGAACCGAGCGATTGAAATTGGCGCCGGCAACAGCGTCGCCGATGATGGTCATCACCGGGCCGGCTAGGTCGTCGCGGCCTTCCAGGGCTGGCAGATCGGCAAGGGTGCCGTGGAAACGCCTGCTGTTCGCCAGGCTGGCGTTCTCGACGACGGCGACCGCGGTATCCGGCGACAGGCCGGCCTCGATCAGCCGCGAGGCGACATCGGCGGCCGTGGTGCGGCCCATGTAGACGGCGACGGTAGCGCCGGAGATCGCCAGCTTCGCCCAGTCGGGCAGCGAGCGGCCTTTCAGGTCATGTCCGGTTGTGAACACCATCGACGAGGCGACGCCGCGCAATGTCAGCGGCAGTTCGAAATCGGCCGCGGCGGCAAATGCTGAGGTAACGCCCGGAACGACCTCATAGCTGACGCCCGCGTCGCGCAGAGCCGCCATTTCCTCGCCGGCGCGGCCGAAAATAAGCGGATCGCCGCTCTTCAGGCGCACAACACGCTTGCCGGCGCGACCGAGCGCGACCAATAGCTGATTGATTTCGTTCTGGGTTTTCGAATGGCAACCCTTGCGCTTGCCAGCGGCAATGCGTTCGGCGTCGCGGCGGCCCATGGCGATCACAGCTTCCGGCACCAGCGCATCGTGCACGATCACATCGGCCTCGTGCAGCAGGCGCTGAGCCCTCAGCGTCAACAGGTCCTCCGCGCCGGGGCCTGCGCCGACCAGCGCGACATGGCCGGCAACGATTTGCGGCTCCCGGAGGCGCGCGTTGGCCTGCCGCCTGGCAAGGGCCACGTCGCCATTGGCGACTGAGCGGGCTATTTCGCCCTCGAAAAAGGCATTCCAGAAAGACCGGCGCGGCGCACCCTCGTGCAGCAATTGTGCAGCCGCCCGATAAGTGGCGGCAAGCCGGGCCAGCACGCCGGTCGATGGCGGCAGCATCGCCTCGATGCGGCGGCGAATCGCCTGCGCCAGCACCGGGCCGGCGCCTTCGGTGCCGATCGCGATGGCCACCGGCGCGCGGTTGACGATGGCCGGGGTGTAGAAATCGCAGAGTTCCGGCCGATCGACCGCGTTTACCGGGATGTTGAGTCCGTTTGCATCGGCCACGATCCGCCGGTCGGACGCTTCGTCGCCCGTGGCGGCAAACACCAGCGCGGCACCCGTCAGCATGCCGGCCTCATAGGGCGCGCGAACGATCGCGGCGTTCACCGAAAGGGCAAACGAGGCAAGGTCCTGGGAGGGCGCGCCGGAAATGATTGTCAGGGAGGCGCTTGTCTGCGCAACAAGGCGGGCCTTGGCCAGAGCCTCGGCACCATCGCCGACGACGACCACGGAACGGCCTTCCACCCGCATGAATGCGGGGAATGCGTTCAGTCTGGTTTCTGTCTGTGGCACGGCGCGCCTCCTGGATCTTAACCGGAATATGGCGACCGCGCGGTTATTTCAGAAGGAATGGGCCTGTTGAGCGGATGGCGAAAAGGAAATCGCTTTTCGGCAAAACCGCAAAAACAGAGAAATCCGTTCCGGAGCGCCGTTCAGGCGACCGGCGATGCCGGCATCCGGCCGGCAGCGGCACCTTCAGACGTGCTGGCCGCCGTTGATGTGAATCTCGCCGCCGCTGACATAGGAGGCCTGTCCCGAACACAGGAAATAGATGATATCTGCGACCTCCCCGGTCTTGCCGAGGCGCCGCAGCGGTATCGTTTCCACGATCTTCTCGGTACCCGGAGACAGAATTGCCGTGTCGATCTCGCCGGGCGCGATGGCATTGACCCTGATGCCGTGCGGACCGAAATCCGCCGCCATCTCGCGTGTCAGCGATGCGAGCGCGGCCTTCGAGGTGGCGTAGGCGGTTCCCGCGAACGGATGCACGCGCCCGCCGGCAATCGAGGTGACGTTGACGATCGAGCCGCCCGCCGCTGCGAGCTCCTTGAACAGGCCGCGGGCCAGCATGATCGGCGCGAAGAAATTGACCTGAAACACATCGCGCCAGACATGCATCGGCGTGTCGAGCGAATTCATGCGCCCGCCGCCCTCGAGTTTCGGCGAAATGGCGGCATTGTTGACCAGCGCCATCAGCCGGTCGCCGCCCGCCGAAAGCCGGTGGCGGATTTCGGAGACGGCCGAACCGACATCTTCGGCGTCCGACAGGTCGACCTTGATGTGATCATCGCGTCCGGCCGGCCAGGGACAGTCTTCGGCAAATTCCTGCCGCGAACAGGTGATCACCCGCCAGCCTTCGGCGGAGAACCGTTTGACTGTTGCATGGCCGATGCCGCGGCTGGCGCCTGTCAGCACAAGGGTTTTTCTGGCCTCAGACATGGCTGATCCTCAAAATTCTTTCTTGTTTAGCGAAGCGGCCGGTACTTGGCGAGGGGTTGAATGCACAACAGCGCCACAGTTGTGGTGACAGACGTCAAATTTGGTTCAAACTGACGCCAACATTCTGTTATTGATGTTTGCAAACAGCAATTTGGGAGCTTGGGTACATGGTTGGATCAACCGCTGGCAAATTCGCGACGCTGGCTTTCGGCGTCATTCTGCTCTCCGGCGCAACGGTGCCGGTGGCGGATGCACGCACGAATTACGCACTGGTGGTTGGCGTAACGGATTATCCCAACCTGCCCCGCAACACCTGGCTGGTCGGGCCCAAGAACGACGCCGAACTCCTGCGCGACTATCTGACCGGACAGGCCGGATTCGAAAGCGAAAACGTGATTGTCCTGGCCGAGGGAATCGAGGGCGCCAGTTCGCCGACACTCGCCAACATACGCGGCGCTATGAAGACACTCGCCGAGAAGGCCAGGACCAACGGCGACGACGACACATTCGTCTATCTGCATTTTTCCGGACACGGCTCGCAAATGCCGGCGCGCGGAACCGACAACGAGAACGATGGCAAGGACGAAGTGTTTCTGCCCGCAGACACAAAGACTTGGGATCGCAGCATTAACGGCTTCCCGAACGCCTATGTGGATGACGATATCGGCGCGGACATCACCGCGCTGCGCGAGGCTGGCGCCTTCGTTTGGGCGGTGTTCGACGCCTGCCATTCCTCCAGCGCCACCAGGGCGGCGCCGGGAGAGGGAACAGAGGTCTCGCGCAGGCTCGATCCCATTGCCCTTGGCGCGCCGGAAGACGCGATTTTCACCGCCACGCGCGCCGTCGGCGTCGGGACCGAACGGGAAAACCCGGTTGAGGCAAGCAGCGGCGCTAAAGGCGGTCTGGTGGCGTTTTTCGCGGCGCAAACGGTCGAAACAACGCCCGAAATGCCGTTGCCGCGCGACGCCGAAGACAGCAAGCGCTACGGGTTGTTCACCTACACGTTGATCGAAAGCCTGAGCAAACATCCGGGCATCAGTTACCGCCAGCTCGGCCAGACGGTGTTGCAGGCCTATTCGGGCATGAACCGGACCGCGCCGACGCCGCTGTTCGAAGGCGATCTGGACAGCCGCGTATTCGGCACGGAAGGCGAGCCGCCGGTGCTGCAATGGAAGATTACGCCCGAGGGCGACGGCGCGACCATCGAGGCCGGTTTGATGCATCAATTGTCGAACGGCTCCAAACTCGCCCTTCTGGAAAACGCCGCGGACACGCTCGACAAGGCTGTCGGCTATCTGGAAGTCAAATCCGCAAAGAACCTGAAAAGCACGCTTTCGCCGATCGAACATGCCGGACTTGCCAAGCCTGACGCCGCGCAGCTCGAAAAAGGCGGCTGGGCGCGGCCGGTGGAACTGGCTATCGGCTTTGAGATGCTGGTCGCCAAGGCGCAGGGCGGAGCCGAGGCCGAGGCCATAAACGCTTCGCTCGACCGTTTGGCCGGCGATGAAAACCAGTTGTTCCGGATCAAGCTCGTCGATGCCGGGAAGGCTGCCGACATCACGCTCTCGGTAGCGAGCGAAGCCGATATCCTTGAGCGCATGGACGAGGATGCGCGCCTTGCCAACACGCAGGCAACTGGCGGCCCGGCCGGCGGCGCTTCGGACGAAAAGCGCATCTGGTTCCTTTCATCCTCAGGCGAGGCTTCGCTGCTGCCGGGCAAACGGCCGCCCTCGATGGAAATCGCGGCGACCGAAAGCGATGCGGCCGCTCTCGACCGGCAGCTTGCCGCAAGGATGACGAAGATATTCCGCGCCACCAATCTGGCGCGGATGACCGCAGCCTCCGACTTCAAGGACAAGGTCGATCTGTCCTTCCTTGTTCTTCGCGGCGGCGAAGGCGACTTCCAACCGATCGAGGCCGGCACCGTGCCGCGCGTCACGCAGGATGACGAAATACATGTCCGCATCGCCAACCGGTCGTCGGGCGCGATCGACCTGAATGTGCTTCACATCGGCACCGACTATGCGATCTCGGCCGTCGACCCTCTCCGGATCGAGCGGAACGGCGAAGAGGAAATCGGACTTTTTGCGGTGAATACCGAAACGCTCGGCGTCGAACGGCTGGTCGCCGTCGTCACCCAGGCGCTGCCGGGCACCGACATTCAGGACCTGCGTTTTCTCGCTCAGGGCGGCGTTCGCGCCGCCGAGGCCACAAAGGGCGTCGGCGATGACGAGGGCTTCATCGGCATGCTAAATGCAATGGGCAAACAGGCGAAGACCCGCGCGGCCACGTCGCTCAGTGCGAAAAAGGGCGCCAAGGGAGCGGTGATGATCTTCCCGATCGAGACGGTGGAAGCAAACTGACGAACGGGTCATTCGTCACCGGCCAGCCGGTCAGGCAGTTGGACAGGTTCGTGATCTGGAACTTACGTGCATGCATAAAACCGGAAACTTACTGGTGAGCCGCGTAACCTGCCTGTGGGCTGTGCTTGCGATAACGCTGCCTGTCGCCGGCGCGGCCCATGCGGATGACTGCCTGATCTGCGACCGTGAAGTCGTTCTCGATCAAAAGCTTGCGGCCTGTTTTCTCAGCCGGTACGACATATTGCAAACGAAGCGGAGCGAGGCGGTCGCGGTCGATCTGACCGATTGCCCCGACGTTGACAACAAAGGGCAGGAACAGGAGCGCGGGGTGATCGAGGCGCTGACAATGCCCCAGGGACAGGCAGCAACGCCCGATCCAACTTTCATGATCACGCGGTCGCAGTTGAGCTGTCTCAAGCACCGCCTCGAGGAGCCCGGCATGGTGCTCGACCCGGCGGCCAGAATTGCACTGGACGACTGCGAATGACGCCGCGCAAGATCAAGAACCTGCCCGAATCAACCTCGGGTTTTCCCGATACCAGCGTTCATGAAATCAAGGCGGAGAGCAATCCGTTCACTTCCGCCGACATGCGCATGCTCGCCTATGCCTGGGCGGGCATGGCGGTACGCGTTTTTCTGATTCTCGGCGGCATTTTCTCGGTCTGGCAGTACCTGCAGCAGCGCGAGGAAAAGCGCGTCGAACGTACACTCGATTTGGTTCAGCTCTGGGAACAGCCGACATACCAGCAGGCGCAACGCGCGGTGCGCGACCGGCTGGAGGCTTTGAACGCACGGCATGCCAACCTCATCGGCGACAATCCGACGGCAAAGGAACTGGCCATCTACAGCCAGCGGCTCGGCATGGCGGCGATGAGCGCGGATGGCGGCGAGATGCCGCTTTCGGACTTTCGCGAGGAATTTGGGCGGATCGTCTATTTTCTCAACCGGGTATCCTTCTGCGTCGAGGGAAATCTGTGCTCCGCAAAGGTCGCCGACGCATTTTTCCGCGATTATGCCCAGTCGTTCTGGAACTATTTTTCCGACTATATCGAGGGTCAGCGGTCGAAGGGTCAGCCGAAATTCGGCGAAGCCATCGAATCCTACGTCAAACGCGGCGGATAAGCTGCCTAGGCCGCTTCTATGAGCCGCCGGATGCTGGCGAGATCCGTGCCTACAAAACTCTGCAGGCCGACGGCCACCTGTCCGGGAGACATCCCGGCGACAAAATCGGTCAGTTCCGCCTCGCGGGGCTCCGGCCCCTCCCAATAGATCCGGCACAGTTCATCGGCGGTCGGGCTATGGCCTGCGCCGTCGAGCACGTCATCGACGAAGCGGCCGTAGAGCATGCATTCTGAGAATTTCCTCGTAGAGGCCACGACTTCGACCCAATGGCGGCCGTGGGTTTTCTCAATATGAGCGCACATTTCGGCAAGGGTATCGCGCCGCCAGGCTATGACCGTCGCGATATAATCGGCCATGGAAGCGGGGCTGTCTTCGATGCCGAGCGCGCGGGCGGCATTGGCCGACCAGCGCCGCTGTTCTTCCAGCTTCGGATCGGCGAGAGCTCCCTCGCGCCTAAGAAAGCGCAGACCGGCCGACTGCCAAAGGCTTACGCAATCGAAGGCGCGCAAGAACAAAACATCGGAATCGCAATAAAGCAGCGCGTCGCTCGCCACATGGCCGGCAATGGCGATACGGCGCAACTGCTGCACATGCCAGCCGCGCAACGGCTTGGTGCGGAAACTGAGCCACAGATGGCGAGAAAACAGGCTCGCCGGATCGCGCACCACGTGCAGCCAGCCGGGCAGCAGGTCGCGCTCGTCGACGACGATGCGGTGTTGCGATTCCAGTTGTCTGAACAAACGAACGTCATGACCGGCGACCAGGATCATGTGACTGTCGAAGCCGGTCACATGCCGGTCGAGCGTTTCGCACAGCAGGCGGCAGCGCTCGAAATCGCCGGCATAGCTTGCGGTCACGACGGCAACCGAACCGGACCCCGCCGGCATGGGTGCGGCGCCGCCGGTCATTTCGTTTTTCCGCGCCACTGGCGCCATTTCTGTGCCGCCACCCGCATCAGGAAAACCGGGTTTCCGAGGATGTAGCGGCGCCACATGCGGGACGGTTCCATGCACAGCCGGTAGACCCATTCCATGCGCATGCGCCTAATGGCTAGCGGCGCCCGCGACACCGAGCCGCTGAGGAAATCGAGCAGCGCGCCAACGGCAACCGGCAGGGTGCAGATGCTTTCGTCGATCCTGCTTTCGATCCACTTTTCCTGGCGCGGAACGCCCATCGCCACCAACAGGATATCGGGATGGAGAGCCCTTATCCGCCCGATCACCTCGGGTTCTTCCTCGGCGGTAAGGTAGCCGTCATTGACATAGACGAACCGGTGCCGGGGCATGGAGCGCATCAGGTCGGCTGTCGCCCTCTCCCCATTGTCGCGAACCGCGCCGACGATGCCGACCGTCAGCGGCGTCTCGATCGCCGCAAGCAGCGCCGGAACAAAATCGGTGCCGTTGAGGTTTTCGTTGAACGGGTGACCGTAAAGGATGGTAGCTGCGATATCGACGCCGATACCGTCGGGCAATACCAGAAACGTCTTGAGGATATCGGCGAACTCGGGGTCTTCGACCGCGGTGTTGGCGCTGTGCGCGTTCAGGAACGCGACCTTGGTGAAAGCCTTGCGCGCGATTGCGTTCTCGATCGCCGCTATCGCCTCGCCCTGGCTGGCATTGGTCACGCGAACGCCAAGGATGTCCATGGCGCGAGCGGGCTTGCCGGCATTGAATTCGCTGGTCAGAAGATTCATGCCGCCTGCCTGCTCCGGATGCGGCCCAGTGCGCGCAGGCCCTTGTCCATGGCCTTGTCGAGACCGGCCAGTTGCGCGCGGAAAAATGCCGAGCCATCGGTATCGGCGTTTTTGTCGGCGGCGAGCTTTTGCATTGCGGCAGCGAACTTTGCCGGATCGTCTGTGACGACGCAGTTGCCGGGAATCATCGAAATGCCGCGCACCGACGATCTCGTGGCGACTGCGGGAAGGCCGAGTTCGAAAGTCTCGATGGTCTTGAGCTGGACACCCGTTCCGGCGCGGCTTACCAGCGGCACGACGCCGGCGCCTGCGACGAATTCCGCGGCATCGGCGACCCTGCCCGCAAAGCGGACATTGGAATGCCGGCTAACCAGCCCGGCCGGAATGGCTCCGGCTATCTCGATGGTGAATGCGGGATCGAGATGCGGGACGACCTCGTTCAGGAACCAGTCGAGGCCGATGCGGTTTGGCTGCCATGTCCAGGTGCCGACAAGCGCGGCGCCATATTTGCGCTGCCGGTTGCGGACCGGCGGAGGCGGAGTTTCGCGCGTCACCAGCGGCAGGACCGCCGAGCGGCCACGCTGGCTGACGCCAAGCGCGTGACGGTCCGCATCTGCAAGCGTGAACACGAAGCGTGCCTGCGCGCAGAGCCGCCGTTCGATCTGCTTCAACAGTTTCGCCTCGCGGGCGAACAGAAATCGCTCGATTGCGCCATCGGCCGCATCGGCGCTTTCACGGGCGGATATATGCTCGACATTGTGCGCCACATAGATGGCTGGCCTGTCGCGCAGCGACGCCTCGAAGGCGGCAGTCATCTGCACGGCATTGAGCACGTAGCCGTCGAAATTCCCAAGGCTTGCCAACGCCTGCCTGAACGCGTCGTCGGTTACGATGCGCAACTTCGCCGAGGAAAAGGTCAAACCGGCGCCGATCGCGGTGGCGAGCCAATGGACCTTCTGAAGCGCAGTGGCGTTGCCGGTTGCCGGGTCGAGCGCGCCGAGCACGATGGTGTTCTCAGGGTCGGCAGGGCGTTTTCCCGGCCGCACGAAGCCTACGACGCTCACACGGACGCCCCGGCGCCTGAGCGCGGAGATAATCGCCGCATTGGCGATTTCGTATCCCGTGGACGGGCTTCCGTCCGGTACGAGCGATGTGACAAAGGCTAGATGCATGACCGATCCCGTTGGCGCGCGATTAGTATCAGCAACCTGTGAAATGTTGATTAAGCCCAAGGCCTTCCGCACCTTCCAGAACAAGGTTTCCAGGCCGATCCGGGCATTGCCGGGCACCGTCGTTAACGCGGCCTTAAAACGAGTTGTATTTGATGGCAGTCGAAAGGGTTCCGGGCCATGAACGCACATCCATCCGGCGGCATCTCCGTCGTTGCGCGCAGCAAGGATTTGCGGCCAGAAACCGTGGAAATCGTGGTGACGCTGCCGACCTTCAGGCGGCCCGAATGGCTGTTGCGCACGCTCAACTCGCTGAAAGGCCAGAAAACCGGGCGACAGTTTGCGGTGATCGTCATCGAGAACGAGGCCGAGGAGCGCGAAGGGGCAGCCGCGGCATCGCCGATGATCGAAGCTGGCGAATTGCCCGGGATGGTCATCATCGCCCACGACCGCGGCAACTGCTCGGCCTACAATGCAGGATGGGTCACCGCGTTCGCCCAGTTCCCGAACTTCACGCACATCCTGGTGATCGACGACGACGAGGTGGCGGGCGAAACCTGGATCGAGACAATGGTTACGGCCGCCGCGAAATTCGGCGCCGATATCGTCGGCGGACCGCAGATCCAGGAGTTCGAGGACCTGTCGCATGCGCGTTTCGCGGCGCATCCCGTTTTCAGTCCGCCCTATGAGACCAGCGGACCGGTCAAGGCGCTCTATTCGTCCGGCAATCTGCTGGTGTCGCGAAAGGTGCCGGAAACGCTTGGCCAGCCATTTCTGGATCCGATGTTCAACTTCATCGGCGGGGGCGATTCCGACTTTCTCAGCCGGGCGAGCCAAGCCGGTTTCTCGCTCGCCTGGTGCGCGGAAGCGGGGGTTCGCGAAACCGTTCCGGCAAGGCGTGTCGAACGCAGCTGGATCAGGGCGCGCGGATTGCGCAACGGCGTTATTTCGACGCTGGTCGAGAAGCGGAAACGCCGCCAGGACCCGCTCGGCGCGCTCAAGGTGTTCGCCAAGAGCCTGGCGCTTCTGGCCGCATCCCCGTTCCGTGCCGCCGGCCGCCTGTTGACGACGGGCTCGCCAGCAATCGCCAGCTATCCGGTCCATGTGGCGCTCGGCAGGGTGCTGTCGGAATTCGGCTACGCCAACGAACAGTACCGCCAACCGGAAAAGAACTGAGCGTTTCGCAGACTTGCGGTTGCGCGAGGCTGCGGAAACCGCCAGATTCGGCTCGACGATCTGCTGGATTTCGACATCATGACCAAACTTGTTCTCGCCGGTTGCGGCAATATGGGATACGCCATGCTGGCGGGCTGGTGCAAATCCGGCAAGCTGCCGGCACGCGACGTGGCGGTGGTCGAACCGGCAGAGGCGCTGCGAAGACGGGCAGCGGATCTCGGTGCGGGCGCTTTTGCGAACGTGGCGGAAATTCCGGCCGATGCGAAACCGGATCTGGTGGTCTTCGCCGTCAAGCCGCAGGTGATGGCCGAGGTTGTCCCGTCCTACCGCCGTTTCGCTGATGGCGGATCGGCGTTCCTGAGCATCGCTGCCGGCACCCGCATCGCGTTTTTCGAGCGTTTGCTCGGCGCGGATGTTCCGGTCATCCGCTGCATGCCGAACACGCCTGCGGCGTTCGGCGCCGGCATGCTGGTCACCGTTGCCAACGCCCATGTCGGCGGAAAATTGGCGGAATTCGTCGCCGACCTGCTATCGGCAAGCGGCGAGGTCGCGACCGTCGCCGACGAGAAACTGATGGATGTGGTCACCGCCGTGTCAGGCTCGGGACCGGCCTATGTGTTTCATTTCATTGAATGTCTGACTGCCGCGGGCGTAAATGCCGGTTTGCCCGGCGAAATCGCGGCAAAGCTTGCGGGCCAGACGGTGCTCGGCGCTGCGATGCTTGCGTCGCAGAGCGGCGAAAACCCCTCGACGCTGCGCGAACAGGTCACCAGCCCGAACGGAACGACGGCGGCCGCGCTGTCGGTTCTGATGGGAGAAGACCGGTTGAAGTCGCTGGTCGGCGAGGCCGTGGAAGCGGCGCGCAGACGCTCGATCGAACTCGGATAGCGGATTTTCAGGCAGCCCCGTAGACAAGCGCGTCCTGTTTGGCGCGCAGTTCGACCAGCCGAGATCCCGGATCGAGACGGACATTGTCGCGGGTAAGCAGTTCACCCCCGGCGACCTGCGCCGTGACCGTGCCGCCTTCCAGCAGGCCGCAGGGAACCGCTCCGGCGCTTCTTGCCTCACTGGCGGTCATGATCCAGGAGCGGTATGTCGTCTCGCCGATGGCGTCGAGGCGGTCGCCGGGCTTGAGTGCGCGTTTGGTCACGGCGCAGACTTCGGCTACCGGC
>JBFIBB010000062.1:0-14163 GCA_041582695.1 Rhizobiaceae bacterium
GGCGCCGCCGCCCACTTCCAAGGGAAGCCGGACATTATCGAGGGCCGACCTCCACGGGAGAAGCGTTGCGTCCTGAAAGACAAACGAAAAGCTGCGTTGCCGCCTTGCGTCTTCCGGCGAACCGCCGAGCACCACGATCTCGCCCTCGCTGGCCGGAACCAGGTCGGCAATCGCGCGCAGCAAAGTGGATTTGCCGCAACCGGATGGTCCGATCATCGTGACGAAAGAACCTTTCGGTATCTCGACCGAAACATCGGATAGCGCGGTAACGGTATTGTCTCCGTCGCCAAAGCGAACGTCCAGATTCCGCACCGATACGGCGACATCGCCGGTAGCGGCATTTGGTGCAAGTGCGGCCTCGGTGACCGCCGCAGCCGCAGCTTGCATGGCCATCATCCAACCTCTTTGCGAATATCCGCTGTCGCATCGAGAATGGCCGTCGTCATCACGTCTTCGACGGTCGGCACGCTGCCCTTGAACTGGTCAAGCGACGCATAGGTCTCAACCTGGGCTGCCCAGTTCTCAGCATTCATCGCGCCCCAGCCATCGGCTGCGGTGGTTTCGTTGAAGCTGAATCCGAGCACCGGTCCGACTGCCTCAAGTTCGCTGGCCTTGTCGAGATTGGGATAAGCGCTGACCAGCAATTCGACAGCCTCTTCCGGATTCGCCTTTGCATAACCCCAGCCACGCGCCGAGCCGCGCAGGAAGTTCGCCAGCGTATCCGGCGCATTTGTCAACGCGTCATCTGTGGTGAAATAGACATTGGCGTAAAGTTGTATGCCGGTGTCCCAAAGCATCATGTCGACGCGGTCGTCGCCAAGTACTTTCAGTGCGTTGGTATTGGTCAACCAGCCGGTGACGGCCTGCGCCTGTCCGGTTATGAGCTGGTTCATGTCCGAACCCATGTTGACGGCGGTAACCTGGTCTTCGCTGATCCCGTTCTTGGCCAGGAGGGCGCGCAACAGGATCATGGCGGTCGGTTGTGTGGCAATCGTCTTGCCGATCATGTCTTTCGGCTCGCGGATCGCGTTGTTCTTCAGCGAGAAGTATGTGAATGGGTGTTTTTGATAGCCGGCCGCAAATGCCTTGATCGGGATTCCGGCTGAACGCGCCAGCATGACCGAAGGACTGGATGACGTCTGGCCAAGGGTCTGCTGACCGGCAGCGACACCGCCAACGCCATCGACATTCGGGCCGCCAGGCGTGATTTCGAGCGTAACGCCTTCTTCCGCATAGAACCCTTTGGCCGCGGCGACGACCTCGCCGAGAATTCCGTTTGATGCAAGCCATCCAAGCTGCATCCTTACCGTTGCGGGCGACTGCGAACTCGCGGGCAGAACGCTGATCAGGCTGCTTCCGGCTGCAAGTCCGGCGACAGCCGCCGTATTGCGCAGAAACTCGCGCCGGGTTGCGTTGTTATGCGGCATGTTTCTTCCTCCCTTGTTGCAACAGCAGGAGCTCCTCACCCGGGTGCTCATTATCTGCCTGTATAAGAATGATCTCAAACACCGTTCGAATAAAGAACAATGTTTCGGCTTCTGTGATGCCAAAATGGCAACGCACCGGATTCGAAAGAATGACAGGCGGAGAACACTGCCATTTGCCCGCCAGGCCAATCGTTCGCATCGGCAATGTCAGGCCGTACCACTCACAGCAGCCGAACGATATGCGGACACATCAGCCTCGGCCTATGTGGAGAGCCAGAAGTTCCACTTCTCTTCTTCATCATCTTTGGCGTGCCGATCCTTTCGAACAGTCACCCGTTTCGCCGACCGTCATCCGGCGCGGAACGGATGGCGGCGCGAAACGGTGGCGCCGGTGTTCTTCCGGTCAACTAAGGCCCGCGGGTTTCCCGCTTGTGCTGTCAGTGTTTATTTTGGGGGCTTTCGCTCAGGCGCGCGGCGGCTTGCCACGTTTGTCGGGCGCCTTTCTGTTTCTATAATGGACGGTCAATTTAGGTGGCGCGTCTTCTTCATCCACCACGCCGATCATGACGCCTTTTGTGCTGGGCTTTGTCCTGTTGGCGAGCAACGTTGCGTTCGATATCGTCGTTCGCTGGCTTGGCCGTTTGGCCCAGTCGTTCAGTTTGGCGAACAGTTCGTTGATCACCGGCTGGTGATCCGCGCTCGCGCCAAGATCAACGAGCTCCTCGGGATCGTTTTCAAGGTCGAATAGCATCGGCCGGAAACCGCCCTGAAAATGGATGAGCTTCCATTCCCGGGTCGCCAGCATGAAAATCATGGCGTTGCTCGTGTCGAGGCCAAGTTTTTTTGCGGCAGGGCGCATTGAGTAGTCGTATTCGCAGATTGCATAGTCCCGTAACCGGCCTTCCTGCCGTCCGTGCAGCAACGGCACCAGCGACCTGCCCTCGAGTATGTGATCGACTGAATCCGGACTGCCGCCAGCGGTCTCCAGGAAAGTGGGAACCAGATCAATGCACTCCACGAGTTCGTCGCAAACCGTTCCGCGCGTGGCGTCGGCCTGGCGCGACGGATCGAAAATGACGAGCGGCACCTTGACCGAGGTGTTATGAAAGAATGTCTTTTCGCCCAACCAGTGATCGCCGAGATAATCGCCGTGGTCGGACGTTACGACGATCATGGTGTCGTTCATCCGGCCGCTTCTCTCCAGCCAGTCGAACAACACGCCCATCTGGTCGTCGCATTGCTTGATCAGGCCCATGTAGGCGCGTAGCACCTTCTCGCGAACATCGTCACGCGAGAATGCCATGGCCACCGGCGCGTTCATGAAGGTCCTGAAAACCGGATGGGCGTTGTCGTACTCTGCCTTGCTGCGCATGGGCGCGAGAAACTGGTTGGGTCCGTACATCGAATGATACGGCGCCGGCACGATATAGGGCCAATGCGGCTTGATGTACGACAGGTGGCAGCACCACCGCTCATCGCCGCGCGCCTCTATAAATTCCATGGCGCGCCGGGTGAGATAAGGCGTTTCGCTGTCCTGTTCCTCGATATTGGCCGGCAGGTCGGAATTCTTCAGAAACCAGCCCGACAGGACATTCCCTTCCCCGTCGATTCCCGAATTGGCGTGGTCGTGCCACGGGTTGTCGCCGCCATAGCCGCGGGAGCGGAGATACTCGTTGTACCTGAGCGCGCCGCCCTCGTCGTAGAAACCGTCCGGACCCTGCGGTCGCATGCCGTCGTCGCGTTCGAAAACATCGAAACCGCATTCGGAGACGCGCGCGCCGATGACGCTGTCGGGTTCGAGCCCGAGGCGGCGCATGCCCTCCGCGTCGGCATACATGTGTGTCTTGCCGACAAGCCAGCAGCCCATGCCGGCGTCGCGCAGATAGTCTCCCATCGTTAGCTCGCCAACCTTCAGCGGAACATTGTTCGAGGTTGCGCCGTGGGAGTGCACATAGCGGCCGGTATAGGTCGACATCCGCGACGGACCGCACAGCGGCGACTGGATGAATGCCCGGTCAAAGCGGACTCCCCTTGCCGCTAGCCGGTCGATGTTTGGTGTGTGCAGATGAGGATGCCCGTAACATGAGAGATAGTCCCAGCGAAGCTGGTCAAACATGACGAAAAGTATGTTCCTGGCATCGGCCAATGTTGTACTCCGGCTGTCATGTTGCTGAAACTGTAAAGCCGCAGAGCAAGGCCGTTCAATTCCCGCAAAGGGCGCGGCCACACTAATAGGCCGGCACCGGGCAGGTAAACAGCGAGATTGTTCCCGGCGCGGCCAATCGGCAGTAAGGGGATGTCCTGTGTACTTCTGGGCGAATGCCATTGTGCGACAGTTACGATGGAAGCCACCCTGGATTTTGCGGCGGCGGTTTCGCACCGAAAGACGCGTGTGGTAGAATAGTGCAAGACTCACGAACAGGAGTTGCGCGATGAAAATCGTCACCCTCGGCATCGCCATCGGCCTCGCCGCGCTGACCGCGGGCGCCTATGGCAGTTACGGGCCTGGCAACGTCGCCATGAAGCCTGCGGCCACCGGCGAAGGGCTTTCAGCTATTATTGCCCCGGTGCAAACCTGCCTGGACGGAACAGAATCCGCCAGCGGCTGCGCGGGAGCGAAAATGCAGCTTGCCAGAGGCAACGAATGTCCGGCTTCAAGCGGCGCGTATTGTTCGGACGAGTTTCCCTACTGCTGCGGCACGCCTGGAAATTACTACTGCGCCAAGGACGTCAATTCGTGCTGAGCAACCTTTTCGCAACATTGCACCTTTGCGCCGGCTGACATAAATAGAAGCAAATCCTGATTAATCGCCGGCCCTTGAATCCGGCAGAGCAAGAGGAACGACCATATGAGCGGAATCGCAGAATTTATCGGCAATGAAGTAAAGAGTAATGACGTGGTGCTGTTCATGAAGGGTACCCCCGGCTTTCCGCAATGCGGATTTTCCGGCCAGGTCGTCCAGATTCTTGACTATCTCGGTGTCGACTATCACGGTGTGAACGTCTTGCAATCCGACGAGATGCGCCAGGGAATCAAGGAGTTTTCCAACTGGCCGACCATTCCGCAACTTTATGTGAAAGGTGAGTTCGTCGGCGGATGCGACATCGTGCGGGAGATGTTCCAGGCGGGAGAATTGCAGGACTTCCTCGCTGAAAAGGGGATCGCAACCAAAGGCGCGGCCTGATGAGCTGGTCAGTCTACCTGTCCGGCGAAATCCATACAGACTGGCGCGAAGCGATCGAGGCCGGAGCCAAGTCGGCCGGCCTGCCGGTGCTTTTCGGCGGTCCGGTAACGCATCACGAAGCCTCTGACGATTGCGGGGTTGCCATACTCGGGGCTGAGCCGAACAAGTTCTGGCACGACCACAAGGGCGCGCAGGTCAATGCGATCCGAACACGTACGCTGATCGGCAAGGCCGACATCGTCGTCGTGCGATTCGGTGACAAGTACAAGCAGTGGAATGCTGCCTTTGACGCCGGCTATGCCGCAGCACTCGGCAAACCACTGATCGTCATGCATTCACCCGAACACCAGCACGCACTGAAAGAGGTGGACGCGGCTGCCCTCGCTGTCGCGCAAACGCCCGAGGAAGTGGTGGAAATCCTGCAATACGTGGTCGATGGAACGCTCAAGGGCTATACCGACCGGGCCAAAGCGGCGGAATAAGCGCGCGGGCATTTTTTTCAATCACGAGGCCGGCTGACCGCCGGCTTTGCCTTTTTCAGGCTGCTGTATGATGGATACCAGAAACCCGCAGGCGAACATGGCGCCTGTTCAGGAAGAACCGGGCGGCCTCGGACGGGCCGAACTGATTGCAATCATAGCGAGCCTGATGGCGCTGAACGCGGTTGCCATCGACATCATGTTGCCGGCCCTGCCCAACATGGGTGATTCTCTTGGCGTTGCCGACGAAAACAGCCGGCAATACGTACTGACGGCCTATTTTCTGGGGTTCGGCATCGCGCAACTCGTTTTTGGGCCCGTATCCGACCGGCTGGGGCGCAAAGCCCCGCTTCTGACCGGAATGTCGATCTACGTGCTGGCCGCGGCGGCCGCGACGGTTGTGCCGGATTTCGGCTGGCTGCTGTTAGCACGCTTCATCCAGGGGATCGGCGCGGCGGCAACGCGCGTGCTGGCGATAGCGATCGTGCGCGATCTCTATGGCGGCAGAAGGATGGCCGAGATCATGTCGCTGGTGATGATGGTGTTCATGGTCGCACCGGTCGTGGCGCCGGCCGCCGGGCAGGCGATCATCCTGGTGGCGGACTGGCACTGGATTTTCGTGTTCATGGCTGTCGCTTGCGCCATCGCGGCCTTGTGGACGGCCGTTCGCCTGCCGGAGACACTGCCGGCCGAGCGCCGTTCTCCGTTTTCGGTGCGCACTGTTGCCCAGGCGTTTTCAAGCGTAATCGGCAACCGGATTTCGTTTTGCTATGCGCTTGCGATTATGGTTGTCTTCGGCGCGTTGTTCGGCTTCATCGGCGCCGCGCAGCAAATCTATGTCGGCATGTACGATCTAGGGATCTGGTTTCCGGCGGTGTTCGCGCTGATAGCCGGCATCATGGCGCTCTCCTCCTTCGCCAATTCCCGGCTTGTTGGCCGCCACGGCATGCGCAGGCTCTCGCATGGCGCGTTGATCGGTTTCCTGATCCTGTCGCTGATCTGGTATCTGGCGAGCGCCCTGGCGGGTCCGATCCCGCTGCCGGTCTTCCTTGGGCTCATGGCGGTGCTGATGTTCTTTTTCGGCGGTATCGGCGCCAATTTCAACGCCCTCGCCATGGAGCCGCTAGGCGAAATTGCCGGAACCGGGTCGGCTGTCCTCGGATTCCTGCAGACGACCGGCGGCGGGCTGATCGGCGTGTGGATAGGCCAGTCGTTCGACGGTACCGACGCTCCCGTGGCGATGGGCTTTTTTCTCGTTTCTGTCGTGGCGCTGGCGCTTGTCGCGGTGGCGGAACGGGGGCGGCTTTTTCAGGCGCACAACAGCCCGGTTTGAAACCGGTAGGCAATCGCTCAGGCAATGCCGTCGAACAATGCTGCGCGAACACGCCGCCAGCTATCTTCGTCCGGCGCTGTGATGATGCCTCCAGAAAGCGTCGAGCAGTTGTACGCGCTGCCGTCGAAACGGGCAGAATAACCACCCGCCTCGCGATGGATCAACTCTCCGGGAAGGTGATCCCACGGCATCAGCTTGTTGTAGAGCGTGTAATGAATTCCACCGGTCGCCACCAAACGATACTCGTGCGCGGCGCAACGAAATCCCAAAGCCGTCCGGAACAGCGCCATGTTGCCGGCAACTGTCGAGCGTAGCGGTTCGGGCATGAAATGCCAGGAAACGGAGCCGACCATTTCCCTCGTCGCAACCGGCTCGGCGACCTTGATTGGGCGGTCATTTCGCCCTGGCGCGCTGATGAATGCGCCGGCGCCCAGCATGGCAACAATCGAATCCCCGCCCACCGGGTCGTGGATGATGCCGGCGGTGGTTACGCCCTCTTCCACCACAGCGAGCATGGTTCCGAACAGCGGCACGCCACGGGCAAAATTGAATGTTCCGTCGACGGGATCGACAACGAAAGCGAGCGGCGCTTCTGCCAGGCCCTGCAATATCGAAGGATCGGCGGCGAAACTTTCTTCACCAACGACAAGGGCATGCGGAAATTTTGCTTTCAGCGCTGATGTGATCTCGCGCTCTGCAGACACGTCGGCAATGGTCACAAGATCGGTCGCCGACTCCTTTTCGCTGACATCGCCATCCTCGAGATTCCGGAAGCACGACATGATCTCCGAAGCCGCGACACGGCCCAACAGCTCATTCAGCCATTCGAGATCGACGGCATCAATCCGCATCCGGTCCACCTTCCGGTTCGGCGCCAGCGAAGTCGAACAGGGAGCGATCGAGAAGATGGCTTGGCCGCACCGTGGTCAGCGCGCGGACCATCGAGTCCTTGCGCCCGGGCATCCGCGCTTCGATATCGGCAAGCATCGCCTTCATGGCGTTTCGCTGCAACCCGTCCTGGCTGCCGCAGAGGTCGCAAGGAATGATCGGGAATTCGAGCGCATCGGCGAATTTGGCCAGGTCGGACTCGGCACAGAAAGCGAGCGGGCGCAACACCTTTACATCGCCCTCGTCATTGAGAAGCTTCGGCGGCATCGCCGCGAGCCTGCCGCCATGGAACAGATTCATGAAAAACGTCTCGAGAATGTCTTCGCGGTGATGGCCGAGCACCAGCGATGAACAGCCCTCCTCGCGGGCAATGCGGTAGAGGTGGCCGCGCCGGAGCCGCGAACAGAGCGAGCAATAGGTGCTCTGTTCCGGCAACTTGCCGGTCACGATCGAATAGGTGTCCTGATACTCGATGCGGTGCGGTACGCCATTGGCTGACAGGAAGTCCGGCAGGATATGCTTCGGAAAACCGGGCTGGCCCTGATCGAGATTGCAGGCAAGCAACTCGACGGGAAGAAGCCCGCGCCATTGCAGATCAATCAGCACTGCGAGCAGGCCGTAGGAATCCTTGCCTCCCGACAACGCCACGAGCCAGCGCTCTCCCGGCTTCACCATTGCGTAGTCGTCGATCGCCTGGCGGGCATTGCGCAGCAAGCGCTTGCGGAGTTTGTTGAACTCGACCGAACTCGGCGCGTCGCGAAACATTGGCGGACAAACAAGATCCGCATCCACCTCGCGCGCTACCACAGCGGCCGTCACAGCCCGTAACTCCCGACAAGCTGGCGTGCAAAATGGTCGGCGATATCCCCGGGACGGTCGAATCGGCGCGCAGCTAGCACTTCGCCGATCCGGGCTCGGATCGTGGCAAAGCCCCTTTCGATCGCCGAACCTTCTTCCGGCGCCGGCATGGCTCGTTTCTGGTGCTCGATCAAGGCCTCATAGGTGCGCTGGGCTCTCGGCCGATTGACGATGTCGCCCGGCGACGATCCGACGAGAGCCTTTCTGAAGAAGCCGGATGTGGCGGCGGCATTGCGCCTGGCGGATTCCTCATCTTCCTCCAGACCCGCCAGCATCGCGGTCATGCGCATGGTCCAGGGGCTGAAATTGAAGATATGGCCGAAATGGAAAATCCTGCCGCGCATCTTGTGTGCCGCATCGCGGTCGATGTTGGGCACTTCGATATAGAGAATGCCGTCGTCGCTCAGCCAGCGCTTCAGCACCTTCAGGGAACGGACCGGATCGCGCATGTGTTCCATCACATGGCTCAGGCGGATCAGGTCAAAGCTTTTCTCCGGAAACTCACTCTCCTCCAGCGTCTGCGACAGCACTTTCAGGCCGAGTTTTTCGCGACAATACGCTGAATATCCGTCGTTCGGTTCGACACCCAGGCAGTCCACGCCGATTCGGCCTGCCAGATACATGAACTCACCGCTGCCCGAGCCAAGGTCGAGACAGCGCTTGCGCCCTTCATAATAGCCGCGAAACTCGCGCATATGGGCTTCGGTGCGGCGGAAATTGCGCCAGATCTGGCGCATGCGCGGTTCGGCTGCGCCCTTGTACTCGACGCGGTAATCCTGACGATAAAATTCCGCAAGCTCCTCGTCCGTGGGTATCGGATCGTTTGTGACGATACCGCAATTGAGGCAGATCACGGTTTTCAGCGGATTGCCGTGACGGTCGGCCGTTGAGACCACAGGTCTTTCCGTTCCACCGCAAAGCGGACAGGGATCGGTCATGCAGCGATACTCCCGAAACTGTCGGTTCCGATATCAGCAATCGGTGTTTGATCGCAAGGCCAAGAAAAAGGCCGCGGAAATCGCGGCCTCGTTCGATACAGGCGGTGCGTGAAATTTAGCGCGAATAAAACTCGACAACGAGGTTCGGTTCCATCTGCACTGCATACGGCACGTCGGACAGGCCCGGAACGCGAAGATAGCTCGCGGTCATCTTGGAGTGATCTGCCTCGATATAATCGGGTACATCCCGCTCTGCGAGCTGTGTCGCCTCAACCACCATCGCAAGCTGCTTCGACTTTTCGCGCACCTCAATCACGTCACCTGGCTTGCAGCGAAATGACGCGATGTTGGTGCGGCGGCCGTTGACGCTGACATGACCGTGATTGACGAACTGGCGAGCGGCAAAAATGGTCGGAACGAACTTGGCGCGATAGACAATCGCGTCAAGACGCGATTCGAGCAAGCCGATCAGCGTTTCGGGCGTATCGCCCTTGCGGCGGTTGGCTTCCTCGTAAATCTTCCGGAACTGCTTTTCTGAAATGTCGCCGTAATGGCCTTTCAGCTTCTGCTTGGCACGAAGCTGTACCCCAAAATCCGAAAGTTTGCCCTTGCGGCGCTGGCCATGCTGGCCGGGACCGTATTCGCGGCGGTTGACCGGGGATTTCGGACGGCCCCAGACATTTTCGCCCAGACGGCGGTCGAGTTTGTATTTTGCCGATTCGCGCTTGCTCATCGCATTTCCTTTCAAAAAGTTGCATCCGAAACCTCATGTTCCGGATGAAGGAAACGCGCCCTCCTCTGACGGCCGTTTTCGCCGCCTGACAGGATCGTCCACGCACGCTTTGCGGAACCACCCACGGGACACGTCAAACGGCGCAGCCGAACTGGTCTGCTGCGCCTTGGGCGGCTCATTATGCCAGGCTTGCGCGATTGTCAACGTTCCGGCCAAGCAATAGGCTCAGCAACAGCCGGCCGCAGGAGACATTCATGAAAACCGGCAGCTACGACGCCTACGAACCGCAACTCCGGTTGCAGCAGATCGGACCGGAAATCTGGATTGTCGAGGGACCGGTGCTGTACTGGGGCTACGGAATTCCCGCCGAATGGCCGTTTCCGACCCGCATGACGATTGTCCGCCTGCGCGGCGGCGCGCTTTGGGTGCATTCGCCGGTCCATACCGACGAGGAACTGCTGGCCACCGTTGATGCGCTCGGACCGGTCACCCATCTGGTCGCGCCCAATCTCGTTCATCACGTTTTCATAGGCGCCTGGGCGGCGCGCTACCCAGATGCGAAGGTCTGGGCTGCGCCAGGCGTGCGCAATCGCAGCGACGCGGCGTTTAGCGATGACCTGGACGACACGCCGCCGGATGCCTGGGCCGGTGCAATCGATCAGCGCATCGCCCGCGGAAGCCGAATTCTGGAAGAGGTCGTTTTCTTCCATCCAGCTTCGCGCACGCTGATACTGACCGATCTCATCGAGAATTTCGAGGAATCGCGGCTGCACGGCTGGCTGGCCAGGCTGATGTATCGCCTGATCGGCGTGATGGCGCCAGAAGGGCGGGCGCCGCGCGATCTTCGCGCCACGTTCCGCGGCCGTCATGACAGGTTGCGCCCGGTCGTCGACTGGATGATCGCCTGCGACCCGAAGCAGGTCGTCATCGCGCATGGAAAATGGTTCCGCCAAGACGGCGCCGGCGTCATCCGGCGGGCATTCGACTGGGTCAAAGGCTGAAGCCGCGTTATCGCAAACTGCGCAGGCCGAAACCCTTCACAAGCCGCGCCAGCTCGCGCGGCGGGGCTCCCGAGGTGAAAACGGCGATGTCGGGCTCGGCCCCGATGTCTTCATCCGGCGGCAGGTCCTTCGCCAGCACGAGCGCGCGCCGGGCGATCGCTTCGGAAGTGTCGATCCAGTCGACCGGCCACGGCGCCATCTTGCGCATACGGTTTACCAGAAAGGGATAATGAGTGCAGGCCAGCACGACGATGTCAGTGCGCCGGCCGTCCATTTCCACGAAACAAGGTTCGATTTCCGCCCTGACCTTTTCCTCGTCGACAAGACCGTGGCGCATGTAGGTTTCGGCAAGCGTTGCGAGGTTTTCGCTGCCCACAAGGCGAACATGGCACTTCGTCGCCCATTTGGAGATCAGGTCGCGGGTGTATTGCCGCTTGACCGTTCCCGGCGTCGCCAACACCGAAACGAGGCCGGAGCGCGTCCTCTCCGCTGCCGGCTTGATCGCCGGAACGGTGCCGACGAAAACTTCATCCGGATAGATTCCGCGCAGATGATCGATTGCAAGCGTCGAGGCGGTGTTGCAGGCAATCACGATCATCGCCGGTTCGTAGGAGTCAATCAGTTCGCCGAATAGACCGGTCATGCGCTCCAGCAGTTCCGGCTCTGCCCATGCGCCATAAGGAAAAGCGGCATCGTCGGCGACGTAGACGAACCGGTGCGCCGGCATCAGCACGCGCGCCTCGCGCAACACCGTCAGGCCACCGATACCAGTATCAAATATGAGGATCGGGCCGTTCCTATTCATCGGCGACCCGCCCCTTTGGCCGGCGTCGCGGGGAATGCGCGCCACGCGGATGTTTCGGCGTATACTTGTCAAGCGATCTGATCACGCCGCGCAGCACCTTGATTTCCGCCTCGCCAAATCCGGGGCGGGTAAGCACGGCGCGCAAATTGTCGACCATTTTCGGCTTTTTGTCGGCCGGGCGGAAATATCCGCGCACCGCAAGCGCTTCCTCGAGCTGATCGAACATGCCGTGCAGCATCTCCCGGGTCGCCGGCACGACAGCCGGACCTTCGAAGGCGGTATGTGCCTCGCTTTCGAGGCCGGATTTCATCCATTCATAGGCCATCAGCAGCACGGCCTGGGCGATATTGAGCGAAGCGAATGCAGGGTTCACGGGAAAAGTGACGATCTCGTCGGCGAGACCGACCTCTTCGGTTTCAAGCCCGGTTCGCTCGCGCCCGAACAGAATGTCGGTTTTCTCCCCGGCGCGGTCGCGCATCCTGAGCGCCCTGCCCGCCTCCACCGGACCGCGAACCGGTTTGAAATTGTCGCGCTCGCGGGCCGTGGTGGCATAGACGAAGTTCAGGTCGGCAATCGCCTCACGCAGGGTCGGATAGAGTTTCGCCTGCTCGATCACGTGATCGGCGCGACTTGCCGCGGCAATCGCCTTTTCATTCGGCCAGCCATCGCGCGGATTGACGAGCCGCAGCTCAGACAAACCAAAATTGGCCATGGCGCGGGCCACCATGCCGATATTCTCGCCAAGCTGAGGCTCGACCAGAATGACCGCCGGTCCGCCAGTCATCATTTCGCGATTTCTGTCCGTTCCGGCCATGAATGATGGCGTCCCGCCGATTTCAACATAGCGCCTCACTGACACAAGCGGACCGAAAACGGAAGCCGCTGCAGGCGTGCGCGCTTTTCAGCCGATAAAGCGGGTAATCGCTTCGGCGACCTCGCCGGGTTTCTCGTGCAGGATCCAGTGTCCGGCGCCCGCAATGCGCTCGATGCGCAAATCGGGAACATAGGCATCGAGGCCGTCGAGGCATGATGGCCTGAGCGCCGTATCCTCTTCGCCCCAGATAACCAGATGCGGAACGCGGACGGCGAGTTCACCTGGCGGCTTCACAAGCAGTTTAGACTTCGGCGCCGCCGCCCCTATGTCCGGCACGATCACGGGCGACGCGCGATACCAGTTGAGCGAGGCTTCCATCGCGCCAGGTTGGCTCCACGCCTCCAGATAGCCGGCACGCGCCGCCTCATCCATCCAGTTCGCGCCGGTGGTTCCTTCGATCATTCTCAGCATTTTGGCGTAGTTGTCTTCTGCAAGGCGCACCGCGACACCTGGCGCGCGCAACTTGTTGATATACTGGCTGGCGGCGCGTTGGGCAGGGTCGTCGAAGATCGCCCGCTGGAAGCACGCCGGATGCACACCGTTCGCCACAACCAGACGGCTGACCCTGCCGGGATATGCGATCGCGAAGGCGTAGGCCACCGCGGCGCCCCAGTCGTGACCGGCGAGCACGAACGGACGGCCGGGAGAATACCTGCCGGACAGCGCGGCCAAATCCGCCACCATGTGATGCGTCCGGTAAGCATCCACTCCCGCAGGCTTGAAGGAACGATTGAAGCCGCGCTGATCCGGCGCGACCAGGTGAAAGCGGCCGGCCAGCGCCTCCATGACGTCGCGCCAGCCCGCCCAGTATTCGGGGAAGCCGTGCAGGCAAATGATCAGCGGCGCTGCCGGATCGCCCGCCTCGGCGCAGTGCAATTCACCTTCGCCGCAATCGACATGGCCGAAACGGATCGATTGCGTCATTGCGCGCCTCCTGCAACCGCCGTACTCATCCGCATGCATCCCTTTGCCTTGCCCGCAGCGAATGCTATAGGGGCCGCAACCTTTCCGGGGCGTTCCCCAATATCATCCAATCCGGCGCTTCGCCGCGCCCAGATCTACACGAGGCAGCTCACATGGCAAAAATCAAGGTGGACAATCCGGTTGTCGAACTCGACGGCGACGAGATGACCCGCATCATCTGGCAGTTCATCAAGGACAAGCTGATCCACCCCTACCTCGATATCGATCTGAAATACTACGATCTCGGCATTGAGCACCGCGACAAGACCGACGATCAGGTGACTGTCGACGCGGCCAACGCGATCAAGAAATACGGCGTCGGGGTGAAATGCGCGACGATCACGCCCGACGAGGCGCGCGTCGAGGAGTTCAGCCTGAAGAAGATGTGGCGCTCGCCCAACGGCACCATCCGCAACATTCTCGGTGGCGTCATTTTCCGCGAACCGATCATCGCCAAGAACGTGCCGCGGCTTGTGCCAGGCTGGACCAAGCCGGTGATCGTCGGCCGTCATGCCTTCGGCGACCAGTACCGCGCCACCGATTTCCGCTTTCCGGGCAAGGGCAAGCTCACCATCAAGTTCGTCGGCGAGGACGGCAAGGTCATCGAGCACGAAGTATTTGACGCACCCGATTCCGGCGTCGCGATGGCGATGTACAATCTCGATGAGTCGATCCGCGA
>JBFIBB010000063.1:0-13988 GCA_041582695.1 Rhizobiaceae bacterium
AAAGGCATCAACGATGTCGAGGATGCGAAGATCGCCGCGAAGACCGGCGCCGACGCGATCATCGTATCGAACCATGGCGGACGGCAGCTCGACGGGGCGGCGGCCTCGATCGACGTTCTTGGTGCAATCGCCGATGCGGTTGGCGACAAGATCGAGGTTCACTTCGACAGCGGCATCCGCAGGGGCCAGGACGTGTTCAAGGCAATCGCGCTCGGCGCGAAATCGACCTATATCGGCCGGGCCTATATCTACGGGCTTGGCGCGATGGGCGAGGATGGCGTGACAAAGGCGCTCGAAATCATCCGCAACGAACTCGACATGACAATGGGCCTGTGCGGCGAGACCGACATCATCAATGTCGGCCGGCACAATCTTTTTGACGGATGATCAAGCGCCGCGGCCGGCACGGTCCGCGGCGTATCGCAAGCGCAGCTCCGAAATGCGCTTCCAGTCGCCAGCCCGTTCGGCTTCGACGAGGGATTCCTCGATAAATCTTATGTGCTCCTCGCCGGCTCGGCGCGCGGCGTCCGGCTCGCCCGCCAGAACTGCGGCGTGAATGGCCTTGTGCTGCTCAAGCAGCTTGTCGCGGGCCTTGGGCTGCGAGTAAAGAAGCGCCCGGTTGAACATGACCCCGTCGGCGAGCAGCTTGTAGCAGGCCCTCAGCGTATGCAGCAGGATGATGTTGTGTGCGCTTTCGCCGACGGCGTTGTGAAACTCGACATCGATCGCGGCTTCCTCGGCGAAATCCTCCTTGCCGTGCGCAATTTCCATGCGGCGAATAACATCGTCGAGTATGCGCCGGTCGGCGGCCGTGGCCCGCCTGGCGGCATATTCGGCCGCCATGCCATCAATCTCGCGGCGGAACTCCAGATAATCGACCGTCGCCTTGCGGTGAACCGCGATCAGTTCCATCATCGGGTCGGAGAAAATCGGACCGATCACATCGGCGATGAACGTTCCGCCGCCATGGCGCGACGTCAACAATCCCTTCAGTTCCAGATGTTTCAGCGCGTCGCGCAGGATCGGCCGCGAGACATCGAACTGCCTGGCCAGATCGCGCTCGCCGGGCAGCCGGTCGCCGGAGCGGAGGATTCCCTCGAGGATCAAGCTTTCGATGCGCCCGGCAACCTCGTCGGCCGTGCGGTTTTGGCTGATTTTCGGGAAGAGTTCGTTCACAATGACCTCAATCGCTGCGTCACAGCAGGTTAGTGAGCGGCGGTCAAAGTGGTCAAGCAAATTGTCCAGTTGGCTATTTTTTCCATTCGGCCATGGGGCACCGGGCCGCATGGTATTTGTTGCGCTGCAATGCAATAGAACGCATCAAGATGGGGATTTCAAATCCTGCGATTGCCGAAGAGGGCGACGCCATGAACAAACTCGAAAAACGATGGGATTCGACGGAACAATCCGGCGGAACGCTCGGTTTTCCGAGCCATGCCGGCCGCTCGGCGGCGATTGGCGAGGTGCATTCCCGTCCCAGCCCGCAAATCGAAGTGCCGCGGATCCTGGTGCAGTTGTCGTTCATGACAGAGGGCGGGTCCACGGTCGACCATGCCGTCCTTGCCGACCTTTCGCGACGCCTGGGCGTGGCGCCACCGGACCGGCAGGCGCGTCATCATTCGATGAAATGGGGCAACGGCCGTTTGCACTGGGAGCGGCATACCGAGTTTTCGACATACCTGTGGGACGCCCCGCTGCGTGCTGCCGACAGAAACCCGATGGCCGGTTCACCCTTCGGAGACGGGTTCTCGGTGCCGGGATCGGTGATTGCCGGCGTGCGGCTGGAAATGCGCAAATGGACAAAGGCCGCCGAACGGCTGCTGGAGCAGTTCGACGGAACGAGCCTGTGTTTTTCACTGGTGGAAGGCGGCAAGGCGGCGGTCGTCACCGACTTCAGGCAGGATGGCGACGGGCTTACCCGTATTCTGGTTCTCGATAGGGGGCTTGCCGCTGCGCGCGTGGGCGCCCTGGCGCAGCGGCTGATCGAAATCGAGACCTACCGCACGCTTGCCCTTCTGGGCCTGCCGCTGGCGCACTCGCTGTCGCCGCGCATACGGCGCATCGAAGACCGGCTCGCCGGGCTGACGAGCGAAATGCGCGGTGCAACCGATCGCGACAGCCAGGCGTTGCTGGCCGAACTCACCGAGCTGGCCGCGGAGCTCGAAGCCGATGCGGCGGCATCGCTCTACCGGTTCGGGGCCAGCAGAGCCTATGACGGCATTGTCGAGGAACGCCTTGCCGCGCTTGGCGAGGAAGGTGTGCCGGGCTACGACACCTGGGCCGGATTCCTGCAACGGCGTGTGGCGCCGGCCATGCGAACCTGCCGCTCGATCGAGGAAAGGCAGGCCAATCTTTCGCGAAAACTCGCCCGCGCCACCACACTGCTGCGAACCTGGGTCGATGTCGAAGTCGCCGCCCAAAACCGGGATGTGCTGGCCGCCATGAACAGGCGCGGCAAACTGCAACTGCGACTGCAGCAGACCGTGGAAGGCCTGTCGGTCGCCGCCGTTTCATACTATGTCGTCGGACTGATCGGGTATCTTTCCAAGGGTGCCACGCCGTTCGGCCTGAAACCCGGGCCGGAGGCAATCACCGCGATATCGGTTCCCTTTGTTGTTGCCGCAGTCTGGTATCTGGTAAGACGGATCAGGCGCTCTCACCGCGACGACGACCGTGTTTGAGCCGGATGCCAGAACCCGCATTAACCCGATGGCGCCCCGGAATTGCATGAATCCGGAATAAGTGGTAAATACTTTTTACCACTTTAACCGAAGGCATTGCCGATGAATGACATCGCCTTTCTGAAGCCGGATCCGGCAATCATTGCGCGCCGTGGCGAAATCGCCGCTGAACTGGCGCGACTGGTTCCACCCGATTGCCTGGTAACGGCCGAGCGGGAGCTGGTCCCCTTCGAGACGGACGGATTTACCGCATACCGGCGGGTTCCGCTGGCCGTCGTGTTGCCGGAAACCACGGCGCAACTGGCCAAGGTGATGCGCTTTCTTGCACATGAAAGGATTCCGGTTGTTCCCCGCGGCGCAGGCACCTCGCTTTCCGGCGGCGCCATCCCGCAGGAAGACGCGGTGGTCGTCGGCATTTCGAAGATGAACCGAATCCTGGAAATCGACCTGCCAAACCGCGTGGCTCGGGTACAGGCCGGCGTGACGAATTTGGCCATTACGGATGCGGTCGACGCCGATGGTTTTTTCTATGCGCCCGATCCGTCTTCCCAGCTTGCCTGCACGATCGGCGGCAATATCGGCATGAACTCGGGCGGCGCGCATTGCCTCAAATACGGCGTGACCACCAACAACCTGCTCGGCGTCAGGATGGTTCTGTTCGACGGCACGGTCGTCGATATCGGCGGCTCGGCGCTCGATGCGCCCGGATACGACCTTCTGGGCCTTGTCTGCGGTTCGGAGGGCCAGTTGGGGATCGTCACGGAAGCAACCGTGCGGCTGATCGCCAAACCGGCCGGCGCAAGGCCGGTGCTGTTCGGATTCGAGAAGGCGGAGTCTGCCGGAGCCTGCGTGGCCGACATCATCGGCGCAGGCATCATCCCCGTCGCCATCGAGTACATGGACAAGCCGGCAATCGAGATCTGCGAAGCATTCGCCGGGGCGGGTTATCCGCTCGATGTCGAGGCCCTGCTGATCATCGAAGTCGAGGGGTCGGACGTGGAGATGGATGCGATGCTGTCGCGCATCATCGCCATCGCCAATTCGCACGGTGTGAAGACGGTGCGCGAAAGCCAGTCGGCCACGGAGGCCGCGCTCATCTGGAAAGGCCGCAAATCGGCATTCGGCGCCACCGGACGCATCGCCGACTATATCTGCATGGACGGCACTGTGCCGCTCGGCCAACTGGCCCATGTGCTGGCCGAAACGAGCAAGATCGTCGACCGGTACGGTCTGCGGGTGGCCAATGTCTTCCACGCCGGCGACGGCAACATGCATCCGCTGATCCTTTACAACGTCAACGACCCGGAGGAGGCGCGCAAGGCGGAAGCCGCCGGAATGGACATTTTGAAGCTCTGCGTCGATGCCGGCGGCTGCCTGACCGGCGAACACGGGGTCGGCATCGAAAAGCGCGAATTGATGCGGCACCAGTTTTCCGATGCCGATCTGACCCAGCAAATGGCGGTAAGGGCGGCTTTCGACCCCGACTGGATATTGAACCCTTCAAAGGTGTTCCCGCTGGAAGGACGCGATTCCGGCAGGCAGGCCGCATGAGTGCGTCAGCGACGCTGACGCCGGCAGATGAGGCCGAAGTGGCTGCGATGATTGGTGACGCCGCCGCGTCAGGTTCGCGGCTGGCGATACGGGGTGGCGGCACGAAGGCGACCATGGGGCGGCCTGTGTTTGCCGACGCGGTGATTTCATCGGCAAATCTGACGGGAATAACCGCCTACAACCCGTCGGAAATGGTGATCAGCGTGCGCGCCGGCACAACGGTGAGCGAGGTCGCCGGCGAGCTGGCGCGCAATGGCCAGCGCCTCGCATTCGAGCCGGTCGACCATCGCGCACTGCTTGGCTCCGAGGGTGAACCCACCATCGGCGCGGTGGCGGCGATCAACAACTCCGGGCCCCGCCGCCTTGTCGCGGGCGCCGCGCGCGACAGCCTGTTGGGCGTGCGCTTCGTCAACGGGCGCGGCGAAGCCATAAAGAACGGCGGCCGGGTAATGAAAAACGTTACCGGGCTCGATCTCACCAAGCTCATGGCCGGATCCTGGGGCACGCTCGGTTTTCTGACGGAGGTCACCTTCAAGGTGCTGCCGGCGCCTGAAACCGAGGCGACGCTGCTGCTGCGCGGCCTCGACGAAGGGCCGGCGGCAAACGCCATGGCCCATGCCATGGCTTCCTCGACCGAAATATCGGGTGCCGCGCATCTGCCGGAACTCGTCGCGTCATCCCTCATTGGCGGCAGCTCGGCGACGGCGTTGCGGCTGGAAGGTTTCGCGGATTCCGTCAGGAACCGGATGGGACGGCTGAAGGCGCTGTTCGGGAATATGCCCACGCTGGACGAGTTCGGCGAGGAAGCGTCGAAAACGCTGTGGAGCGATATTCGCGACGTCAGGCCATTTGCCGGCAAAAAATCCATTGTCTGGCGGGTGTCAATGGCTCCATCGGAAGCGCATGCATTGGTAATGGCGCTGCGCATGCGGGCGGCTATCGACGCCTATTATGACTGGCAGGGAGGTCTCGTCTGGCTGTCGCTTGAGGACGGCGATCCGCAGGATGATCTGATCCGAAGCGAACTTGAAAAACATGGCGGCGGACATGCCATGCTTTTGCGCGCCGACAGCGAAATCCGTGTCCTTGCGCCAGTGTTTCAACCTCTGCCGAAACCGCTCGAAGCGCTTTCGAGGCGGGTCAAGGCCGCGTTCGATCCCCATGGAATCCTGAACCCGGGCAAGATGGCCGCGGCATAGCCTGATGCAGACGAATTTCTCCATTCACCAGCTTGCCGATCCGGCTACCGCAGAAGCAGAAAAAATACTTCGCAAATGCGTGCATTGTGGTTTCTGCACCGCGACATGCCCGACCTATGTGACGCTCGGCAACGAACTCGACAGTCCGCGCGGCCGAATCTACCTGATCAAGGAAATGCTGGAGAACGGGCGGGCCGCGGATCGCGAAACGGTTACCCATATCGACCGTTGCCTGTCTTGCCTCGCCTGCACGACCACGTGTCCCTCAGGCGTCGATTACATGCATCTGATCGACCATGCGCGCGTGCATGTGGAGAAGACCTATCGACGGCCGCTGATCGACCGTTTGATCCGCAACATGCTGGCATTTGTGCTGCCCTATCCGGGGCGCTTTCGCGCCGCGCTGGCGCTGGCAAGGATCGCACGGCCATTTTCCGGCGTATTCAAGCTTGTTTCGGCGACGAAACCGCTGGCAGCCATGCTGGCGCTGGCGCCATCCCGCCTTCCTGAGGGGCCAGGCTGGACGGCAAGCGGCCCATATCGCGCGATTGCCGAAAAAAAGGGAAGAGTGGCAATCCTGACAGGATGCGCGCAACCCGTGCTCGATCCGGGCATAAACGATGCGGCGATTTCGTTGCTGACAAGACTTGGAGTTGAAGTAGTGGCGGCCGCCGGCGAGGCCTGCTGCGGGGCGCTGGTGCACCATATGGGGCGCGAGGAGCAGGCGCTGGTTCAGGCCCGCAACAATGTCGATGCCTGGACGCGCGAGATCGAGGCAGGCGGGCTTGACGCGATCATCATTACTGCGTCGGGCTGCGGCACGACGATCAAGGATTACGGGCACATGCTGCGGCTCGACCCGGCCTACGCGGAAAAAGCCGCAAGAGTGTCATCGCTTGCAAAGGATATTACCGAGTATCTCGCCACGCTCGACCTGCCCGCGCCTTCGAACGCGACCGGATTGACGGTTGCCTACCATTCGGCCTGTTCGATGCAGCATGGCCAGAAAATCACGCGCCAGCCAAAGGATCTGCTGCAGCGGGCGGGATTTACCGTGCGCGAACCGCGCGAAGGCCATCTGTGCTGTGGTTCGGCCGGCACATACAACATCATGCAGCCCGAGATCGCAGCAAGGCTGCGCGACCGCAAGGTCCGGAACATCGAGGCAACGAAAGCCGATCTGATTGCCACCGGCAATATCGGCTGTATCACACAGATCGGTTCGGCATCGAAACTGCCAGTCGTTCATACGGTCAAATTGCTGGACTGGGCCTGGGGCGGAAGCAGGCCAGCCGGCATTCCCAGAACAGCCGGTGCGGCGGGCGGCTAGAACCTAGGCCACTTTCACCGGAATCGCACGCAGGGGCGATGCGCCGCCGCCATAGATTTCCTCGTAGTTTCGGCGCTGTCGTTTCAATGCCACCATTGTGTTCTTCAACAGGATCGCAACCGTCACCGGCCCGACTCCGCCTGGAACCGGCGTGATCCAGGATGCGATCTCCTTGACCGTTTCCGTGTCGACATCACCGACAATCCGCCCGGAACCATCCGCATCCGTTTCGGTGTTGATGCCGATATCGATGACCGCCGCACCGGGCTTGACCATATCCGGTTTGATCAATCGCGCTTTTCCGACGGCCACGAACAACGCATCCGCGCGCCGGGCATGGGCAGCGACCGAACGGGTCATATGGTGACAGACCGTGACCGTGGCGCCCTCGCTCATCAGCAAGAAGGCGATCGGCTTGCCGACAATCTCGGAATGACCGACAACGACGACTTCGAGACCCTCCAGGCGCAATCCGGTCTCCTTGAGCAACGCAACCGAAGCGGCGGCCGTGCAAGGCGCCAGATCGAGCTGATTGTAAACGATGTTGCCGATGGAAGCCGGATGCATTCCCTCCACGTCCTTCAGCGGATGGACCGCCGCCTGCAGCGTTTTGATCGGAATGTGGTCGGGAACCGGCCGCTGTATGATGATGCCGGTAACGCGCGGATCGGCATTCATGCCGCCGATGGCCGCCTCGAGTTCGCTGACTGTCACATCCGCCGGATAGCGCCGCTCGTCAAACTCGATCGACGCCGATCGCGCCTTGGCGCGCTGATTGCGGACATAGACATCGACGGCGTCGACATTGCCGACGGTTATGGAAACAAGCTTCGGCGACCATCCGTCCCGGGCGGCCATTTCAGCCTGTTCGCGCACCTGCTCGATGATACGTGCGGCAACCGGGCCACCCTTCAGATAACGCGGATCGTTTTCA
Organism: Rhizobiaceae bacterium; assembly: GCA_041582695.1. Taxonomy (GTDB): domain Bacteria; phylum Pseudomonadota; class Alphaproteobacteria; order Rhizobiales; family Rhizobiaceae; genus JAWKWH01. Next base: position 7,696 of record JBFIBB010000063.1, read on the forward strand.
GCCATACCTCATTCCCTGCACGGATCAGACAAAAAGCGAGGAAGCGCGGGATCCCAGGACCGCGCCTCCTCTTTTTCGGACCGGCTCCCCATTTGGCATCCCTCCGGCCGGTCCAGCCTCTCCGGGCATTCGATAGTGGCTGTGCTGGTGTCCTTCTCGTCAGATTACGATGACTTTTGTTCCAACCGAGACGCGCTCGTAGAGATCGATGACGTCCTCGTTGCGCATGCGGATGCAGCCCGAAGACACTGCGCCGCCAATGGTCCAGGGCGCATTGGTGCCATGAATTCGGTAGAGCGTGGAGCCAAGATAGAGCGCTCGCGCGCCGAGCGGATTGGCGGGACCGCCGGCCATGTGAACCGGCAGGATGTGACCCTTGGCCTTTTCGCGCTCGATCATTTCGGCGGGCGGACGCCAATCCGGCCATTCGCGTTTTTCCGACACTCGGTGGGTGCCCGCCCATTCGAAGCCGGGCTTGCCTACACCGACGCCATAGCGCCGCGCTGTACCGTCATTCTGCACGAGATAGAGAAACCGCTCGTTTGTATCGATGACGATCGTTCCAGGCTTGTGCGGGCCGTCATAATCGACGACGGTCGGCAGGAATTTCGGATCCATTTGCGGCACGGCGGTTTTGCGCGGCCTGGGCGCGGCCGCCGAGGCGGTGCGCACGTCGTCGCTGCGGACTTGTTCGCGCTGCAACTGGTCGCGCTGCGTCCGCCTGTAGATCACGCGCGCCGGAGCCGGCTCCGCCGGTCGCATGACGGGCCCGATATTACGCCCGCCGCCTGGCGCCCTGTGAAGCTGCATGACCCAGGGAGCCGAAAGATCGGGGCTGACAAGCACCGGCGGGCGGCTGGCGTAGCGGTCGTTGGCCTGAGCGGGAGCCATCGACACAGTTGCCGCAAGCGCGGCAGTGGCCAAGAACAGGAAAATTTGCATGGGACGTACTCTCAAACCTATTCGTCACATTGTGGAGCGCGGAAGGTTTTCGCCGCTCCGGTTCGGCGAGCAAATTGCGCCAGGACCAGAGTCGGAAATATGAATCGATTTTCATAAAATGCGAAATTGTCAGGAAAGATTCCGGTGTGGTTACCGCCCGGTTCAGGAAACTGGTAAAGCGATGATGAATCATTCACGAAACCACATTAACCATGAGGTTCTTGCCAGTGAACGATAGAATCGCCTCCGAAACGACCGGCTTGATCAAAGGCGCCGACGGCCGTCTGCGCTGTTTCTGGCATGGCGGGCTCGATGACTATCTGGCCTATCACGACAACGAGTGGGGCCGTCCGGTCGGTGACGATGTCCGCTTGTTCGAGAAGATTTGTCTGGAGGGATTCCAGTCGGGCTTGTCCTGGCTGACAATACTGCGCAAGCGGGAAAACTTCCGCGCCGGCTTTGCCGGTTTCGATTTTCACCGGGTCGCCCGGTTCGGTGACAAGGACGTTGAACGGTTGCTGGGCGACGCCGGCATCGTGCGTCATCGCGGCAAGATCGAATCCACCATCAACAATGCCAGGCGCGCAATCGAGCTGCAGAAGGAGTTCGGATCGCTCGCCGCCTATTTCTGGAGCTGCGAACCGGGCCCCGAAGACCGACCGAAAAAACTCGACAAGGCGACGCTGACCACGCTCGGCAAGACCGGAATATCGACGCGCATATCCAAGGACCTGAAGAAGCGCGGCTGGTCGTTCGTGGGCCCGACGACGGTCTACGCTTTCATGCAGGCAATGGGGCTCGTCAACGACCACATCGAAGGCTGCTGCGTGCGCTCGGAATGCGAAGCCGAAAGAGCCGCATTCAAAAGACCGGCGTGACATCCGAAATGACAGGCATGTGACCGCGCGCACACCTTTGCGTCGCTTCGATCTGCAATCTTGATCCCGCCCGCTTGGGCTTCACACTGCCGGCGTCCGATGCCCTTCTCGAACAGAGGCTGACAAGGGGCTCGGCGCCGGTTTTTCATTTCGCGCGAAAACTACGGCACAAGCGCAAACCGGTCTTGTCGACCAGTGTGCCGTCGATCACATCGCCTGATTTCCGTCCCGGCTATCTGGCGCTGCATTGCATAACAACTTCTGGAGAAATGACATGAACCGCATCGCAATGAAGACACTGGTTGCCGCCTGCGCGGCATTGATCCTTGCCGGACCGGCGGCCGCCGGAGGCAGAATCGAGAAAGTCGACGCCGTCAAGGAAGGCATCGACACCAAGCACATAGCCGTCAACGCCAATGGCGGCGGATATACCGGACACGCCACAGCGAGCCACAAATACATGATCCGCGTCTATGCGAAGGCCAAGGGCAAGGACGGCGTATACTGGGCCGCGGTCGGTCCCTACGCCGGGTCGCCGTTCGAGGTCGGCCACGGCTATCTGTTCAATCATTCGGCCGGTACCAGCGACGGATGGGGCACATACTCAAAGAGCCTGATCCTCGACGCCGCGGTCGACAAAACCTTCTGGTACGAGAGCCCGGTTCAGGCCTGCAAGGCCAATCTGGACAAGAAGGTCAAGAACGGCATGGCGCGCGCCGACGTGATGAAGCGCGAATGGGACGTGACTGCCCGCGCCAGGCTGGTTTTCTCGGTTGCGGTCGATGACCGTTCCAACAACCGCAAGAACAAGCACAAGATCACGCAGGTGGCCCATGGCGACAAGGCTGTCGTCTATCCCGTCGCGGTCAAGTGCCGCAAAGGCCTTTGAGGGTTCTTTAACTGCCTGTCCGCACTTGCGGGAGGCTGATCGCTCGGTTAGGAGAAGCGCGCCCCTCGGCGCGCTTTTTCCGTTGCAGGTTCTTCATGTCCGACAACAAGAAACAGAAACCGCAGAAACTGAAGGCCCGCCTGCCGCGCGGCTTCGTCGATCGTTCGCCCGACGACATCCGCGCCACAAATCGCATGGTCGCGGCGATTGCCGAAGTCTACGAGCGCTACGGGTTCGATCCGGTCGAAACGCCGCTGATCGAATACACCGACGCGCTCGGCAAATTCCTGCCCGACCAGGACCGGCCGAACGAGGGCGTGTTCTCGTTTGCCGACGACGACGAACAGTGGATGAGCCTGCGCTACGACCTGACGGCGCCGCTCGCCCGGCATGTGGCGGAGAACTTCAACGACATCCAGTTGCCATACCGCACATGGCGGGCAGGCTGGGTGTTCCGCAACGAGAAGCCGGGGCCGGGCCGTTTCCGCCAGTTCATGCAGCTCGACGCCGACACGGTCGGCGCGCCGGGCGTGCAGGCCGATGCCGAGATGTGCATGATGATGGCCGACACGATGGAGGCGCTGGGAATAAAGCGCGGCGACTACGTCATCCGGGTCAATAACCGGAAAGTGCTGGATGGGGTGATGGAGGCGATCGGTCTCGGTGGCGAGGAGAACGCCGGGCGGCGGCTGACGGTTCTGCGCGCCATAGACAAGCTCGACCGGCTCGGAATCGAGGGCGTGCGGCAGTTGCTGGGCGAGGGGCGCAAGGACGAAAGCGGGGATTTCACCAAGGGCGCGGGGTTAAGCGATGAACAAGTTGCGTTAGTCAGGGACTACTTGTTTGCATCCGGGTATGGTGACCAATCGGGAATAGAGCATTTTCAAAAGCCAAGTGATGTTGAGGGATTTGTGCGCGGCGACGAGCAGGAGTCGAACCCAGGCTCGGGCTTTTTCTATTCCAACGTCGCAACGATTGTCGGACTAGAGGCAATCATTGGCACGACATCTCGAGGCCGTGAAGCAATTTCAGAACTTGAAACGTTGTTCAAAATCACATCTGGCGCAGGATACGGTTCACTTCGCATCAAATTCGATCCTTCCGTTGTCCGCGGGCTGGAATACTACACCGGTCCGGTCTACGAGGCCGAACTCCTGTTCGATGTCGTCAACGAGAAGGGTGAAAAGGTGCAGTTCGGTTCGGTCGGCGGCGGTGGGCGCTATGACGGGCTCGTCTCGCGCTTCATGGGAAATCCGGTGCCCGCGACAGGCTTTTCCATCGGCGTGTCGCGGCTGATGACGGCGCTGAAGAACCTCGGCAAGCTCGACACCTCCGATGTCGCGACCCCGGTGCTGGTGACCGTCATGGACGGCGACACGGAGGCGCTCGGCCGCTACCAGAAGATGACGCAGACGCTGCGCGGTGCCGGCATTCGCGCCGAAATGTACCAGGGCAACTGGAAGAAATTCGGCAACCAGCTAAAATATGCCGACCGGCGCGGCTGCCCTGTCGCCATCATCCAGGGATCGGACGAGCGCGGCCGCAGCGTCGTGCAAATCAAGGACATGATCGAGGGGCGGCGGCAGGCTGAAGCGATTGCGTCGAACGAGGAATGGCGCGAGGCGAGGCCGGGACAGTTCGAGACGCCGGAAGACGATCTTGTGCAGACAGTAAAGAAGCTACTCGCCGAACAGGCCGAAGACCGCCGGGCAGGACGGTAGCCGGCCATGAACAGCCGCTATCCCGCCATTGCCCCCGCGATTTTGGTGCTGATGTCGGCGCGCGAGGCCGTGCAGGCCGATATTCCGGTGCTGCAGCCGGCCGATCCGTTCCTCGACACCGCCGGCGAGGAATTGCGCAGCCGCATTTTCATGACGCAGAACGAGAAGGGCGAAAGCCTGTGCCTCAGGCCGGAATTCACCATTCCGGTCTGCCGCATGCACATCGCCTCCGGCAATGGCGAGCACAGGCGCTACGGCTATCTGGGCGAGGTGTTCCGCCAGCGCCGGCGCGGCGGCACCGAGTTTTTCCAGACCGGGATCGAGGATCTGGGCGATCCGGACAAGGCGGCGGCCGACGCGCGCTCGATCGGCGATGCGCTTGCCGTGCTCAGGGTGGCGCTGCCCGACCAGAAAATGCGGGTGGTCGTCGGCGACCAGGCGATCTTCGAGGCGGTGCTGGGGGCGCTCGGACTTGCATCAGGCTGGAAGAAAAGGCTGGCGCGATCGTTCGGCTCGCGCGCCGCGGTGGAGACGGCGCTGCACGATCTGGAAAAACCGCATGGCGGCGGACGGTTCGATGCGCCGGTTTCCGGCCTCGTCGCGGCGGAGGACGAATCGGGACTGACCGCCCATATCGCAACGCGGATGGCAGAGATCGGCATGAGCCCGCTATCCGGCCGGACCGCGCAGGAGATCGCGCACCGGCTGATCGAAAAGACCAGGCTTGCCGAAACCCGCCTGCCGTCGGGCGCAATGAAGACGCTGAAGACATTTCTTGGCATCAGGGTGCCGTTGAAGGATGCCGCGGCGGCGCTCAGGGATTTCGCCGGCGCAAACGGCATTGAAATCGGCGAGGCGCTGAAACGGTTTGCAGCGCGTGCCGGAGCGATTTCGATGCAGAACCTGAAAGGCGCGGAAGTTGTCTACGATGCCGCCTTTGGCCGCCCGCTCGACTATTATACCGGCCATGTCTTCGAGATTTTTGCCGGGGATTCGCATTTTCCACTCGCCGGCGGCGGGCGCTATGACGGGCTTTTGACCATGCTGGGTGCGAAGGAACCGATCCCCGGCGTCGGTTTTTCGGTTTGGCTCGACCGCGTAGAGGCAATCTCGGGGACGGCGAAATGAGCATCACATTGGCGCTGCCGTCGAAGGGCCGGCTGAAAGACCAGACCATCGAACTGTTCGAAAAAGCGGGATATCCGATCTTCCTGCCGGGCGACGAACGCAAATACCGCGCCCACATCCAGGGGCGCGACGATATCGAGGTGATCTTCATGTCGGCTTCCGAGATCGCCGCAGAGCTCGGGGCGGGCTCGATCGACATCGGCGTTACGGGCGAGGACCTGATCCGCGAGAACCTGGCGAATGCCGACGATCGCGTGGAGATCGTGGCGGGGCTCGGTTACGGGCGCGCCGACGTGGTGGTTGCGGTACCCGATATCTGGATCGACGTGACGACGATGGCCGATCTGGATGACGTGGCCGCAGAATTCCGCCATCGCCACGGTCGGCGGCTCAGGATTGCCACAAAATACTGGCGACTGACGCAGCAGTTCTTTTCGGCCAAGCACGGTATCCAGGTCTACCGTATCGTCGAAAGCCTGGGGGCCACGGAAGGCGCGCCGGCGGCCGGATCGGCCGACATTATCGTCGATATCACGTCTACCGGTTCGACGCTGCGCGCCAACCATCTGCGGGTTCTCGATGACGGCATCATTCTGGAGTCGGAAGCCTGCCTGATCCTGTCGAAAAGGGATCGCGCCGAGAGCGACGAGAAGGCCTGCCGCGCTATCGTCGAGACGGTGGCGCTGTCGCTTTGAACCAGAATTGGCAGTCGCCGGCGGCGCAGCCGCCCACGCG
>JBFIBB010000064.1:0-13673 GCA_041582695.1 Rhizobiaceae bacterium
TGGCAGGCGGTATCCTGATCGGCCTTTCGGCGACGCTTCTGATGGTCCTGCATGGCCGCATCGCGGGCATGACGGGTATCATTTCCGGCGTCATCCCGCCAATGACCGGTGATTGGCCGTGGCGAGCGGCCTTTCTTGTCGGCGCTGTGGCCGGACCGATGATTTACATACTGGCCGGATACCCGATAGCCTTTGCCGTGCCGATAGGTCCGGTGACGCTTGTTGTCGGCGGCCTAATTGTTGGCGTTGGCGTGACATATGGCACTGGCTGCACGAGCGGCCATGGCGTATGCGGCATCGCACGGCTGTCGCCACGCTCCATAGTCGCCACGGTTGTCTTCATGCTCGCGGCATTCGTCACCGTTTATATCGTTCGCCACATGATCGGAGCCTGACCATGCAAAAGCTCGCATCTGCGTTCATCATCGGCATCATTTTCGGCATCGGAATTGCGATTGCCGGCATGGCCAATCCCGCCAAGGTGCTCAATTTCTTCGATCTCGCCGGAACCTGGGATCCAAGCCTGATTTTCGTCATGGGCGGCGCTCTTGCAACCACGGCCATTGGCTACCGCATCGTTTTTGGCGCCCGCGCCAAGCCTGTCTTCGAGGAATACTTCGCTGTGCCCACGACCCGGGTGATCGACCGGAATTTGGTTGGCGGCGCGGCGCTGTTCGGCATCGGCTGGGGTATTTCCGGCTTCTGTCCCGGCGGCGCGATACCCGCGCTCGGTCTCGGGTACTCGGAAACCTTCCTGTTCCTGGCCGCAATGATCGCCGGCATCGTCGGCGCACGGTTTCTGAAACTGAGAACGGCGACAGTCGCAGCCACTTCAGCCTGAATGATATGAAGCATTGGAGAGTCTGACTATGACCGAAACTTTGCCATTTACGCCCGACATGACGGTCAAGCCGGAGGTGCACGGCTTCTTCGATGAAGCGACGAACACGATCTCCTATATCGTCAAGGATCCGAATTCGGAGGCTTGCGCGGTCATCGACAGCGTTATGGATATCGACTACGCGGCCGGCCGTATCACATACGACCACGCTGACGAGTTGATCCGGGTCATCAGCGAAAATGGCTGGAAACTGGAGTGGATCATCGAAACCCATGTCCATGCCGATCATCTTTCCGCGGCGCCATACATTCAGCAAAAGCTCGGCGGCAAGCTCGGTATCGGCGAAGACATAACGATCGTGCAGGACACTTTTGGCAAGGTGTTCAACGAGGGCACCGAGTTTCAGCGAGACGGTTCGCAGTTCGACCGGTTGTTCGGCGATGGCGACAGTTACCGCGTCGGCACGATGACGGCCAACGTCATTCATACGCCCGGCCACACCCCGGCCTGTATGACGCACATCATCGGTGACGCCGCTTTCGTCGGCGACACTCTGTTCATGCCCGATGGCGGTTCGGCGCGGGCCGACTTCCCCGGTGGCGATGCCCGCCAACTCTACCGGTCGATCAAGCGGGTCCTGTCCCTTCCCGATGAGATGCGATTGTTCATGTGCCACGATTACGGGCCGAACGGACGCGATATCAAGTGGGAAACGTCGGTCGGCGAGGAGCGCAAACACAACATCCATGTAAAGGACGGCGTCACCGAGGATGAATTCGTTGCAATGCGCGAGGAACGCGATAAGACGCTTGCGATGCCCAAGCTGATCATCCCCTCATTGCAGGTGAATATGCGCGCGGGTAACCTGCCGAAGGACAAGGATGGCCATCCTGTCCTCAAGGTGCCGGTAAACGGGCTCTGACGGACGATTCGGGAAAGGGTGACAATATGGAAGTTCGGCCAATTGCAGACGGAGTTGCCGTCGCCGGTCAGATAAAAGCAGATGACGTGGAAACCATTGCCGGCCTCGGATTCCGCACTCTGATTTCCAATCGACCGGACTCCGAAGAAGGCGCCGTCGCGCATGAGCAGATCAGATTGGCCGCCGAGAAAGCCGGAATGGCCTTTCACTATATCCCGGTTGTTTCCGGCGCCATAACCCCAGACAATGTCAGGGACATGGCGCAGGCGATGGCGTCGGCGGAGCGTCCCATCCTCGCCTACTGCAGGACCGGAGGCCGCTGCACGAACCTCTACGGGCTGGTCGAGCAACTCAAGGGCTAGGTCGGCTCACCACATCGTTTGTCGCGAACTGCTATCGCTGCACATGCCCTGCATGAGTGACAGGGCATGACGCGACAAGTCCCGGCTAATGTATATGAAAGTTAGAATATATAAATGTATTATCGAGGCGAAAGGCGGCGATCGGCGTGAGCAACATGAACGTTGAACCGGACATTTCGGGACGCATTGCGGGGATGGATGTGGCCCAACTGGGAAAAATGGAAATGGCGAGCGGACTGGCCGGGCGCACCGCGAGGGCGGCTTCATGAACGGCAAGGCCTACAAATCGTCCTGGCATGTTCTGGGCCGGTACTTCCCGATACTGGAATGGGGGTCAGTTTATGGCCGCGCCAATGCGACTGCCGACCTGACCGCGGCACTCATCGTGACGATCATGCTGATCCCGCAATCTTTGGCGTATGCGATGCTTGCGGGGTTGCCGCCGCAAATGGGACTTTATGCGTCGATCCTGCCGCTTGTCGCCTATGCGGTGTTCGGCACCAGCCGTGCGCTGGCGGTCGGTCCGGTCGCCGTTGTGTCATTGATGACCGCGACGGCGATCGGCAGGATAGCCGATCCCGGTTCGGCGGAATTTATAGCCGCCGCGATTACATTGGCGTTCCTGTCCGGCGCGTTTCTGCTGGCGCTCGGTTTGCTGCGCCTCGGGTTTCTGGCGAATTTCCTTTCCCATCCCGTAATTGCCGGCTTCATCACTGCGTCGGGCATACTGATAGCGCTAAGCCAGGTAAGGCACATTCTGGGCATAAGGGCTTCGGGTGTAACATTGCCCGAGCTTTTGCCATCGCTTGCCGAGAACCTCGCGGACACGAACTTCGCAACCCTCGCGATCGGCGCCGGCGCTTTGCTATTCTTGTTCTGGGTTCGCTCCGGCCTGGAAAAACTGCTTGCCCGCTTCGGCATTCCATCCCACGCCGCCAAACTGATTGCGCGCAGCGGTCCGGTGTTCGCCGTTGCGACGACGATTGCGCTTGCATGGTTGTTGGATCTGAGAAACGCGGGCGTAAGCCTGGTCGGTGCGGTTCCCGGCGATTTGCCGCCGCTAACCGCGCCATCCTTTTCCTTCGACCTGTGGATCGAATTGGCCGGAGCGGCAGCGCTTATCTCGATTGTCGGTTTTGTGGAATCGGTTTCCGTTGCCCAAACGCTTGCGGCCAAGCGTCGTCAGCGGATCGAACCGGACCAGGAATTGGTGGCGCTCGGCGCAGCCAATATCTCGGCATCCATATCGGGCGGTTATCCGGTGACGGGAGGCTTTGCCCGCTCCGTGGTCAATTTCGATGCCGGAGCCGAAACGCCCGCGGCCGGAGCCTTCACCGCTATCGGTATCGTGATCGCGGTCGTCACGCTGACGCCGCTACTCGCATGGCTGCCGCAGGCTACACTGGCGGCAACCATCATCGTCGCCGTTCTTTCGCTCGTCGATATGTCGATATTGAAAAAAACCTGGGCTTACTCCAAGGCCGATTTCTCGGCAGTTATGACAACGATCGCCGTTACACTGCTTGCCGGTGTCGAATTCGGAATTTCGGCGGGCGTGGGCCTGTCGATATTGGTCTATCTTTACCGCACGTCACGGCCGCATATGGCCGTGGTCGGACAGGTCCCCGGAACGGAACACTATCGCAATATCCTGCGCCACAAGGTGATTACCGATCCGGCGATTTTGTCGATCCGGGTCGACGAAAGCCTCTATTTCGCCAACGCCAGATTCCTGGAGGACCGGGTGTACGACATCGTCGCCGGAAAACCTGATATCCACCATGTCGTCCTCGCATGCCCGGCAATCAACGATATCGACATGAGCGCGCTCGAATCCCTCGAGACCATCAACGAGCGCCTGTCGGGCATGGGGGTCAAGCTGCACTTGTCGGAGGTGAAGGGACCCGTGATGGACAAGCTGGAACGCATCGATTTCCTCAAGCATCTAACCGGCGAGGTATTTCTGAGCCAGCACGACGCCGTTGCGACGCTAAAGGGCGGCGGCGACGGTCTCCCGGGGAAACCTGTTCGCGGCAAGTCGACGAAGGCCGCCTGAACCCGTTACGAATGGCTTGTGTCATATTGGTCGATCTTGGGCCCATAAAACCGTTGCGGAACTGGCGTTTGCAGGCGTAAATCGCGCTGCCCAAAATTCGAAACCATGCCTCCGGAACATCTCATTGCTTTGCGTCGCCGGGGCTTCGCCACAAGCCGGACCGCAATGCGATGATCCCTGATGACAAACTGGTACGTCCGATTACCGTATCGAACAGGCTCGTGCTTTCGATCGCGGTTCCGATGACCCTTGCCTACATGACGACGCCGCTGCTTGGCATCGCCGACACCGCGGTCGTCGGCCAGTTCGCGGATCCGGCAATGCTCGGCGGACTGGCAGCGGGTGCCATAATACTCGATCTTGTGTTCGCCAGCTTCAACTTCCTGAGGTCCGGCACGACCGGGCTGGTCGCCCAGGCTTTCGGCGCAGAGGATCGCGGGGAAGAACAGGCCATTTTATGGCGCGCCGTTCTGCTTTCGCTGATTTCCGGACTAATCATTGTTCTCGCTTCGCCGCTGATCGCGTTGCTTGGCGGGTGGTTTATGGCAGCCAGTGACGCCGTCACCAATGCAATGTCGCTCTATCTCGGCATCAGGCTACTGGCCGCCCCCCTCTCGCTCATGAACTACGCTGTGCTCGGATATTTTCTCGGGCGTGGCGAAGCGATGAAGGGTCTCGCTCTGCAGTTCCTGCTCAATGGCAGCAACATTGCATTGTCGGTTTTTCTTGGTCTGGTGATGGGTTGGGGCATCGAAGGCGTTGCCTGGGGTACCGTGCTTGCCGAAATCGGCGCGTCGATCTGCGGAGTGGCTTTGGTTTTGCGGAGCGCAAACCGCCCGATATTTCCCGGACGCGCGCGACTTTTCGATCGGGCAGCCCTTGTTCGCCTGTTTGCCATCAACGGCGATATCATGATCCGCTCATTCCTGTTGTTGTCGGCATTCGCCCTGTTTACCCGGGCGGGCGCCCAACTGGGCGAAGTACCGCTTGCCGCAAATGCCGTCCTGATGAACTTTTTTCTGGTTGCGGGTTTCATGCTCGACGGTTTCGCCACGGCAGCCGAGCAACTGGCCGGACGGGCGATCGGGGCGCGCTACCGACCCGCCTTCACACAGGCTGTGCGCCTGACCGCGGTCTGGGGATTTGCAATCGCGGCGGTGCTTTCGGCGTCAGCGATGCTGTTTGGAGACATGCTCGTGGCGATCATGACGACCGCTCCCGAGGTTCGCGCCGCTGCGACAACATACCTTCCGTGGGCCGCGCTGACCGCGGTTTCCGGCGTCGCGGCGTTCCAGATGGACGGGGTCTATATCGGCGCCACATGGTCGCGCGACATGCGCAACATGATGACGCTGTCATTCGTCATTTTTGCCGCCACGTTAATTCCCTTCGGCATGATATGGGAGAACCACGGCAACTGGGCGGCGCTACACCTGTTTCTGATCATGCGCGGTGCAGCGCTTTATGCGATATATCCGGCAAGGCTCGACCGTTCCCTCGGCGAAGCCAGGTTGGTCTCCTCGCCGGGTTAGTGATCTGGCAGCCTGTCGAACCGCTGCGAACTCTCGCTCCCGGCATCACGTGCCGCGATTGTGATTCTTGCGCGCCAGCAGGCGTTCCCAGTTCAGCGCATCCGCGCAAATCCGGTCGAGATCGTCGAAGCGGGGTTTCCATCCGAGTTCACCGCGCAGCAGATCGGCGTTGGCAACGACCGAATCGGCGTCGCCCGGACGCCTGCCAGCCATGTTTACGGTAAAGTCGCTTCCAAATACCCTGCGCACTGCATCGAGCACCTCGAGCACGGAATAGCCGTGTCCGTAGCCGCAATTGGCAATCAGGTTGGAGCCGCCGTTGCGAAGCCGGTCTAGCGCCAGCGCGTGAGCATTCGCCAGGTCGCTTACGTGGATATAGTCGCGCACACAGGTGCCGTCGGGTGTCCGATAGTCCGTACCAAACACATCCATGGACGCGCGTTTCCCGCACGCAGTCTCGCAGGCAACCTTGATCAGATGGGTTGCGCCAGGCGTCGATTGGCCGGTGCGCCCTTGGCCGTCAGCGCCAGCAACATTAAAATAGCGGAGTGCCGTAAAGCGGATGTCGTGCGCCGCCGCTGCGTCGCTCAGCATCCATTCCGTCATCAGCTTCGAGCGGCCGTAGGGCGAAAGCGGATGCAGCGATGCATCCTCCGCGATGGGTTCGAGTCCGGCCGTTCCGTAAACGGCCGCAGTTGACGAGAAAATGAAATGGGGAACACCGCACTTTATCGCGGTTTCGATCAGCGCTCTCGATTTGACGGTATTGTTTTCATAGTAACCGAGCGGATCTGAAACTGAGTCAGGCACAACGATTGATCCGGCGAAGTGGATGATCGCATTCACATTTCTCTTCCGGATTACGTCTGCCACCAGATCGCTGTCGCCGATATCGCCGACTACGAGGTCGGCTTCGGGCGCCACTGCCCAGTCGAAACCGGTTGACAGGCGGTCGATGACGACCACCTTCTCGCCGCGGTCGATCAGCTCCCACACCATATGGCTGCCGATATATCCGGCTCCGCCTGTAATAAGGACCGTCATTCAGCGATTCCCTGTTTCTTACACCGGACCGCTACCGAGAGATGACATCGGCGGCTACAGATCGGCTGGCTTCTTCGTGCTGGTCCAACTCCTATCGCGAAGTAATATCAAAAATATTACCGGCTGCGCCAATACTTGATCGCCGCCAGTCAAAAGTTTGCATTAAATGCAAATGAACGACCGCGTTTGATCTGGGACAAGGGACGTTTTCGGCATCTGTGGTCGTTGATGACCTGAAGTTTGGTTGTTCGAAGGGCTGAGCGTGGCAATTTGACCAGCGACCATGTGGTGGACGAAATGTCCCGCTGCGCATAATGTCTCGCCGGAGTACAAGGAATTTTCTATGGATTACAACCGGTTTTTCCAGGAAGCGATCGATCAGGTCAAGGCTGAGCGGCGCTACCGTGTGTTTGCCGATCTTGAACGCATCGTCGGCAAATTTCCGCGTGCGCTCTGGCGCGCGGACGGGCAGGTCCGGGAAATAACCATCTGGTGTTCCAACGACTATCTGGGTATGGGCCAGCACCCTGACGTCGTCGCTGCAATGCAGAATGCAGCCGGCAGCATGGGAACCGGCGCCGGCGGCACGCGCAACATATCGGGCACCAACCATCCTCTCGTGGAACTGGAAGCGGAACTTGCCGATCTACATGCCAAACAGGCGGCGTTGGTGTTCACTTCCGGATTTGTGTCGAACGAGGCCGCAATCTCGACCGTTGCGCGACTGTTGCCCAACTGCCTGCTGATATCCGATGAACTCAACCATGCCTCGATGATTGAAGGCGTTCGCCGCGCCGGCTGCGAAAAGAAGATTTTCAGGCACAACGATATCGCCCATCTCGAGGAAATCCTGCGCTCGGCGGGCCGCGAGCGCGCCAAGCTGATCGTCTTTGAATCGGTCTATTCGATGGATGGCGACCTCGCCCCGATCGCGAAGATCGCCGACCTGGCCGCCCGGTACAATGCCATGACCTATATCGACGAGGTTCATGCCGTCGGCATGTATGGCGCGCGTGGCGGCGGCATAACCGAACGGGAAAATCTCGCGCACCGGATCGACATCATCGAGGGCACGCTGGCCAAGGCTTTTGGCACGCTCGGCGGCTATGTCACCGGGAACAAGGCGATCATCGATGCCATCCGGTCCTATGCTCCAGGCTTCATTTTCACCACGGCTCTGCCGCCGGCGATTGCCTCGGCAGCGGTGACGTCGATTCGCCATTTGAAGAATTCCGACGGTGAGAGGCAGGCCCAGCAGCGCCAGGCGCAGCGCACCAAGGACGTCCTTTCTGCGGCCGGATTGCCGGTCATGCCCTCCGAAACCCACATTGTTCCGGTGCTGGTCGGCGATCCGGAAGTCTGCAAGGCGGCGACGGACAGGCTTCTCGAGCGCCACGGCATCTATATACAGCCGATCAACTATCCGACGGTGCCGCGCGGCACCGAGCGCCTGCGCATCACGCCGGGCCCGTTCCATACTGACGAGCTTATCGGTGAACTTTCCAATGCCCTGCTCGAAACCTGGTCTGCGCTTGGAATTCCGTTTGCCGGAGACGGTGCGCCGCAGATTTCGAAGACCGAGAGAATAATTCCGTTGGTCGTACCGAAATCGGGCGGCTGATCCTTTTTACGGAGATGTGTTCTCGGTCTTGATCCAGTCGACCAGCCGGTCCATGGCCGTTTCGAGCAGGTCGATTCGCCTGTGAAAGCAAAGCCGGAAAAACCGCTCGCCGCCTTTTCCGAATGCGGTCCCCGGCGCCAGTCCAACACCGGCTTGATCGATGATATCGAACGCGGCCTGGCGCGTGTCTTCGATGCCTTCTACGCCGAACAACAGATAAAATGCGCCTTGCGGAACATCGAAAAAGGTGCGGTTGGTGGACCGCAGTTTCGTGGCGACCAGATCGCGAGCTACCTTCGCCGCCGCAACCTGCTCGGCTACGAAAGCATCGCCATGATCCAGGGCCGCGACCGCGCCTTTCTGCAGGAACTGGGGGACTCCCGAGGTCGAATACTGCACGAGATTTTCAAAAGTCTGTTGCAGCGATGGATGGATGGTGACCCATCCGATACGCCATCCGGTCATCGCCCAATTCTTGGAGAAAGTGTTGGCAAAGATGATCAGGTCGTCGTCGTCCATGATATCCAGGAAAGACGCGGCGCGGCCCTCTCCGTAGTGAAACTGGCTGTAGGTCTCGTCCGCGATGATCCACAGTTTGCGCCGGCGCGCGATATCGAGGATCGTTGTCAGCGTTTCCCGGTCCGCCGTCCATCCAGTCGGATTGCTCGGTGAGTTGACGAAGATCGCTTTCGTTTGCGGTGTCAGCGCGGCAAGCAGTTTTTGGGGATCGAAACTCCAATGGTTGCCAAAATCGAGTTCCACGGCGACCGGTTTGCTGCCGGCGATGCCCATTGCGGCCGCGAAGTTGGGCCACGCAGGTGAAAAATACACGATCTCGTCGCCTGCACTTGCAATCGCCTGGATAGAAAGTTGGATCGCCTGCATGCCGGATCCGACCACGATGTGGCGGTCAGGCGAAGTGGCATTTCCGAAGTGCCGGGCATGATACCGGCCGAGCGCTTCGCGCAATTCGGGAATGCCCCGATTCCATGTGTAGAATGTTTCGCCGGCCCGCAGCGCCGTAATTGCGGCCTCCGAGATGAAGTCTGGTGTGGGACGGTCGCCTTCGCCCACCCAAAGCGGGATGATTTCCGGCTTGTTGCGGCCGCGATCTGCAACCTCGACAATGCCGCTATCCGGCGCACTTGCCCCGCCGGGCCCGAGATGATCGATCGGTTTCATACCGTTCCCCGGCGATACGACGCGGTCTGTCATCAAAGAAGTGCCAGACCGCGTCTTGTGTTGTCACTTACCCTTGGCAAGCAGATCGCGGATATCTGTTAAAAGTGCAATATCCGCCGGCGGCGGCGCAGGTTCGGCAGGCGCCTCCTCCTGCTCGCGCCGAAGCTTGTTGACCGCCTTGACCATGATGAAAATGATCCAGGCAAGGATCAGGAAGTTCAACACGACGGTTATGAAGCTGCCGTAAGCAAGAACAGCGCCCTGTTCGCGAGCCGCCTCGAGCGTCGAGGCATTCACGGATCCGGACAATGCCAGGAAATAGTTCGAAAAGTCGAAGCCGCCAAAAATCGCACCGACGATTGGCATGATAATGTCATCGGTCAACGATTTCACGATCAGCCCGAAGGCCCCGCCGATGATGACGCCGACGGCGAGGTCCATGACATTGCCTTTGGCAATGAACTCTTTGAATTCCTTAAGCATTACCCCTCCTGTTTCAGTTGATTGACTGGATATTACGTCCGACTCGCGTTGCATAACATTAGAAACTGCTGATGTCATTCGATACGGCGGCCGCTCCTTGACGATCAACAGCTCGATATCGGCAATGCGTAGAATGGACAGCGGCTTTCGTCTATGCTTGCCTGATCTCCTCGTGCGGCTTGTTTTGGCTGGGAACGCAGGATTTGCAAGGCTGGATCGTTGTCATACTCGCTTTGGCGTATGTGTCGCTGCTGTTTGCGGTAGCAAGCCTGGGCGATCGCCGGGCGATGCGCGGCAACGCAAATGCTTCGCGCCCCTTCATTTACTCCCTTAGCCTGGCGATTTACTGCACGTCGTGGACATTCTTCGGTTCCGTTGGTCTCGCGACCGAACGCGGTATCGAATACATCATGATATTCGTCGGCCCTATCCTGGTATTTTTGTTCGGCTATCCGATGCTGGTGCGGATCGTGCGCTTGGCAAAGGCCGAGAAAATCACGTCTGTTGCTGACTTTCTGGCGGCCCGCTACGGAAAGAGCTTCGCGGTCGCTTCGATCGCTGCGGTGATCGCCACGATCGGAACCGTGCCCTACATAGCGCTGCAGCTCAAGGCGATTGCCGGTTCGTTGCAGTTGATGGCCGAGCATTACAATTCTGGCGTTGCTCCTCCTGAGACCCTGCCTGCGGATATCGCGCTGATCATCGCCGTATTGCTCGCCCTTTTTTCCATTCTTTTCGGTACACGGCACGCCGACGCTACCGAACATCAGGACGGACTGATCCTCGCTGTTGCGGTCGAATCGGTGATCAAACTCGCGGCATTCCTGACAATAGGCCTGATGGTTCTTTTTGCGCTGTACGGAGATTCAGGCGCCCTCTTGGCCGCGGTCAAGGCGAACCCCGATGTTCAGGCAGCCGCCGCCTATCGTCCGTCCCTGGCGACATGGATTGTCATGACGCTGATCAGCGGCTTCGGCATTCTGCTCCTGCCGCGCCAGTTCTATGTAACCGTCGTCGAGAACCGCGATGAATCGGAGTTGCGCACCGCCGGCTGGCTGTTCCCTCTTTATCTGGTGCTGATCAATCTGTTCGTGCTGCCGATCGCCTTTGCCGGGATTGCCACGATAGGAAACGATACGTCCGCGGACCTGTACGTATTGGCGCTACCGCTGGCGGCGGGACATGATGTGTTCGCCATGATCGCCTTCATCGGAGGTTTGTCCGCAGCAACCGCCATGGTGATTGTGGCGACCGTTGCACTGTCGATCATGATTTCGAACGATCTGGTCATTCCGCTGTTCCTCAACCGGTTGACTCGGCCAAAGCCCAGGGACAGCGAGGATTGGTCGAGAACGATCCTGAATATCCGCCGTGCGTCAATCCTCTTTATTCTGCTCGGCGCCTATCTCTACTTCAACGAAACCGAAAACAACACGCGCCTCGTCTCGATTGGCCTTCTGTCATTTGCCGCAATAGCGCAATTCGGTCCGGCATTCATCGGAGCGCTCGTCTGGCGCGGGGCAAACGCCCGTGGCGCGATTTTCGGCATGAGCGCCGGCATCGCCATGTGGGCGTTCACATTGCTTCTGCCAACGCTGGTTTCATCGTCGAACAGTATTGTCACCGATGGGCTGTTCGGCCTTCCATCGTTGCGCCCTCAGGCCCTGTTTGGCGTTTCCGCTGATCCGCTCAACCACGGCGTGATGTGGAGCCTTGGCGTCAATGCGCTATTTTTCGTGCTCGGATCGCTGTCGCGCATTGCCACGCCGCTGGAACGCATTCAGGCTGCGATATTCGTGCCGCGCGACCCTGGTCCGATCCCGATCCGCCGCAGGTTCCGCACGGCAGTAACGATCGACGATCTCAAGGACGCCATCTCGCGCTACCTCGGCGTTGAGCGGACAGAGCGTTCCTTTCAGGCTTTCGCAGAACAGGAGAGCCGGCAATTGTCCGGCGCCGATCAAGCCGACACGGTGGTTATCCGGTATTCCGAACAGTTGTTGACGAGCGCGGTCGGGAGTTCGTCCGCCCGATTGATTCTATCCCTGCTTTTCAAGCGCCGCGACACCGATCCAAAGGACGCCCTGAGGTTGCTCGACGATGCTTCTGAGGCGCTGCAGCACAATCGCGATCTTCTGCAAATCGCGCTCGATCAGATGGAACAGGGCATCACGGTTTTCGATGCGGATTTCAGGTTGACCTGCTGGAATCGCCGGTTCCGGCAGCTTTTCGATCTTCCGGCCAGCATGGGTACAGTCGGGCTGCCATTGACTATGATAATCAGGCAACTGATCGATCGGGGCGACCTGGAAAGCGGTGCTGAAAACCAGTCAATCGAGCGTATCGCGACGTTCGGCCAATCCTGGCAGTTGTCGCTGCGAACCAGCGGCAAGATCATCGACATTCGCTCCAATCCGATGCCCGACGGCGGCATCGTCACCACCTACACCGACGTGACAGCCAACGTGAAAGCCGATCTGGCATTGAAACAGGCCAACGAGTCGCTGGAATTGCGGGTCGCAGACAGAACCGCCGAATTGACGCGGGTCAACCAGGAACTCGCGCAGGCGCAAATAATTGCTGATGAAGCAAACCTCGGAAAGACACGGTTTTTGGCAGCCGCCGGCCACGATATTCTGCAGCCCCTGAATGCCGCGCGTCTCTACTGCTCGGCGCTCATTGAGCGTTCCGGAGATTCAAAGGAGGCCGCATCGGCGGAAAAGATCGAATCAGCACTTGAATCGGTCGAGACGATCCTGGGTGCGGTACTGGATATCTCGAGGCTTGATACCGGCGCCATGGTTCCGAAAAACTCGGTCTTCTGTCTCGATGGCTTGCTGCAGCGCATCGAGAATGATTTTGCCCCGCTTGCGCGGGAAAAGGGGCTCGAACTTCGTTTTGTGCCTTGTACGCTGTTCGTCAACACCGACAGGAACCTGCTTCTGAGGCTCCTGCAGAATCTCGTTTCGAATTCCATAAAATACACGAGGAAAGGCACAATCCTTGTTGGCGCACGGCGAAGGAGAAACTTCGTCGAGATACAGGTGCTCGACACCGGCATAGGAATTCGCGAAGACCAGCTCAATGCCGTATTTCGCGAATTCGAACGCCTCGACGAAGGCGCCAGTGTCGCAGAAGGGCTGGGGCTTGGCCTTTCCATCGTCGATCGCATCGCGCGGGTGTTGCGCCTCGAACTGCGCCTGAGTTCTGTCCCGGGCAAGGGAACACGGTTCGGTGTCGTTATCGGCACAGCGAAAGCGTTGGAGGCCGATCTGGCCAAGCGCAACGTCGTCACCGCGCCGGTTGGCCAATCGCTCGCCGGTCTTTCCGTTCTCTGTGTCGACAACGACAGAAGAATTCTGGAAGGAATGCGCGAACTTCTTGAGAACTGGGATTGCCAGGTCGAATGTGCATCGGATTCCAGTGATTTATTGGCGTTGCTTGACAATCCCGATTTCCAGCCGGCGGTAGTTCTGGCCGACTACCATCTCGACAAGGAAAGCGGGCTGGAAATCATCGAGATCATGCGCACACGTTGCGGCCCAAATCTGGTATGTTGCCTGGTTACTGCCGACCGGTCGGCGGAGTTGCGCGAAAAGACCGAAAAGCTTGGCGTGCAATTATTCAACA
>JBFIBB010000065.1:0-13621 GCA_041582695.1 Rhizobiaceae bacterium
CATGGCTCGCGATGCCGATCCAGGTGATGTGTCAATCTGATGCCGGGCAGGGGCCGGCGGCAGCCGGCCCCGACACGATTTATTGGAACTGCGCCATATTGTCCTTGGTGACCAGCGCCGCCCCGGAATCGATCAATGACTCGACCGCTTCGCCGCGTATCGCCTTGACCAGAGCATCCACGCCGAGCTCCGCCATTTTCGAAGGAAACTGCGCGACGGTTGCGTCTTCGATACCTGCGGTAAGCGCTTCTTCCTCGCCGCAACAGAAATCGAAACCGACGAGCACGAATTTCGCCGTGTCTATACCGGCATTTTTGATTGCCTGAGCAGCACCGGCTGCTGGAGGACCGCAAGCCGCATAGATTGCCTTCAAGTCCGGATTGGCTGTGAGAATATCTTCCGCGACGTTGATACCGAGTTCTTCGGTACAGTTTGTCGCGCCGCGACCGACGATTTTCACTTCGACGCCGTCGAGTCCTTCCAGCATGCCATTGACCCGGTCGTCGAGCGACGGGACACCTGGAACGCCTTCAAGAATTCCCAGCGTGTCGCCATCTTTGAGGACCGTCTTGAGATATTCGCCTGCGATCTTGCCCGCATTGTAATTGTCGGTTGTCGCGAGAGCGGTCCGTCCGTTCCAGTCAGGAATATTGTTGTCCATCAGAACGACCTTTACGCCGGCTCCAATGGCCTTGTCGAGCGCGGGCGCGACGGTCGGGTCGACCGGCGTTAGCGCTATCCCCTGTACGCCGCGTGTGACCATCGATTCAATCAGAGCAATCTGTCCCTCGATGTCGGTGGCTGACGTCCCCTGGCCGTAGATGATCTCCACACCGGGATTTGCATCGGCATAGGCCTTTGCCGCGTTCTCCATGGTGGCGAAGAACGGGACCGGGAATTTCGTTATGAAGCCGATCTTTACATCTTCGGCCAGTGCCGGACCGGTGATCGCGGTTGCGAGCGCAAGTCCTCCAAGTAGTAGTTTCAGGTTCATTCCAACCTCCCTGATTCGATCGTCCCGGAATGAGGCGATCCTGCTCTCACCACCCCCTCTAGGTGGCGATTCTCATGTTTCGGCGCCGACGATCATGGCGACCAACTCGTGCTGGTTTGCCCGCTCCGGCTTCAGTTCCCCGACTTTTCGACCCTGCCTGAGCACTACCGCCCTATCGGCAAGTTCGATGACGTGTTCCATGTTGTGCGTGATCAGGATGACGGCGTTGCCTTCGGCGCGCAGTTGCGCGATCAAGTCGAGCACCTTGCGCGATTCCCGCAGCCCGAGTGCCGCCGTTGGCTCATCCAGAATCACGACCTTGCGGGCGAAAACCGTCGCGCGGGCGACCGCAATAGCCTGTCGCTGTCCGCCCGACATCAGCGCCACGGGAGCGTCCAGCCTCGGCAGTTTCACCCGCAGACGGGCAATGACCGCCGCCGCCTCGCGATCCATGGCGCGATTGCTGAGAAAACGAAGCCCGCGCGGAAGCCATCGGGGGGCCGCCAATTCGCGACCGCAATAGAAGTTCTGAGCAGGTGAAAGGTTATCGAAAAGCGCTAGGTCCTGATAAACCGTCTCGATGCCGGCGCGGCGGGCGGCGGCAGGCGAATGCAGCGATGCTGGTTTTCCGTCCAGGAGGATTTCACCACCGTCAAGCGCATGCACTCCTGCAATGCACTTGATCAAGGTCGATTTTCCAGCGCCGTTGTCGCCCAACAGAGCGAGCACCTGTCCGCGGTACACATCCATGCTGACATTTTTAAGTGCGTGGACGGCGCCGAACCGCTTTTCGGCCTGTTGCACGGTGAGCACTGGGGCGGCGCCGGAATTCATTCCAACCTCGCTGCCTGAAGGTTTCGGGCTCTCGCCTCCAGCCAGTTTCGCAAGACGTCCGCCTCGACGGCGATTACGATGATCACACCAATGGCGATCATCTGGAAAAACACGTCAACCCCAAGCAGGTTCAGCGCATTGCGGATTACACCGATCATGACCGCGCCAATAAGCGCGTGCCCGAGATGACCGCGCCCGCCGAGGAAACTGGCTCCTCCTATGATGACCGCCGCAATTGTGTCCAACTCCAGAAGGTTTCCATAAAGCGGCGAACTAGCGGCTGTGCGTCCGGAAAGAACCACTGCGCCGATGCCTGCGCAAAAGCCGGATATGACGTAGGTGGAAATCAAAACGCCTCGTACGGGAATCCCCATTTCGCGGGCCGCTTCCGGATTGCCTCCGACCGAGTAGAGCCATCGTCCCCAGACCATCGCCTTCGTCATGACCAGCACCAGCGTGGCTGCGCCTAGGACTACGAAGAAGGAATTGGGAATGCCGAAACTGTCCTGTCCGCCCAGAAGTGTAACCGCTTCCGGCATGCCGCGCATGGTCGTATGACCAACAGCCAGTTCAAGAGCCAAGCCGCGGCAGATGCTCAATGTGGCGAGTGTGATTATGAAGGCGTGCGGCAACCGGCCCATCACGAAGGCCAAGCCGTTTATCGCTCCGACGATGGTACCCGTCAGAAGCATGGCTGCAATCACCAGAACGGCAGAATCGGCCACCCTGAACACCAGGCCACCAATGACTGTCGCCAGCGCCAGATTGGCACCCACGGAGAGATCGATTCCCCTCGTCAGGATGACCAGCTGCTGGCCCATCGCCA
Organism: Rhizobiaceae bacterium; assembly: GCA_041582695.1. Taxonomy (GTDB): domain Bacteria; phylum Pseudomonadota; class Alphaproteobacteria; order Rhizobiales; family Rhizobiaceae; genus JAWKWH01. Next base: position 2,655 of record JBFIBB010000065.1, read on the forward strand.
CGATTGCTATGACGGCCGTCTGGGCAAGAATGTTGGAAATATTGCCGGGTGAAAGGAAACTCGGCGTCAATGCCGCAATGACCGCGATAATCAATGTCAGGATAAGAAGAGGGCCAAAACCCAGTAGCCGCAGGCCTGCTGAAACAAAGATGGTACGCCTGTCATGACGAGGGCCGCCAGCTACAACATCAGTATCTTTACTTTCGGCCACAATCACGAAACATCTCAAATTTGTATCTTATCGAGAAAATACAAAGCCGTTTCGATAATTGAGTCAATTGTTTTTTATCGTTAGAAAACGGTTTTTAACCTCTGGATTGCAATATTGACGCAATTGTCATCTGTGCTTGAAATCGCAGCAGTTTGCGGGACAGTATTCTCAATGTTCCCTGGGTCGCCGGGCGCCGCCGTGTTCCGCCACATTTACTTTTTCCTGGCCTGATGTGGCGCGAATGAGCGTTTCCTTCGCAGAGGCGAGGTGAGCCCTGCAGGCCAGATCGATTAGGGAGGCGTTTCGGCTGAACAAGGCATCGATGTAAGTCAAATGTTCGCGTATGGCGACTTCGTTGCGCTGGCGTTCGTCCTTTTTGTTCCACTGATAATGGTAATGGAAAATCAGCGCTATCACGTCCTGAAATCCCTCGATGAACCGGTTCGGCTTCACGGAATTGATCAGGCGGTGGAATCGACTGTCGAGGTCGGAAAAGTCATGGTAGCGATGATCGATGTCGTCCAGCAACTGCAGATGTTCCTTCCTCAAGGACTCAATCTCCTGCCAGATCGCCGAATTTTTGGGGATTTCAGCAAACGCTCCGGCCGATCTCAATTCGAACATCTCGCGTATCTCAAACAATTCGAGCGCGAAATCGGTCGTAAACCCGTTCAGAACCCAACCGCCATGCTGACGTTTCTCAATCAGGCCGAAATGCTGGAACCGGTTGAGAAACTCCCTGATCCCCGTGGTAGCGACGCCAAAGTGCCGGGCAAGCTCGAGTTCGTTGATCACGGTTCCGCGGGGAGGGTTGTCGTGCAGCATCCATTCCATGAAGCGCTTTTCGACCTGCGCCGAAGTTGAGACGGTCTCGTCTTCCGGGAACCGCTCCGGATTGGCTCGTGACTCATGGTAAATCCGCCTTCGGCCGCTGCCGGCGATCATTCCGTGTTCCGCCAAAATCGAAAGGACCTTGCGGATGGTGGTCCGGCTCACGCCAAGGCGCTTGCCGAGACTGTTTTCGGAGGGAATTGGTTCGCCGTCCTCCATTTTGGTGATAAGGTCTAGGGCATCGTTGAATGCGCGTTTGAACACGGTGTCGCTTTTCATATCGGTTTCCTGCACCGGAATTGAAAAATTCGCTTGTGAATTTTTTTATCTATAATAAACCGTGGAATTGATATAGAGGTATTGATGTTCTCATTTCGAGTAAGGGAGGAACGCATGAGACATACAACAGCCATAATCGCGGCATCCGCCATGGTGCTTTTGGCGGCGCCGATCGCAGCGCAGGCGGATACGTCGGGCAAGAAAATCGCCTTGTCGAACAACTATGCGGGCAACTCCTGGCGCCAGGCGATGCTGAAAAGCTGGGAAAAAGTGACATCGGGTGCCGTCAGTGAGGGCGTTGTCGCAGCCGCCGACGCATTCACGACCGCGGAAAACCAGGTGACAGAACAAGCAGCCCAGATCCAGAACCTTATTCTCCAGGGTTATGACGCCATCGTCGTCAATGCGGCTTCTCCGGAAGGTCTGAACGGTGCGGTCAAGGAAGCATGCGACGCAGGAATTACAGTCGTATCATTCGACGGCATCGTAACCGAGCCTTGCGCATGGCGGATTGCTGTCGACTTCAAGCAGATGGGCAAGGATGAGGTCCTGTATCTCAATGACAGGTTGCCCGATGGCGGCAAGCTTCTGGAGATCAGGGGTCTTGCGGGCGTATTCGTCGATGACGAAATCAGCGCCGGAATTCACGAGGGCGTCGCCGAAACCGGCAAATTCGAAATCGTCGGTTCGGTACATGGTGACTGGGCGCAGGATGTGGCACAGAAAGCTGTTGCCGGCATCCTGCCCAGTTTGCCGGACGACATCGTCGGTGTTGTCACCCAGGGTGGCGACGGATATGGCGCCGCGCAGGCTTTCAAGGCCGCCGGACGTCCAATGCCGGTAATCGTCATGGGCAATCGGCAGGACGAACTGACCTGGTGGAAAGAGCAGAAGGACGCCAATGGTTATGAGACCATGTCAGTCTCGATCGCTCCAGGCGTCTCGACACTGGCCTTCTGGGTAGCCCAGCAAATACTCGACGGCAAAGAAGTGCCGAAGGACCTGACCGTTCCTTTCCTTCGCATTGACCAGGACAATCTGGAGGAAAACCTCGCAAATACAGAGGTTGGCGGTGTTGCAAATGTCGAGTACTCGCTCGAAGATGCGCAGAAAGTAATCAGCGGCGCGATGTAGTTTGAGTATCGTAGTCAGGTATCGCTGCTGCCTCCATGACTGACGGTGATGCAATGCTGATAAACCTGAACGGCGTCGAAAAGAATTTCGGCGCCGTTCGTGCTCTGGCTACCGTGGATCTGGAAGTCGGTGCGGGCGAATGCGTCGGGCTTGTCGGCCACAACGGGGCCGGAAAGTCGACGCTAATGAACATACTCGCGGGTACGCTGTCACCCGACTCCGGCAAAATCCTGATCTCCGGTACCGACCTGTCAAACGGCTATTCTGTTCGGACCGCTCACCAGCAGGGGCTACGATGCGTGTTTCAGGAACTGTCCCTGTGCCCGAATCTGACCGTCGCGGAAAATGCACGGGTAATGCATCCGGCGCTGAAGGGGGTGAACTGGCGTAAACGAGCCGGTGCACTTATCGCAAGCAAGCTGAACGAGATCTTTCCCGGTCATGGCGTGAAGGCCTCTGATGTGGTGGGCGACCTTGCAATCGGCAAACGCCAGATGGTGGAAATCGCGCGGGCGTTTTCCGTCACCGATTCGCCGGCCAGGCTGGTCATTCTCGACGAGCCGACCTCATCGCTCGACGCGATCCGCGCGGAGCAATTGCTGAAGTTCGTTCGCAAGTTCATATCCGCGGGTGGAAGCTGTATTCTCATTTCGCATCTGCTTGGGGAAATTCTCTCCACCTCTGACAAGATCGTGGTGATGCGCGACGCAAAAGTCGTTGATGTCCGCAAAGCGGGCGAATTCAAACGCGCGTCGCTTGTGGCGGCCATGGGCAGCGTCGCCGAAAAGGATGCCGTCGCGCGAGAGGACGCCGGTTCGAAGCGCGCGTCCGGAAAGCCTGTGGTATCAGTCGCGAGCCCGGAGCCGGCGGACGCTCCAGACCTGAAAGCGCACAGCGGAGAGATTGTCGGGCTCGCCGGTCTTGGCGGCCATGGCCAGTCCGACATGCTGATGCGGATATTCGCGGCGGCCGGCCATAATGTTCATGGCGTCACGGTAACAGGTCCCGTAGCCTTGGTCGCCGGCGACCGACAGAATGACGGGATATTTCCGCTCTGGTCTATAAGCCGGAACATTTCGATCCGGTCGATGCGGCGGATGCTGAAGTATTGGCTGATCCAGGACGATCAGGAGCAGAAGCTCGCGGCGGAATGGAAGCGCAGGATCGGCATCCGAACGGACAACATGGAAAACAATATTCTTTCACTTTCGGGCGGCAATCAGCAAAAAGCACTTTTCGCGCGGGCATTCGGTTCCGACGCCTCGATCGTGCTGATGGACGATCCGATGCGGGGTGTGGATGTGGGAACCAAGCAGGAAGTTTACGGTATGATTCGTGACGAGGCAGCAGGCGGGAGGACGTTTATCTGGTACACAACCGAAATGGATGAACTGCGCCATTGCGATCATGTGTACGTATTCCGTGACGGTGGCATCGTTGCTGACCTGCCGCGGGGCGAGATGACCGAACAAAAAGTCCTCCAGGCGTCATTCCTGGAGGATGCCTGATGCCCGGTATTCTCTCCACCAAAGTGCTGCGGGCAATTCTTCCGGCAGTCTCGCTGGCAATCATCCTGATCCTGATATTCTCGCTGAACGAACGAACCATGAGCTACAACGGCATGCGCCTGTTGCTCAAGCTCTCGGTTCCGATCGTGCTGGCGACGATCGCCCAGATGCTGATCCTTTGCATCAACGAGCTTGACCTTTCCATAGGAAACTTCGTCGGCCTGACCGCTTGCATCACGGCAACCTGGCTGCATGACAACCCGCTGTTGGGGGCGGCGGCGCTTGCCGCCTGCATTGCAGCGTATGCGGCCATGGGGGCGCTCATACACATCAGGAACCTGCCGTCGATTGTAGTGACTTTGGGCATGTCATTCGTCTGGCTCGGGTTGGCCGTGCTGCTGCTTCCAGCCCCCGGTGGCAAGGCGCCAGAATGGATCGCCTTCCTGATGAACGCAAAGACCCCGTTCATTCCGGTGCCCATCATTATGTCGGCAATCATCGGCATTGCCATGCACATTTTCCTCATTCGTTCGCCCTACGGCGCAATCCTTCGCGGCGCCGGCGGCAATGCCGCTGCCGTGGCCCGTGCCGGATGGTCGCTTTTGCGGGTCAAGGTGACCATGTTTGCGATTGCCGGAGCGTTCGGCGTGCTGGCCGGCATGGCGCTGGTTGGCCTGACGACGGCTGCCGATGCCAATATCGCGACGCGGTACACCCTGCTGTCGATCGCCGGCGCCATTCTTGGCGGCAGCGAGTTCGTCGGCGGGCGCGTGTCGCCGATCGGTGCGGTGCTCGGAGCGCTCACCCTTACCCTGACGATACCCTTCCTGACATTCCTTCGCCTCAGCCCGGACTTCCAGATAGGCGCGCAGGGCGCGATCCTCATTCTGGTGCTCGCTCTTAGGGCGGTCATCAATCGCGCGGAGGCCGGAGCACGATGAACCCCGTCCGCATCCTTCTCGGCAAACCGTGGATTTGGTCTTTCTTGGGCGCCGCTTGTGTTTGGGCGGCAACCGTCGCCTACACGGGCGGCAAGGGTGGCGGCGAACTGGCGAGCGCAGCACTCACGTTCGGCACCTTCTTCGCCATCGTCGGCATCGCCCAGATGTTTGTCATTACACTCGGCCCTGGCAATGTCGACCTGTCGATACCGGCCAACATGACATTGGCGGCAACGGTCGCCATGAAAGTGATGGACGGATCAAACGCAATGATCCCCGTCGGAATTGCGATTGCGATATTGATCGGAGTGGCAATCGGCTGTTTCAACTACGGGCTGATCCGCATTCTCCGGATCCCGCCAATCATCGCGACGCTCTCGGCGAGCTTCATTTTCCAGTCCGCTGCCATTTGGTACAATCGTGGCTTGCGGGTGAAGCCGCCCGAGATGCTTGCGGATTTCACCGTCGCCAAGATCGCTGGCGTTCCCGTGCTGGCGATATGCATCATGCTGGTGGCGGCAGGGATGACTGTTGTCCTGGACAGAACGACCTTCGGCCGGTCAGTCATCGCCATTGGCCAAAACGAGCGCGCGGCAAGGCTGGCGGGCGTGGCAACAGAATTCATCAAGTTCGCAACCTATGTGCAATGCGGTGTGCTTGTGGCCTTGGGCGGTTTTCTGCTGGCCGGATTTTCCGGCGGCGCAGCCCTGAACATGGGCGCCGACTATCTGCTTAATTCGATCGCCGTTGTTGTGATTGGCGGAAGTTCGGTTGCCGGCGGTTTTTCCAATGTTCCGGGATTGTGGGGCGCGGCCCTGTTCCTCTTCCTTCTGGTTGCGATGCTGAACTCGTTCGGCCTGGACGCCGGCTACCGGCTGATCCTCACGGGACTTATCATAATCTCGGTGATTGTCGTCGCCAGCGGCCGCCGGCAAGACGCCACCTGACCGGGCAGCGGGCGGCCGCAGTCAACCCTTGAGCAGATTGCGGGCAGCCAGGTTCTTCATCAGGGCGCGCGAACCGAAAGTCCAAGGCCGGCATTCCGTCGAAAGACGAACTGTGTTTTCGAGTGTGCCGAGGCCGGGCGACGAAATCCTGACAACATCACCGATCTTGTGGGTAAATCCCTCGCCGGGAACATCGCGGTCCTGGGTTGGCGCGAACAGCGTGCCCAGGAAAAGCATCAGCCCGTCCGGGTACTGGTGATGTCGGCCGATCGTCTGGCTGACGAGATCCTCAGGATCGCGGCTGATTTCCCGCATCGATGAATGACCCTTGAGAATGAAACCGTCTGTGCCGGTCACTGTCAGTTCAAGTTCTGCGTTGCGTACGTCGTCGAGAGTGAATGTATCGTCCACGAGCCTGATCATGGGTCCGATCGCGCAGCTCGCATTATTGTCCTTGGCCTTCGACAGGAGCAGCGCCGAGCGGCCCTCTACGTCGCGGAGGTTGACATCGTTGCCAAGTGCCGCGCCGACGATACGGCCTTTCGATGAGACGGTCAGAACCACTTCAGGTTCCGGGTTGTTCCAGCGCGAAATCGGGTGAAGCCCGACCTCTGCGCCCGGACCGACGGCTGAAAGAACCTGCGCCTTTGAAAACACTTCTGCGTCCGGACCGATGCCGACTTCGAGGTATTGGCTCCACAAACCCTCCGCGATCAGCGCCGCCTTCACCTGGGCCGCCTCGTCCGATCCCGCTTCGATGTTGCGCAGCGAGCCGCCGATTGCAGACCCGACGCGGTTGCGGATGTCCATGGCTTTCGCCGGATCGCCCGCGGCGCGCTCCTCGATCACCCGCTCCACCATGGATGAGGCAAACGTGACGCCGCAGGCTTTGATAACCTGAAGATCGCAGGGCGCAAGAAAGTGCGGGCGCGTTTCGTCGCCGGGCCGGTTGGCAGCGATTTCTTCCAGTGGACCAACTGCCGATCCCGGTGCGCTGGCGACATATCCGGCGGGATCATCCAACTCGCATATATCCGAGACCGTCGGTGCACCGGCGGCCGTTATGTCGACGACCATTCCCTCGCGCAGTGTGACGATGGAAGGACCCGCTGCGTCCGGCGACCAGATCCGTCCAACGAATGTTCCGCCAAAGTCGCGGTCGTGATCAAAAAATTCCATCGTTCCTCCCGATCGATATCTCGATTGCCCGCGCGGCGCGCCAGTGCCGCCTCAAGCGCTTGGTGTGTTTTTTCGGACAACAGTCGAAATCCCGTTTGCCAGGCTCAAGGTCAAATTCCTCGCACGATGAACGCATTGCGGCTAGCGGCAATGTATTCGCCGGCGGGCAAATGGAACAATAACTGTGGGAAGTTCACAACCAGACGGCCAAAAGATATATCGCTTGGGTGAACGTCATTCTGCGGTCCCCGTGTGAGATTTGCCTGCACCGGAACGGCCGGGACGTGCTTTGATCCGCTGCCGCGATCGTGCATGAAAAAAATTTAGGGGAGACATCCTATGCCTGCTGGCGACTATGAAATCCGTGACAGCCGTTTCGCAAAGCTGGTCCACATCAACGCCGGGTTAGACACCTTGTGGACCGGAGGGCGCTGGACCGAGGGGCCGGCTTATCTCGCCGCGGGCAGATACCTGATTTTTTCGGATATTCCGAACGATCGCATCATGCGCTGGGACGAAATGAACGGCCAGGTGGCGACGTTTGAACAGCCCTGCCGCAATCACAACGGCCATACCGTCGACGGGCAGGGCAGATTGATCGCTTGCGAACACCGCGGCCGCTGCGTGAGCCGCTATGAACATGACGGTTCGCGGACCGTGCTGGCCGACAGCTTTGACGGCAGGCGGCTGAATTCCCCCAACGACGTCGTGGTGAAATCGGACGGTTCGATCTGGTTTACCGACCCGTCCTACGGCATCGACAGCGAGTACGAGGGGGATGCGTCTCCAATGGAGCAGGACGGAAGGCACGTCTACCGCATTGATCCTTCCGGAGAGATCACCCGTGTTATCGATGACATGAAGCAGCCGAACGGTCTGGCTTTTTCGCCCGACGAGAAGATGCTCTATGTAGCGGATACCGGCAAAACCCACTTTCCGGACCATAAACCTGTCATTCGGCGCTATCGGCTGAATCCGGACGGCAAATCGGTTGGCAGGGGTGAAGACTTCGTTTTTTGCGAGGCCGGGCTGTTCGATGGTTTCCGGTTCGATACGGAAGGTAATATCTGGTCATCGGCTGGTGACGGCGTGCATTGCTTCGCGCCTGACGGTGCTCTCATAGGCAAGATTTTTGTAGACGAAGTCGTGGCCAACCTGTGTTTTGGCGGGCCGAAGCGCAATCGCCTGTTCATCTGCGCAACTACGACGTTTCGTTCGACTTACGTTAATGCGCGTGGTGTTTGAGAACCTGAATTGAGTCTAAACCGATTCCCGAAGCACCAGACTGCATTCGATCTTCGTCTGGAACGGTTTCGTGTTGTGACCCCGAACCATCTCGATCAGACACTCGGCGGCGATTTCGCCCATTTCGAAATGAGGCAAGATCAGGGTTGTCAGCGGCGGATGGGTGTTTTTCGCAATTTCCCGGTCATCGAAGCCGATGACCGCGATATCCTGCGGTACTCTCAGGCCGGCTTCGCGTAAGGCATCGTAACAACCGTAGGCCATCAGATCGTTCCCACAGAAAATCGCATCCGGCCGCTCCTGCAACTGAAGCAGTTCTTTCGTGCACTCGTATCCGGAAGACGGCTCCCAATTGCCTGATTTCACCAGAGCGGGATCGAAGGGAATATCGTTTGACGACAGCGCCTGGCGATATCCCTTGAGGCGGTCGCGCGAAGCATCGATTCCCTGCTGGCCGTTGATGAATCCGATCCTGCGTTTGCCTGCCTCGATCAAATGCTGGGTCGCCGTACGGCCTCCCAGCAAGTCGCCTGGGATGACCGAATGAAATTTGCGATCCTTGTCGTAGCAGTTCAAAAGTACCGTACGGTGTTTCAGGATCGGCTTTGATGGCTCCACCCGGCGTGTCAGAATCGTGCCGTAGATGACGCCTGCAAGATCCTTGCCATGGAACTGGTCGATAACGGCAGCTTCGTTTTCGGCATCATCGCTGGTCACGGCAAGGAACGTATTGTAGCCGAATTCCGTTGCTTTCTTCTGCGCGCCGTCAAACGCCATCGCCATCCAAGGATCGCTCGCCAGTTCGTCGACCATGAAGACGATTGCCGGCTGCGTGTCCGAATTTTTCCGGGGTGACCGGCGCGGCAGGGTATATCCAAGCTCTTCAGCCGCCTCTTTCACACGCTGGCGTGTCGAGTCGGCCAGTTTGACGCCGGGACTGCCGTTCAGAACCAGTGACACCGTTGCCTGGGAAACGCCCGCATGCGAGGCAACATCGATCATGGTCGCTCTGCTTTTTCGCTCGGAAACTAGGCTGTTCGACATTTAAGTTCCTGTGCTCCACACAGTTGTGATTATTGCCCGACCGCCTGTCCTTGAACCGGTCGGTTCAAGAATGGCACCGACGCCCCCCAATGCCGGATTTGAAGGAATGACCGGTTCAGTCATTGGACCGGAACTTCCTTATGCGATCAAAGGCTACCGCGATGACTATGAAGCAGCCGATGAACATTCCCTGCCAGAAGCTCGAGATTCCCAGAAGGATCAGCGAATTCCTGATTACCTCGATCAGCAGCGCGCCGACGACAGCGCCCACAACCGTACCTTCGCCACCAGCAAGATTCGCACCGCCAATGACCGCAGCCGCGATCACAGTCAGTTCCATCGCCTGTCCGAGGTTGGTCGTAACGCTACCCAGCCACCCTGCCATTAATATACCGGCTACGCCGGCCGTAAAGGCGGAAAACATGTAGACGGAGACTTTCAGTCTCTTGACGGGGATACCGGTCAGGATTGCCGCCTGTTCGTTGCCGCCCAGTGCAAACAGGTGTTGCCCCCAGCGAGACCAGCGAAAAACAAGGCTCATGACTATTGCAAGCGCAAGCAGTGCATAGAGCGGATGCGGAAGCCCCAGGGTCGATCCGCCACCGATCCATAGCAGCAGGTCATGGTCCGGTCCGAATTCCCAGATCATCTTGTTGTTCGACAAGACCATGGCGAGCGATCTTGCAGCAGACAACATGCCCAATGTGACAACGAAGGCAGGCATGCCGACATAGGCGATGAGAACGCCGTTGATCAACCCGACGGAGAGCGCCGCGGCAATGGCAAATATGGCGGAAATCCAGAAAGCATACCCGGCCGACATCAGCACCGAGATTACCATGGCGCTCAAAACGACTGTCGAGCCGACGGACAGGTCGATGCCGCCGGAGGCGATCACGGCCGTCATTCCGATCGCTATGATCGCAACAAAGGCGAAGTTTCTCGCCACGTTGAATAGGTTTCGCTCGGTTGCGAACGCGTCGGTCAGGAAGCTTAACGCCAGACAGGCCAGTATGGCCGCGACAAGAACCCAGAATGCCTGGAAGTTCATCGCCCGCGACAGGCTGCTGCGATGCTGGCTTTGATCAATTACTTGCTCGATCGTCGTCATGGTCTCTCTCTCAGGCCCGTTCGATGGCGCCGGTGATAAGGCCGGTAACCTCTTCCGGCGAACTCTCTCCCGTCGCCTTGCTGGCGACCAGCTCGCCGCGCCGCAACACCGCGATCTTGTCGGCAACGGCGAATACGTCGGGCATTCTGTGGCTGATCAAAATCACGCAAATGCCCTGGTCGCGAAGCCGGCGGATTAGGTCGAGGACCTCGGCAACCTGGCGTACTGAAATCGCAGCCGTCGGCTCGTCCATCAAAATGATCTTGGCGTTCGACAGCAGCGTTCGCGCGATGGCAACAGCCTGGCGCTGCCCGCCCGACATGCGGCGTACCAGATCGCGGGGCCGGGTTTCGGACTTAAGCTGGGCGAAGAGCTCGGCTGCCCGGGTGCGCATGCTCGCATAATCGATGATCCTGACCGGCCCCATTTTCTTAACTGGTTCACGGCCCAGAAAGACATTGGATGCCGCCGACAGATTGTCGCAAAGCGCCAGGTCCTGATAAACGACCTCGACGCCTTCTCGCTGCGCATCGAGCG
>JBFIBB010000066.1:0-13596 GCA_041582695.1 Rhizobiaceae bacterium
CGCCCTTGCGTTTCCATTGGTCGATAAAGTTGACCTCAAGCTCAGGCAGCGCAGTCAGGTTGGTAATCGTTCCGGGCGAGCGGATTTCGCCGAAAGCAATGGTTTCGTCATCGAGGACGAGAAATGTACCCTTCGGCGACAGGCTCGGCCGTCCGTCCGGCGTGACGGTAGCAACAAAGCCGAGCGGAAACCTTGCGATCAGATCCCTCGAGAATGTGTTCAGTTTCATGCACGGATTCTTTCGTTTTTCGGATCCCAGAGCGGTCCGTCAGGCTGGACGATGGCCCTGCGCCGATCGCCGTATATTTCGACCTCGACAATGGTGCCGGGTTTGGCAAGGTCAGAGCGCAGCATGCCGAGAGCAATCGATTCGTCAACGCGATGGCCCCAGCCGCCGGAAGTGGTTTCACCGACAACATGACCATCGTGCCACAGCGTTGACATGTAAGGCGCGTCGCAATCCCCGGCGTCAACGATCAAAGTGACGAAACGCTTTGTTACACCTTGCTGGCGCTCGCTTTCCAGTGCGGCCTTGCCGACGAAATCCGGCTTGTCCCATTTGACAAACCGCTCCAGCCCACCTTGCAGAATGGTGTAGTCCGTCGACAGATCGCCTTTCCAGGTGCGGTAGCTCTTTTCCAGCCGCAGACTGTCGAGCGCATACATTCCAAAGGGTTTGGCACCGGCGGCCAGAACCGCTTCATAGATTGCCGCCACATGCTCGTTGGCAGCGTGGATTTCCCAGCCCAGTTCGCCGGCAAAGCTGACGCGGGCGAGCGCTGCCGGCCGGTTTGCAACGGTCGCGGGCTGGATCGACAACCAGGGCATCGACAGATCCCCGTCGGTGAGCGGCGACAGGATTTCGCGGGACCTCGGGCCGGTTACAATCAGGGTCGAGAAATCGTCGGTGTGATCGCCGAGTGTGAGGCCATCCGGCAGGTCCTTCTTCAGCCATTCGAAATCGTGATATTGCGCGGTCGCCGCGGTGATCAGCGTCATGTGGTCATCGTCGTGGCGCATGACCGACATTTCCGTGACAATGCGGCCCCGGTGGTCGGCGAAATAGGTGAGCGACATTCTGCCCGGTTTCGGAATGCTGCCGGTGATCTTGTGTGCGAGCCAGTCGGCTGCGCCGTCGCCGGTAAGATTGAAACGGGAGAAACCGGGCAGGTCGAGCACGCCGCAATGGTCACGCACGGCATGGCATTCCTCTCGTATGCGCTTCAGCCACGGCCCTTCGCGGTTCCAGGTCTGTGTCGCCTGCTCGGAAGTGTCGTCACCATCCCTGGCGAACCAGTTGGCGCGCTCCCAACCGTTGTAAGAGCCGAACTGGGCGCCGAGCGATTTCAGCTTCTCGTGGTTAGGACCAAGGCGCTTGCCGCGACCGGCTGGCCAGGCATGGCGGGGAAAGTGCATTGCGTATTCGTGGCCGTAGACCTCTTTTCCCTTCGCCACCGCGTAGTCGAGATCGCACCAATCGCCAAACCGGCGTGGATCGCATGACCACATGTCCCATTCGGTGGCGCCCTCGGTGATCCACTCGGCCATCACCTTGCCGGCGCCGCCTCCCTGAGCGATGCCGAAGGTGAACACGCAGGCTTCGAAGGCGTTTGGAACGCCGGGCATCGGGCCGATATTGGGATTGCCGTCGGGAAGGTAGGGGATCGGGCCGTTGATGATCTTGCTGACTCCGGCCGTCGCCAGAAGCGGCACTCGTGCCATGGCGTCTTCGACATACCATTCCAGCCGCTCGAGATCGTCGGGATACAATTGGAAGGAGAAATCATCCGGCATCGGATCGTCTTCTGTCACCCAATGGGCGTGACAGTTGCGCTCGTAGGGTCCGAGATTGAAGCCGTTCTTTTCCTGGCGCAGGTAATAGCTTGTATCGACGTCTCGCAACAGCGGCAGCTTGCGTCCTGATTTTTCAGTGCGCGCCTTCAGTTCGGGCACTTCCTCGAACAGAATGTACTGGTGCGACATGGCGACCATTGGAACGTCGCGGCCGAACATCTTTCCTACCTCGCGAGCGCGGTAACCGGCAGCGTTGACCACGTACTCGCAGCGAAACTCGCCTTTGTCCGTCATGATGATCCATTCGCCTTTGCCGCGTCGGACACCGGTTACCGGACAGAAACGAACAATCTTCTGACCGAGGTCGCGTGCACCCTTGGCCAATGCCTGGGTGAGCTGCGCCGGATCGATATCCCCGTCGCAGGGATCGTAGAGCCCGCCTTTCAGGTCGTGCAGTTCCAGAAACGGATAATGTGTCTTCAGCTCGCCGGGGCTGCAGACATCGATGTCGATACCCTGATAGCGCCCCATGCCCTTCACCCGCTCGAACTCCTGCATGCGCTCTCGAGAGTGTGCAAGACGAACCGAGCCCGTGACATGGTAGTTCATCGGATAATCAACCTCATCGGCCAGCCGGCGATAAAGTTCGGTCGAGTACCGCTGCATGTTCATGATGGACCATGAAGCGGAAAACGTTGGCACGTTGCCCGCCGCATGCCAGGTCGAGCCGGAGGTCAACTCGTTCCTTTCAAGCAGGACGCAGTCAGTCCAGCCGGCTTTGGCCAGATGATAGAGCGTCGAGACGCCAACCACGCCGCCACCAATGATGACTACGCGCGCAGTGGATGGAATGTCTGCCATGACCTGTACTCCGCTGATGCGCTCAGTAGACGGGAGGCGCTATGACCCAAATAAGCACCGCATCCTCATCGCCGGGATTTCGCCAGCGATGCGGTTTGCGGTTGAACCGGAAACTGTCTCCCGGCCCGAGGCTGTGCCAGGCACTGTCGATTTCGATGTCGAATTTTCCGGACACGACGTATGCGGCTTCCTCGGTATCTCGCAGCAGCGCTTTCTCCAGCCGCGCGCCCGGTGCAAAAACCGACCGCACGATTTCGAACTCGCCGCCCAGGTCGGGCGAAAGCAGCTCTTCCAGCAGACGGCCCTCGGTCGAGCCCAACTGGCGCCGCTTGCCGGCGCGGACCACAACGCCACGTTCCGCCTCGTCGGCGACCTCATGGGCGAACAACAAGCTGATCGGCACTTCGAGCGCCATACAGAGCTGGCGCAAGTCGTTTATGGAAGGAATTGAAATGCCGCGTTCAACCTGGCTGAGCCAGCCGACCGAGCGGCCCAGTTGCAGGGAGAGTTCTGTCAGTGTCAGGTTTCGGGAGCGCCTGAGCGCTCGGATGTCGCGGGCAAGCTGAACCGCCTTCGGCGCTTCGGGAAGACCGTTCACGTGATAGCCAGCTTCTGTGGTCGCCAATTCAGTCATGAAAATATCTCTCCGAATTTCACGAAATCGAATATCCGTGAAAAAATCAAGAGAATTTTCACGGATCCTTGGTCTTGCCTAATTGTTCGCGGTAGTGCAAAGCACCGCCATCACGGGCCACCGGATTTTCGCACGCCATCCGGTGCAAATGCCGGATCGGCAAGGGTTTCTGAGCGGTGGACGGATCATGACGGATTTGCGATCGGATCGCCAGAAGACAGTCGACGATGCGATTGGCTCGAGGCGGTCGGTACGGGCTTTCCTGCCTGATCCTGTCGACGAGGAGACCGTCAGGGCTATCCTGGAAGTATCAGCAAGGGCGCCATCCGGTACCAACATGCAGCCGTGGAAAGTCTATGTGACTTCAGGCGAAGCCAAGAAACGGATTGCCGATGCCATCCTGAACTCGGGAATCCGGGCCGAGAAAGCCCAGTGGGACGAATACAAATACTATCCCGAACAGTTCTTTGAACCCTATCTGACTCGCCGAAGAACCGTCGGCTTCGCGCTGTACAACTTGCTCGGCATCGGACGCCGCGACGTGGAAAGGATGCGCGCGCAGCACGACCGCAACTTCATTTTCTTCGACGCGCCAGTGGGCATGATCTTCACAATCGACCGGCGGCTGGAAGTCGGATCCTGGATCGACTACGGCATGTTTCTGGAAAACATCATGATCGCGGCGCGGGGCAGGGGATTGCACACCTGTCCGCAGGCGGCGTTTGCGCCATATCACAAACAGCTCAGGCCGGTTCTCGGCATTCCAGACGAGGAGGTTGTCGTTTGTGGTATGGCGCTCGGTTATGAAGATGAGTCCAAGCCCGAGAATTCCCTCCGCACCGAACGTGCGCCTCTGGATGAATGGGTGATCTTCAAAAGTTGAGCAAGGATCGATCCGTACCCCAGTGAACCAGCCTAAGGTTGGTTCAAGGAAAATCCTGGTCTTGGCCTGGCTCACGACGCCCCAGCTGCCCTTGCCGTGCGGCCTGGCGATATTTATGAACATTCTAAAAAATCGGGAGCCAGTTTTTGATTCTAGCGGCAAAATCCGGACGTATCCATTTCTTACCGTTTCTGGCCGGGTTGTTCCTGATACTGGTCGCGTGGCCGCATCAGGCGATTGCTCAGACGCAGCCAGCAAGCGGCGAACTGAACGGACAGAAGGCGGCCATCGAGGCGCTGATCTCGAAATTCAATGAAATCGCCGGCCAGGTCGAGGCCAAAAAGGAAGACGACGCAGCGCTGGTGAATCTGCGTCTCAAACTTGACGAGATCGCCGGACAGCTTCTCGAAAGCGCCGTCGTATTCAGGCCCCGCCTGCTGGAGATCCGGCGCAGGCTAGACCAGTTGGGGCCGCCGCCCGGGGAAAACGAACCGCCTGAGCCGAAGATCATCTCCGAAGAGCGCCTCGCGCTTTCCAACGAAAAGGCGGAAATCAACGCCTTGATTGGCAAGGCCGAAACAACCTCCGTCGAAGTCAACAAGCTGATCGACCAGATATCGGAACTGCGCCGCGATCTTTTTACCCGCACGCTGTCAAAGCGATACGATCTTTCATTCGTGCTCGCGAAGGAAGTTTTGACCGTCTTCTGGGCAGAGAGCGGCGAACTTTACAACACGTTCTCATACTGGTTCCGCTTTGTCGTGCGGTTCAAGGTCAATTCGGTACTGCTGGCCACTTTCTTCTCGCTGGTCGCAGCGGTCGTCATATTCGTCGGCGGCAGGCGGTTTCTGGGCCCGATCTTTCACGCCGACCCGAACAACGAACATCCAAGCTACATTTCGCGCCTGTCGGTTGCCTTCTGGTCGACTTTGCTGCCTTCGCTTGCGCTGGCCGTTTTTCTCAACCTGACATTTTTCCTCTACGAGACCTACGATGTGTTCCGCGGTGACGTCGGCATCATCCTGCGGCAGGTGTTCAACGTCATTGTGGTGGTGTTTTTCATAAACCGTCTTGCGCAGCGGGCCCTTTCACCAGGTCTGCCCAACTGGCGGCTGGTGCCGATCGAGAGCGGCGCAGCGCGGATCCTGGTCTGGCTGATCACGGCAACGGCCATGATCACGGGCCTCGATTTCCTGCTTGGAACCGCCAATGATGCGCTCGGTTCGCCATTGCAGCTAACAGTCACCGAAAGCCTGGTCGCATCCGTGCTTGTCGGCCTGTTGGTCACCGCCACGGCTGCGGTCAAGCCACTTGTGAATGAAGATGGCAGCGCGAAACCCTGGCCGCGCCTGATACGGTATCCGCTATACATGATCGGCACCGGCACGATTTTCATCGCTTTCCTCGGTTACATCGGGTTGGCGCGGTTCGTCATCCAGCAGATTGTCGTATCGGGCGGGATCCTGGCGACCATGTATATCGGCTTTCTGTCGGCAAGCGCGATATCGACCGAGGGAGCATTTCAAAACAGTGCGATCGGCAGGCGCATTGCCGCCAGTTTTGACATGGGCGAGATGGCGCTCGACAGGCTCGGCATCGTCTTCAGCTTCCTGATCAACATCGTCGTTCTGGCGTGGGGTGTGCCGCTGATCCTGCTGCAGTGGGGATTCCAATGGGGCGACATCAAGGCCTGGGCCTTCCAGTTCGCTTCGGAAATCAACATCGGTACGGTGTCATTCTCGCTCATCGGGCTGATGACCGGCGTCCTCGTTTTCTTCGGTGGCTACTTTGTGACACGCTGGTTTCAGCGCTGGCTCGACGGAACGGTGCTGACCAGAAGCCGGATCGATTCTGGCGTGCGAAACTCGATTCGCACCGCGATCGGCTATGCGGGAATTGCGCTTGCGGCGCTGATTGGCATATCGGCGGCCGGGATCGACCTGTCGAACCTCGCCTTGGTCGCAGGCGCGCTGTCGCTCGGTATCGGTTTTGGATTGCAGAATATTGTTTCCAATTTCGTTTCCGGCCTGATCCTGCTTGCCGAACGTCCGTTCAAGGCAGGCGACTGGATTGTCGCGGGCGGCGTCGAGGGCACGGTAAAACGCGTGAATGTGCGGGCAACCGAGATCGAGACATTCCAGCGCCAGACAATCATCATGCCGAATTCGGAACTGATCAATGCGGCGGTCGGCAACTGGACGCATCGCAACAAGCTCGGCCGTCTGGAGATTCGGGTTGGCGTTGCCTATGGAAGCGATGTCAAACGCGTCCGTGACATTCTCCTGGAATTGGCCGGCAAGCATGAAATGGTCATCAAGAACCCGGAGCCAGCGGTGATTTTCAAGGATTTCGGCGCTTCATCGCTGGATTTCGAAGTCCGGATGTATCTCTACGACATTTCCAACGTCATGACCGTGCAGAACGATATGCGCTTCGCCATCCTCGAGGCGTTCGACAAGGAGGGTATCTCCATTCCGTTTCCGCAGCGGGATATCAATCTCAAGGGAGATCTCGCAGCCGCGCTTGGCGAAGAAAAGAGTACGCCGGGCAGAACTAAGCGTAGAAAAACCGGCGCAAAACCGGCTGCGAAAGTGGCGAAAACCGCTGCCGCAAGTGGAGCGGCGGCGGAAGCCAAGGCGAAGCGGCGGCGGACATCCAGGCGCAAGCCCGACCCGGATGAATAGGCGCATCTGCCATTCAGGTCCGGTTCAGAATGCGATGCTATTGTGGCGCCAAATCATGAGAAGTGCGGTATGATCCGCACGATAGCAGGAGCGGTGGCAACACCGGAATGACATGAATAAACTGGTTCTGACCGTTGCGGTTGTCTGTTTCAGCGTGCCTGCAGTGGCCGCCAGTATCACCAACAAGGACGACGTAGCCCGCAAGGTTGTCATCACGGAAGGCGGCAACCAGACCGAGCTGGTGCTCGATCCGGGCGAGGCGCAGTCGATCTGCAATGGCGGGTGCTTCGTTACCATGCCGAATGGCGACCGCGAGGCGCTTTCGGGCTCGGAAACGATCGAAATTTCCGGCGGGCGCGCGGAGTTCAAATAAGGCAAATCCGCCGGTTCAACGGCATTTTAGCGATTTGGCTCACCTTTCGTTAAGGATGGTGGGCCAATTCCATGTTTGCGCAAGGCGATTGCGCGTATCGTTCAGTTTTCCCTAATCGAATTCTGTCACAAGCCGTGATCGGACCAAATTCGGGAAGGCGGTTTCTGCAATGGATGCGCGATCTGAGGCGAAGCACGTAGCGCTTGCCGTTGATCTGGACGGGACGCTGGTTGCGACCGATCTGTTCTGGGAAAGCCTTTTTCTATTGCTGCGGCGCAATCCGCTGGCGCTATTTCTGCTGCCATTCTGGCTGTTTGGCGGGAAAGCCAGGTTGAAGTCGGAGATTGCGGCGCGCGTGGAGATCGATCCGGCCGACCTTCCCTATCGGCCGGAGGTGCTCGAACGCTTGACCGCCGAAAAGAAGGCCGGCAGGAGACTTGTCCTGGCGACCGGAAGTCACGAGAAGTTCGCGGAAGCGATCTCTGATCATCTGGGCTTGTTCGATGCTGTTCTTGCAACCGACGGGTCCCGCAACCTGACCTCCCGCCGCAAAAGGGATGTGCTGGTCGCAGAGTTCGGCGACGGCGGGTTTGACTATGCGGGCAACAGCAAAGCCGACATCGCCGTATTCGATGCCGCGCGCGCCGCTATCGTCGTTGCGCCTGACCGGGCCGCATTGCGATGGCAATCGAGCCACCAGGCGGAACTCATCAAGGCACCCGAACTGTCGCTGAAAACGATCGTCAAGATGCTTCGGGTTCACCAGTGGTTGAAGAATACGCTGATCGCGGTGCCGATGGTGCTGAGCCATGAATACTTCAACACCGGAATGCTGGTAGCCTGCGTTCTTGCCTTCATTTCGTTCAGTGCGGCCGCTTCGGCGATCTATATCGTCAACGATTTCCTCGACATGCCGCTGGATCGCAAGCACGCGACAAAGAAAAACCGCCCGTTTGCGGCCGGAACGCTCTCCATACCATTCGGAATTGCCAGTGCGATTGCTTTGCTGGCCATCAGTTTTGCGGCAGCGGCGCCACTCGATCCACTCTTTGCCGCCGCCTTGGCTCTTTATCTCGTAACAACAACAGCTTACTCTTTTTCGTTAAAGCGCATGCTATTGGTTGATGTATTGACCCTCGCAGGGCTGTACACAATCCGCATCCTGGCGGGCGCCGCGGCGACAGGGACCGACGTATCGTTCTGGCTGCTCGCCTTTGCAATTTTCTTCTTTCTTTCGCTGGCGCTGGTCAAAAGACATGTCGAACTTGCGGATGCGGAAGTTGAGATCGGCTCGCGAATAGCCGGCCGGGGATATCGCCCCGAAGACCTTTCCATCATCGCTCAAGGCGGCGTTTCGGCGGCGTTCGCGGCCGCACTGGTTTTGGCACTCTATATCGACAGCGATTCGGTACGCGAACTGTACACCTGGCCGTGGTTGATATGGCCTCTGGCGCCGATCGTACTTTATCTGACATTGCGAATCTGGGTTCTCGCCGGCCGGCGGGAATTGCACGATGATCCGGTGGTATTCCTGGTTCGCGACTGGCGCAGCCAATTGGTCATCGCCCTCGGCGCTGTGTTGTTGGTGGTGGCGGGCCTGAAATGAACCGGTGCGGCTACGACAGTTTTGGCCAGCTCTCGCGCGGGCAGACCGGTGCTTTTACTGCTGCGGAGGGCGCCGCGCTATTGCGAACGGCGGGCGCGAAACCTGCGAGCGTGCTCGCCTATGGCAATGGCCGCAGCTACGGTGATAGCTGCCAGAATTCCCCCGGAGCGCTGATCGACATGCGCGGTCACAGCCGCATCCTCAGTTTCGACAGGGCGACCGGCGTTCTGGAAGCCGAAGCTGGCGTCATGTTGTCCGATGTCATTGAATTCGCTGCGCCACACGGGTTTTTTCCGCCAGTCGTACCGGGGACCAAATTCGTGACGCTCGGCGGGGCGATCGCCAATGACATCCACGGCAAGAACCACCACCGCCGCGGAACCTTCGGTCTTCATGTGATTTCGCTCGATCTGCTACGATCCGACGGCGAGGAATACCGGTGCTCGAGCGCTCGCAACAGCGAGCTCTTTGCTGCAACAATCGGCGGCATGGGCCTGACGGGGCTGATCACGACAGCGTCGATCAGGCTCATGAAAGTTCCGTCACTTCACATCGAGGAGATCGTGACCCCGCTCGGTTCGCTGGACGACTATTTCGACCGGGCGGCGGAAGCCGATGCGCTAAACGAATATGCGGTCGCCTGGATTGACCAGCTTGCCTCAGGCCGTTCGGAGGGCCGGGGCCTGTTGCTGACAGGAAACCATGCGCGCGGACAGACGGCGAAAGCCAATCCGTCGCCGACCCGGCGGATTTCCGTGCCAATGCAGCCTCCGCTCAACCTGCTGAATCGCCCCTTTGTGCGGCTGTTCAACTTGGCGTACCGCGTGGCGAAATCGCGGGGACCGGATAGGCGGATATCGTCCGTCGACTCCTTCTTCTTCCCGCTCGATGGCGTCGCGCACTGGAACCGCCTCTACGGGCCGCGCGGGCTTGTACAGCATCAAAGCGTCATTCCGGAGGCAAATGCGCGCCAGGCAGTGCCAGCGCTCATGCGTTGTGCTCGCGAAAACGGCACGGCTTCGTTTTTGACGGTTTTGAAGCGTTTCGGCTCGCTGCAATCGCCGGGGTTCGTCTCGTTTCCGCGGCCAGGCTACACGCTGACGCTCGATTTCGCGTTTCAGGGACAACGGACCGTGGACTTGCTTCAACGGCTGAACGCGATCACCATCGGGGCCGGCGGCGCGGTAAATCCCTATAAAGACGCGCATATGAGCGCTGAGACGTTCGCCGCGTCGTTTCCCGAATGGCGGGAAGTCGAGGCGAGGCGCGATCCCGCATTCATGTCGGATTTCTGGGCACGTACGGCGATGCGTCTTCCCGTCCACAGGCTGCCGCGGCTGGAAGCGGCGGAATAGATAAATTGCAATCTATTCGTGGTTAACAGTAAGTTATTGTTTTTTTTACATCAATTTTGATGTTTTCACGAAATGTTTCCAGTTTTCCTGTAATACGGCGCCAAAGGACGGCGTCATGAAATTCCTACCATTCATTCTGTTTACGGTCATGACCAATGCGGCTGCCCAGCTCATGCTGAAGTACGGCATGATGACTTTGGGACCGATCAGCATGGCAGGGGTCAATCCGCTGCTGAAAATCCTGCAGATCGTTTTCAGCCCGTGGATCTTTGCCGGGCTCACGGTATTCGTGATCTCGATGGCCTCGCATTTGTACGTGTTGTCGAAGGTCGAGCTGTCATTCGCCTATCCTTTCCTAAGCCTTGCCTATGTGGCGGTCGCGGTGTTCGCCTATTTCGTCTTTCGCGAAGACCTGAACGCGCTGCGCATCGCGGGCATCGCCTTCATCTGCGTCGGTACAGTGCTGATTGCGCAAAGCGCTGGCGGACACAAGGAAGCGAAAGCCAAAACCCCAGACACAGTTCAAACCAGCGAGCTTGCCGGATGAGACACATAATATTTGGCGGGGACGGTTTTGTTGGCCGACATCTTGCCCCGAAATTGATCGAGGACGGCCACGAGGTGATTGTTGCCGATGTCGTCAAAAGCGATCTGGGGCACTATCGCAAATGCCGGTTCGAGTTTTGCGACGTCACCGATGCGGGAGAGGTTGAAGGGCTTGGCATCAACGCAGATGACATAGTCTATAACTTGTCGGCAAAAATGCTGTCGCCGATACAGGTGAGGGTCAAGCGGCACGATTTCTTCTGGCCCGTCAACTATCACGGCACCGAGCACATCATTCAGGCCATGGACAAGGCAGGAGCATCCAAGCTGGTCCATTTCACCACGGACATGATCTATGGCCACACCTACACATGGCCGCAGACCGAGGACCACCCTGCCGCCCCTCTCGGCGAATACGGGCTGTCAAAATGGAAGACAGAGGAACTGTGCCAGGGCTGGCGCGACAAGGGCATGGATATTTCCATATTCCGCCCGCGACTGATCATCGGGCCCGGCCGCCTGGGAATCCTCGAAAAGCTCTTCAAGCTGATCGATTGGCACCTGCCTGTTCCGATGATCGGTTCGGGCCGCAATCCGTACCAGTTCATCTCGGTGTTTGACTGCGCGGAAGCCTGCCGCGCCGCGTTCAATGCGAATGTGCCGAACGAAGCCTACAATCTGGGTTCTCTCAATCCGCCGCCGGTCCGCGAACTGCTCGGCCGTTTGATCAAACATGCCGGCTCGAAATCGGTTCTGCTGCCGACGCCGGCATTTGCCGTGAAGCGCACGCTCGACCTGCTGGATCTGCTCAACATGCCGATCATGGATCCCGAGCAATACCTGATCGCCGACGAGATGTGCGTTCTCGACGTTTCCAAGGCCGAGCGCGACCTTGGCTGGATACCCGAGTATCGGGACGACGACATGCTTATCGCCGCTTACAGCGAGTACCGGCTCGCAAAGAGCGGAATGACGATGCCCGAGCCGGTTCATATGCCCGCAGAATAAGGGAATTGACGATGAACGTAATGACCAAGCCCGGCTCGCAAAACGCGCTGACGGTGGTTGCAACGCCCGAATTGGCACCGGTCGGATTGGCGCGTCCCGACCTGATGACCGTCGAAGAAGCCAAGGCGCTCGACATCGACCACATGACGGACCTGTTCAAGGCGCATCTAAATCCGGGGCAGTATCATTTCATGAAGCTGCTCGGCTTTCACAAAGTAAAGGTCGAGAGCGCCGAAGGCATGTATTACACCGACCAGAACGGACGCAGGATTCTCGATTTCTTCGGCGGGTTCGGTTCGCTGGCGCTCGGTCACAATCATCCGCGTATCCTGAAGGCGAGAAAGACGTTCCAGGACGAAAAGCGGCACGAAATCGCGATCGCCTTCATGTCACAGTATGCCGCCGCGCTGGCGCACAATATTGCGGCGTGCTCTCCGGGAGACCTCGACATGGTGTTCCTGGGCTCGTCGGGCTCGGAGGCGATGGAGGCGGCCGTCAAGCTTGCCGAACGGGCCGCCGGGCTGGAACGGCCGAAGATCGTCTACGCTGAAAATTCCTTCCACGGCAAAACAAGGGGCGTGCTGTCGATCACGGACGGCGCGCTCTATCGCGGTGAATTTCGCCTGATCGACAATACGGTGCGCATTCCGTTCGCCGACATCGAAACTGTCGAAAACGCGTTCAAGTCAGATCCGCAGATCGGCGCCATAGTGCTGGAGACCGTTCAGGGCGGTGGCGGCATCATTCCGGCGCCGGCGGAGTTTTGGAAGAAGCTCAGGGCGCTGTGCGATGAGTATGGCGTGCTCTGGGTGGCAGACGAAGTGCAGTG
The DNA here is from genome assembly GCA_041582695.1 of Rhizobiaceae bacterium. Taxonomy (GTDB): domain Bacteria; phylum Pseudomonadota; class Alphaproteobacteria; order Rhizobiales; family Rhizobiaceae; genus JAWKWH01. The sequence continues at coordinate 12,574 of JBFIBB010000066.1, forward strand.
CGGATACGGACGCACGGGCCGGTTCTACGCGTTCGAGCACTACGATGTAATTCCCGATATCACGGCGCTCGCCAAGTCGCTCGGCGGCGGCAAGACCGCCATTGCAGCCATGATCGCCAAGCGCGACGTCTACATGAAGGCCTATGGAACGCCGAAAACGGCGATGATCCATGCCCAGGCGACTTTCGGCGGCATCGGCGAGGCCTGCGTCACTGCAATCGAAGCGCTCAATGTCATGTATGACGAGGGTCTGATCGACAATGCCGCGCGGACCGGAAGCTATCTGATCGAGCGCCTGAACGCACTGAAGACACGCTATCCGAAGATCATCAAGGACGTGCGCGGTCAGGGTTTCATGGTTGGTCTCGAGTTTCAGGATTTCAGCCAGACGCTGCCGGCGCTGCTCAGGCCCGCCGTTGCAATGCTCGACGACAAGCTCAAGGGCTCGCTATCCGGTTTCGTCGGCGCAGCACTGCTGCGCGACCACGGCGTACTGGTCGCCTTCACCGAATACAATCGTAACGTGATCAGGCTCGAACCGCCGCTGGTCTGCGGGCCGGAGCATGTCGACCAGTTCATCGAGGCGCTCGACAGCGTCCTGTCGCGCGGCGTCGTGATGATCGTCAAGGATTTCATACAGAGTCAGGTGCGCTCGTAAATGAGCATTGTCGGCGATCACAACACGGATGATCTCGCCCGCGATCCGACGCTGATCGGCGGATTTCTGGCGCTGCCAGTGATATCGTCCGTCGCAGTCCGCTTGGTGGTGCGGCCGGTTCTGGATCGCCTGGCCGCCGCGTTTATGATCCTGGTCATCGCCGGGATCGCGACATACGGGCTGCTGCGGCCCGACTACAATTGGGACATGGTTGCCTATGTTGCGGCCGCGCTGGAAGATCGTGTCGAAGACCCGGAGACGTTGCACGCACTCACCTGGGCCGAGATCACACCGGGGGCTCGTCCCGAACAACTGTACCACCTGCAGCAAAGCAACCCCTACAATCTGCATCAGTGGGAAAATCC
>JBFIBB010000067.1:0-13586 GCA_041582695.1 Rhizobiaceae bacterium
CTGTGCTGAAAGACGGCGAGGTCACCATGCCGCCCGGCTGGAAGGATCTGTATCGCCGCTGGATCGATGGCGGATGGAACGCGCTGGCCGGTCCCGGGGAGTACGGCGGGCAGAACCTGCCGCAAATGCTGGCCGTCGCCGCGCTCGAAATGTGGAATTCTGCTTCGATGGCGTTCGGCGTTGGCCCGACGCTCACGATGGGTGCGGTGGAGGCGCTGGAAAAGCACGGTTCGGACGAACTGAAATCGGTTTATCTGGAAAAGCTTGTCTCCGGCGAATGGATGGGCACGATGAACCTGACCGAGCCACAGGCCGGTTCTGATCTGAACGCGCTGAGATCGAAGGCCGAGCCAGCCGGTGACGGTTCCTACCGCGTGTTCGGACAGAAGATCTTCATCACCTACGGCGAACACGACCTGACTGAAAACATCATTCATCTGGTGCTGGCGCGCCTGCCGGACGCGCCCGCCGGAACGCGTGGACTGTCGTTGTTTCTGGTGCCGAAGTTCCTTCCCGGCACTGACGGCACGCCCGGCACACGCAACGATGTGTTCTGTCACAGCGTTGAGCACAAGCTCGGCATCCACGCTTCGCCGACCTGCACCATGATATTCGGCGATGGCAAATTCGGCGACGAACCGGGGGCGATAGGTTATCTGGTCGGCGAGGAAAACCGCGGCCTTGCCTGCATGTTCACGATGATGAACAGCGCCCGCCTTGCGGTTGGCATGCAGGGCGTGGCGGTTGCGGAAGCCGCTTACCAGAAGGCGCTTGCCTATGCGCAGGAGCGCCGGCAGGGCAGGGCGCCGGGATTTGAAGGCGAAGGCATGGCGCCGATCGCGATGCACGCCGACGTTCGCCGCAATCTATTGACCATGAAGGCGCTTACACAGGCCGCGCGCGCAATCGCCTATTCCTGCGCCCATGCCATCGACATGGCGAAAGCCGATCCGGACAGGGCCGACTTCTGGCGCCAGCGCGCCGACCTGTTGACGCCGCTCGCCAAGGCCTTTTCCACCGACATCGGCGTCGAGGTTGCCTCGATCGGCATTCAGGTGCACGGCGGCATGGGATACATCGAGGAAACCGGCGCTGCTGCTTTGCTCCGCGACGCCCGCATTGCGCCGATTTACGAAGGCACCAATGGCATCCAAGCGATCGATCTGGTTACGCGCAAACTACCGATGGATGGAGGCGAACATATCGCGGGATTCATCTCTGAACTGAAAGCGGATATCGAAGCTGTGCGGTCCTCCAATCGACCCGGGTTCGGCCGGACAGCCGAGAGGCTCGAGGCTGCCGTGGGTGCGCTGGAAACCGCCACCTCTTTCATCGCCGAATCCATCGCCAAAGGCCGCGTGGAGCAGGCGCTTTCAGGCGCCACTCCCTATTTGCGCCTGATCTCGCTTGCCGCCGGTGGTTGCCTGGTCGCCCGTGGCGCGGCCATCGCCGGCGACGAAAGCCAAATCGCACTCTCACGGTTCCTGACCGAAAATCTGGTCATCGAAACCTCTTCCTTGTGCGAAACCGTTACCGATGGCGCGGACAGCCTTTCTGCCGCCGCCAGCCTGCTCACTTGAAACGGCGTTACCTTAAGAGGTGAACATGACCGATCACGTTATCACGGAGCGCCGCGGCGCGGTCCAGATCATCCGCATGAACCGGCCGGACAAGAAGAACGCGCTTACCCGCGCCATGTATGAGGCGATGGCCGGCGCGCTGACGAATGGCGACGCCGATCCGGGAATTCGCGTCCACGTCTTTTTCGGCGTACCGGGCGCGTTCACCGCGGGCAACGATCTGGCGGATTTCCTCTCCTACGCCACCGGCGGCGAACAGGGCAACGAAGTCTATGATTTCCTTCTGGCGCTCGCCAATTCGCAAAAGCCAATGGTCGCGGGCGTCGACGGCGTAGCCGTCGGCGTCGGCCTGACCATGCAGTTTCACTGCGATGTCACGATCGCCACGCCGAACGCGTTGTTTCGTGCTCCGTTCATCGACCTGGGCCTTGTGCCGGAAGCCGGATCGAGCCTGCTCGGCCCGGCGGCGCTCGGAAGCCAGCAGGCGTTTGCATTGCTGGCGCTGGGCGAGGATTTCGATGCCGACAGGGCCTTGCGCGCCGGCCTCATTCATTCAGTCGTGCCAAGCGCGGAGCTGGAAGCCGCCGTTCTGGCCAAGGCGGAGGCCATCGCCGCAAAGCCGCCCGAGGCCCTGCGGATCGCCCGCGACCTCCTGAAGGGCGATCGCGCGCCGGTGGTCGAGCGGTTGAAAGCAGAGGGCAAGCTATTTCGAGAGCGGCTGAAATCGGACGAGGCCATGCGGGCGTTCACGGCATTTCTTGGTCGAAAGAAGTAGTTCGGCAGCATCGCGCCTGCGGTCCGGATTTTGCGCTATTTCTTGTCCCAGGCGGTGTCGTCGAGCGAAACGGCGACGCGGAATCCCAAGACATTGGCGCGCGAGGTGTGGCCTGCATCCTCGCCTTCGATTCGGCTTCCAGGATCCTCGGGGACATAGCCCGCAAACAGTCTCTCGGAAGCACGCATCGATATATGCATCAGCTCATAATCGCCGCCACGCGCCACAAAGAGTTGGCAGTCGTCTTCCCGCCACGGCGACCCATCCGTAGGGGCTCCCAGGTAACTTTCGTGCCAACAATCCTCGATCATTTCCTGGACGTTGCCGGACATGTCGTGGATTCCCCAAGGGTTTGGACCATAGCTGCCGGCGTTCGCAGTCCATACCGGTTTGATTTTCTCCCTGCACGGAGCAGCGATGCCTGCCTGATATCCTGACGACTTGTCGGCGAAGTTCGCGAATTCGCAAGTTTTCGCGAAATTATCGCCCCAAAAGGCGATGGCATCCGTACCGGCGCGTACAGCGTATTCCCACTCCGCTTCGGTCGGCAGCCTGTAGCCGCGGCCGGTTTTCGAGCTTAGCCATTCGAGATATGCCTTCATCTCGTTGCGCGAAATGCACACTGCCGGCTGGTCGGCATCCACCGGCAATCCCGGTTGACTGTAGCTGCCATCGGAAATGTAAACGATGTAAGGGGATGCAGCCGCCAAATCCGAATCGGGATGTTTGGTTCCCTCATATTTGAGGGCCAGTTTTCCCTTTTCGGCGAGGCGGATCATGCATGTACCGCCGCTTCCGGTGCCCGTTTCCTTGGCAAATGCGTCGAATTCCGCAACTTTCACCTCGTACATGCCGATGGCGAAACGGTATCCAATCGTCACTTCATGGCGTGGCAGCTCTGCCGGAACGCTGCCGATAAAGGGATGATTCGCTTCCTGCGGTGTAGCGCCCATCATGAAGCTGCCAAGCGGTAGAACGACCATTTCGGGGCATTCTTCGCAGTCCTTGAAACTCGAGAACGATTCGGACTCCGCAGAATTACCGATTACCGGAATGAATAGGAGACATGAATAGAGTATACCAATCCGCCAGTACATCGAATAACCACCATAAAAACGATGGTTTATGATGTCACCAGTAGGCGAAGTCTGTCAAACCACGGCATCGGATAATATCCCGCAGCGAATATTCACGGATAAAGCTTCGTAGTCTTCCAGCCGCCTTGGCCATCACTGTCGAACACCAGCCGGTCGTGCAGGCGGAAAGGGCGATCGTGCCAGAACTCGATCTGCACCGGCTTGATGCGGAAACCGGACCAGTGATCGGGCCGCGGAATGGCGCCGATGCCAAACTTGGCGGTGTACTCGGCAACCGCTTTCTCCAGCGCGAAGCGGCTTTCCAGCGGGCGCGACTGTTTCGACGCCCATGCGCCAATGCGGCTGCCGCGCGGACGAGAAGCGAAATAGGCGTCCGCTTCCTCGCTGGTGACGGTCTCGACAGGTCCGCGAAGTCGCACCTGCCGGCGCAGGCTCTTCCAGTGAAAGCACATCGCCGCCTTCATTGAAGACAGGATTTCCCGGCCCTTCGCGCTTTCGAAATTGGTGTAGAAGACAAATCCTGCTTCATCGAAACCCTTGAGCAGCACCATACGCACATTGGGCAATCCTTCGGCATCCACCGTTGCAAGCGCCACGGCGGTCGGGTCGTTTGGTTCCGTTCTGGTGGCATCATCCAACCAGGATGCAAACAGCGTAATCGGATCGCTGGCGCTGGCAAAGTCACCGCTTGTTAACCCTGTTTCGCTCATAATTCCGCTCTGGGTTCGATTTTTCTGGGCGGGAGATTGCCTATTGTTGCGCCGGGCGCAAGTGGCTGCGGGAGTTGAAAAGGGGTTTTGTCCGAAATCCCGGACCGCTGCTGCCTTGCTTCTCAGCCTGTCGGTCATGCTCTCGGGGTGTGCCTCCGGTGGTCTCGAAATGCTTGGCGTAGGCACCGACAGCAAGATCAGAACCGGCTCGGTTCCCGAGGCCGGCAATGCCGCCGCCGTGGCGGACACAGAGGTCTCCTCCGACGAAATGACGGTTCGCAATGCCGTGTCTTCGGCCAACCTGGCTGAACTCGGCGACCGGCCGCTGGCATGGGCCAATGCGGGCACGGGGTCGCAGGGCGCGATAACCGCCATCAAGGAGTTCGAGTACAAGAGCCTGCGCTGCCGCGGATTTGTAGCCTCCAGGGAAAGCTTCGACGGCGTATCGCTGTTTTCAGGCGAGATTTGCCTACAGGGCAAAGGCGAATGGGTTATGAAGAAGTTTGAACCCTTGTCGTCGTGACGGCGAAAACACGCGCTACATACTGGAATTTCTTCCTAGAAATGCGCATATGAACGGCGACAACGTTCATTTTCGGGCGGATTGAGAATATGCGCGATCCCTATTCTGTTCTGGGTGTAGCGAAGAACGCTTCCCAGAAGGACATAAAATCGGCGTTTCGAAAACTGGCCAAGAAATTTCATCCCGACCAGAACCGGGATGATTCTTCGGCGCAGGCGAAGTTTGCCGAGATCAACCAGGCCTACGAGATCGTGGGCGACGAGAAGCGCCGCGCGGCGTTCGATCGCGGCGAGATCGACGCGGAAGGCAAAGAGCGTTTCCAGGGTTTCGCAGGCGCCGGCGCCGATCCGTTTGCCGGTTTCCGACGTGCCTCCGGCGGACCGGGCGGAGGCCATTTCGAGTTTCGAACTTCGCGTGGCGGCAATCCCTTCGGCGGCGGGGCCGATATTTTCAGCGAACTGTTCGGCGACGCATTCGCCGGCCAGGGCGGGGGTGGGCCGCGCCCGCAACCGCAAAAGGGCGCAGACCTCGAAGCGACGCTCGCCGTCAGTCTCGAGGACGTTGCCAGCGCGGCCAAGGTGACGGCGGTATTTCCGGGTGGCCGCAAAATCGCGGTCAAGCTGCCCAGATTTGTCGAGGACGGCCAGGTCATCCGGCTGAAAGGACAGGGTCATCCCTCGCCGCATGGCCAGGCCGCCGGCGATGCTCTCGTCAAGCTCCAGTTCAGGCGCCATCCCCGCTTCCGGGTCGAAGGCCGCGATCTGCATGCCGTCTTGCCGGTCGCTCTGGCCGATGCGGTCCTGGGCACGAAGCTGCCCTTCGAAACATTGTCGGGCAAGGTGGCGATCACGGTGCCGCCATGGTCGAACTCCGGCAAGACTTTCAGGCTCAAGGGCAGGGGTCTCCCCAAAAAGGACGGTTCGAACGGCGATCTTTTCGTCGAATTGCGCATCGAACTGCCCGAAGCCGACGCCGAACTTGAAGCCTTGATGAAGCAAAGACGCAGGTAGGATCGTTCCCGGTACGATCACCGATCGGAATGTGGTGCTTGTCTGGAGCGCACTTGATGGCCGACTGCGGCTGTGCGATAGGCTGAATCGTCCGAAGAGATGACGTGGAGAGTTGAGGGATGGCATCTGGCAGCGGCCTGATGGCGGGCAAAAGGGGCCTGATCATGGGCGTGGCGAACAACCGGTCGATCGCCTGGGGCATCGCCAAGGCATGCGTAGGCCAGGGTGCCGAGCTGGCGTTGACCTATCAGGGAGATGCATTGCGCAAGCGCGTCGAGCCGTTGGCGGCGGAGTTGGGCGCTTACGTTGCCGGCCATTGCGATGTTACCGACGAGGCGAGCCTCGACGCAGTCTTCGATGCGCTGAAGGCCAAATGGGGCGCAATCGACTTCGTCGTTCACGCCATCGCGTTCTCGGACAAGGACGAACTCACTGGCCGCTACGTCGAAACCAGCCGGGACAACTTCGCCCGTACCATGGACATTTCGGTCTACTCGTTCACTTCGGTTGCGCGCCGCGCCGAAGCGATCATGAACGATGGCGGGTCAATTCTGACGCTGACCTACTACGGCGCCGAAAAGGTCATGCCGCACTACAATGTAATGGGTGTGGCCAAGGCCGCGCTTGAAGCGAGCGTACGGTATCTCGCGGTCGATCTCGGCGGGCGCGGAATACGCGTCAACGCCATTTCGGCCGGGCCGATAAAGACGCTTGCCGCATCCGGCATCGGCGACTTCCGCTACATTTTGCGCTGGAACGAATACAATTCGCCACTGAAACGGGTTATCACCATCGAGGAGGTTGGCGATTCGGCGCTTTATCTGCTCTCCGACATGGCGCGCGGCGTTTCCGGCGAGGTCCATCACGTGGATTCGGGCTATCATGTCGTCGGCATGAAGGCGGTTGATGCCCCCGACATTTCGGTGGTCAAGGACTGACGGGCTGCCGCCGAAAATCGAAAAGCAGCACCCATGAAACCGCTCATTTACTTCGTCCGGCACGGGCAGACGGACTGGAATGTCGAACTGCGGTTTCAGGGCCAGCAGGACGTTCCCGTAAACGATACCGGGCGCGAACAGGCAAGGCGCAATGGCCGGGCCTTGGGCAGGCTCATCGAGGAACCAGAAACATTCGATTTCGTTGCAAGTCCTCTGTCGCGCACCCGCGAAACGATGGAGATCATACGCGCCGAAATGGGCCTCGATCCGGCTGCTTACCAAACCGACCGCCGTCTCATTGAGCTCAACTACGGCGACTGGGAAGGCTCTACGCTGGAAGAGATGCAGCGAATACACGGCCCGCTAAGCCTGGCTCGCGATCGCGACAAGTGGACCTTCGTACCGCCAGGACAGGGCGCGGAGAGCTATGCGATGCAGGCTGAACGGTTCGCGCCATGGCTGTCAGAAACCGTACGCCCAACCGTCTGCGTCACCCACGGTGGCATCATCAGATGCGTCTGGCACATCGTTGCCGGTCTTGCCGGAGCCGAAGCAGGGCTTATGGACATTCCGCAGGATCGAATCCTGCGCCTGAACGATGTTGAATTGGAGTGGCTCTGAAAGCGACCGCGCCTACTCGAACAGCTCCATGTCAGTGATCAGGTTCACGCCGTTGATCGTGTCGTAGGCGATCAGAACTTCCATGCCTTCCTGCAACGTATCGGGATCGAACTCCCCGGGAAGCTTGTAGGTCTTGCCATCATCCAGAACGATGGTGGAAGTCTCGCGGTCGATGGAGGTGATCTTCCCGTCGGCGTCCGCGGCAAGCGCCAGTCCGCCCATGAAAATCATTGCAAAAAATGCCCCGGCGATCTTTTTCATTTCCGTTTCCCGTCAATCAGTTTTTCTGCAGGTGGAGTGCGCGGACAGATCTGCGCATCCTTCAATTGTTTAGCCATCGCAGCAACACCGCAATTGTGGCGAATCTAGAGTCGTTCCTCCTCAAATGGAAGCAGTTTGCTCAAACAGTGCCGCCGGCCACAAAAACTGATCGGCGAAAACGGAAAATGCCGGTTTGACCGGATTTTGAAACCTCAATAGAAGGCACATGGGTCCGCATCACGCTTGCCCGACAGGAAAAGAAATGTCTCACAACACATTCGGCCACATGTTCCGCGTCACCACCTGGGGCGAAAGCCACGGGCCGGCGCTCGGCTGCGTTGTCGATGGCTGCCCGCCCGGCATTCGCTTCCGCCTGTCCGACATCCAGGCCCACCTCGACCGGCGCAAGCCCGGCCAGTCGAAATTCGTCACCCAGCGCCGGGAAGCCGACGAAGTCGAAATCCTGTCCGGAATTCTCGAGGACGGCGACGAACTGATTACCACCGGAACGCCGGTCTCGATGCTGATTCGCAATACCGACCAGCGCTCGAAGGACTACGGCGACATCGCCAGGCAGTATCGCCCGGGCCACGCCGACTTCACCTATGACGTCAAATACGGCATTCGCGACTATCGCGGCGGCGGCCGGTCGTCGGCCCGCGAAACCGCGGCGCGGGTGGCCGCAGGCGGCTTGGCGCGGCTTGTCGTTCCGGGGCTCTCCGTTCGCGGCGCGCTGGTTTCGATGGGCGAGAAATCGATCGACCGGCGGAATTGGAACTGGGATTTCGTCACCGCGGCCGAAAATCCGTTCTTCACTCCCGACCCCGCCTCCGTCGACGTTTTCTCCGCTTATCTCGATGGCATCCGCAAGGCCGGATCGTCGGTCGGCGCCGTTGTAGAGATCGTCGCGGAGGGCGTTCCCGCCGGTCTTGGCGCGCCGGTCTACGGCAAGCTCGACCAGGACATCTGCGCAAATCTCATGTCGATCAACGCTGTCAAGGGCGTGGAAATCGGCAATGGCTTCGAAGCTGCCCGCATTACCGGTGAGGAAAACGCCGACGAAATGCGCATGGGCAAGGACGGCAAGCCGGTTTTCCTGTCCAACAAGGCAGGCGGCGTTCTCGGCGGCATCTCGAGCGGCGAGCCGGTCGTGGCGCGCTTTGCCGTCAAGCCGACCTCCTCGATCCTCAATCCGCGCCGGTCCGTCGACGCCGAGGGGCATGAAATCGAGATCGTCACCAAGGGCCGTCATGATCCGTGCGTCGGCATTCGCGCCGTACCGGTCGGCGAGGCCATGGTTGCCTGCGCCATTGCCGACCACTATCTGAGGCATCGTGGCCAGACTGGCCGCATCTGATTCCGTTTCCAGGGCATCTTCCGATGGGATACGATCAAAAGAAAATCGTCGAGGCGCTGCGCGCTTTTGAAGCTGGCGAAATCGTGGTCGTTACCGACGATGACGGCCGCGAAAACGAGGGCGACCTCATCGTCGCCGCAGTGCATTGCACGCCTGAAAAGATGGCGTTCATCGTTCGCCACACCTCCGGCATCGTTTGCGCGCCGATGCCGCGCGACGAAGCCAAACGCCTGAATCTCACCGCCATGGTCGCCGAAAACGACGCGCCGCACGCTACCGCATTCACCGTCAGCGTCGACTACAAGCATGGCACCACCACCGGCATATCCGCCGATGACCGCACGCTGACCGTTCGAAATCTTGCCAATCCCAATGCCGGCGCGACGGACTTCGTCCGGCCGGGCCACGTCTTTCCGCTCGTTGCGCGCGAGGGCGGCGTGCTGATGCGTTCCGGCCACACCGAGGCGGCGGTGGATCTTTGCAGGCTCTCCAATCTGCCGCCAGTCGGCGTCATCTGTGAACTTGTCAATGATGACGGCACGGTCATGCGCGGGCCGGATGTCGCGGCCTTCGCCTCAAGTCATGGATTGAAACAGGTTTCCGTTGCCGATCTGATTGCCTACCGCCAGCGTCAGGAAACGCTGATAGAAAGAGTCGAGCAATCGGCCATCGAAACGCCTGGCGGCAGGGCCACGGCCTACACCTACCGCCTTCCCTGGGATGTCATGCACCATCTCGCCATCGTCTTCGGCGACATACGTGACGGCGAAGACATTCCCGTCCGTTTCCACACGGAGGATGTCGTCAACGACGTCTTCGGCGACGGCGACGAGTTGCACCAGGTGATGCGCTCATTCGGCGCTGCCAGGCGTGGTGTTATTGTCTACCTGCGTGAAGGTTCGGTTGGCGTCGCACATCAGATCCGCAATCGTCACGGCAACGCCTCCGAAGCACACACCGAGGCGCTGGTCCGTGAACACGAGTGGCGCGAAATTGGCCTTGGCGCGCAGATTCTGAGGGACCTCGGCATTTCGTCGATCCGGCTGATTGCTTCGCGCGAACGACACTATGTTGGCCTGGACGGTTTCGGAATTGAGATCCGCAGTACCGAGATTCTCGATCGGGAAAATTGACGCACGCGTGCCGCTTCCGAAATCCTCATGCGAACCGGGCCTGAATTGCACTTCCGTTAATTAGTGAATTCGAAACGTCAGCCGCATACGCTCCTGCAGCAACGGAGCTTGGGCACATGTGGGATTTCAGTCTTGGCACGACTTTGGCATTGTTGCTGCGCACCTGGCCATTTCTGGCGCTACGTTTTTTCGTCTTCGGTGGTATCGCTGTTCTTTTCTTGGCGGTAACCGGTTCCGGCGCGCTTATCGGATATGGCGTTGGCACCGGTTTCTACGATCAGACCTCCGGCTACCAGTTCGGCATCTATGGAACCATCGGCGGTTTCGTCCTGTCCGGACTGATCTTCAGACTGATTCGCCAATACATCCTCTACATGGTCAAGGCGGCCCACATCGCGGTCTTGATGCGGCTGGTGGACGGAGCACCACTGCCGGACGGAATGGGCCAGGTCGCTTATGGGCGCCAGATTGTGACCGAGAGATTTGTCGAGGCCAATGCGCTGTTTGCGCTCGACCTGCTGATCAAGGGCGTAGTCAAGACGATCGGTCGCGTCGTCTCGGGCATCGGCGCTTTTGTTCCGATTCCCGGCCTCCGGCAGATCATCGGAATCATCAACGCGGTCATCGAAACATCGGTCACCTTCGTCGATGAAATCATCCTCGCCTACAATATCCGGACGCAGAGCGGCAATCCGTGGGAAAGCTCCCGCCAGGCGCTCGTGCTCTACGCGCAGAACGGCCGGACGATGATCAGGAATGCCGCCTGGCTCACCTTTTTCCTGTTTGCGATGTCGGTGCTGATATTCCTGATCCTGGTTGCGCCGCTGGCTGCCATCTTTGCCGCGATGCCCGGCACGACCGTCGCCTACGGCATCATCGCGGCGGTGGTTTTCGCGATATTCGTCAAGGAAACGCTGATCGAGCCGTTTGCGGTCGCAGCCCTGATGCAGGTTTACTTCAAGACAATAGAAGGACAGCAGCCCGATCCGGAATGGGACGAAAAACTTGCAGGAATTTCCGGAAAGTTCCGGGAGCTGAAAGACCGCGCCATCGGGGCAGCAATGCCCCGCTATTCGAACTGATTCACAGATCGCCCGCAGGCGTTCGGTTTCATTGGAAATCCCTGATTGCAGGTAGCAAAGGCGCTGCGACCTGATAGAATCAGGGCCATGACAACCCGGCTCTATACGCATCCCGTATATCTCCAGCATCTTACACCATCAGGTCATCCCGAGCGGCCGGATCGCCTGCGGGCCATTGCCGAGGCGCTCGAAGACGACCGTTTTGCGGCGCTCGAGCGGGTCGAGGCTCCCGAAGGCGATCCCGACACGATACTGTACGCGCATCCCGAAGAATTCCGCGATCTGGTTGTGTCGCGCATTCCCGAGGAGGGACTGGCCAGGATCGATGCGGATACGACAGCAAGCCCGAAGAGCTTCGAGGCGGCGCTGACGGCGATCGGCGCGGCTAACGACGCGGTCGATGCGGTGTTTTCCGGCAAGGCCGACAACGCGTTCATAGCGGCCCGACCCCCTGGTCATCACGCCGAACGGACGATGGCGATGGGCTTCTGCCTGTTCAACACTGCCGCCATCGCCGCCCGTTACGCGCAGCGCAAGCACGGAGCCGAGCGCGTCGCTATCGTCGACTGGGACGTTCATCACGGCAACGGAACCCAAGACATCTTCTGGGATGATCCGAGCGTTCTTTATTGTTCGACGCATCAGATGCCGCTCTATCCGGGCACCGGCGGCAAGAACGAAACCGGCGCCGGCAACATCGTCAACGCACCCCTGTCGCCCGGCGACGGCAGCGCCCGTTTCCGCGAAGCGTTTCGCGAGCGGGTGCTCGGAGCGATCGACGAATTCCGCCCAGACCTGATCATCGTTTCAGCCGGTTTTGACGCGCACTATCGCGACCCGCTCGCGCAGATAAATCTCGAGGCCGACGATTTCGACTGGGCGACCGGGCAGTTGATGGATCGCGCCGGTGTTTATGCCGCCAACCGCTTGGTCAGCCTGCTGGAAGGCGGTTATGATCTGCAGGGGCTTGCAAGTTCGACTGCCGCCCACGTTGCGCGGTTGATGAAAGGATAGGCAATGGCAGAGGAAACCGCGGCCAAGGCGGCCGACAACGGCGATGTCGCGTCGATGAGCTTCGAACAGGCGCTCGCGGCTCTCGAACGCATTGTCGAAGATCTGGAAAAGGGCGATGTTCCGCTGGATCAGTCGATCCGCATCTACGAGCGCGGCGAGGCGCTGAAGGACCATTGCGAAAAGCTGCTTAAATCGGCCGAGGACAAGGTGGAAAAGATACGATTGTCGCGCGAGGGTAAGGTTACGGGCGTCGAACCGCTCGATCCGGAGTGACGCCGCCGTGTCCTGCCTGCGCCATCCTCTCGCATTTACATCGGCTTTCAGGCACCCTATGTGCTTACCGATCAACGGAAAGAACCTTATCCCTTGCCGCGTCCAGATACACCATTGCTCGATACCGTTCGCGTTCCAGCGGACCTGCGGAAGCTGAACGAAAGCGATCTTAAACAGATCGCTGAAGAGCTGCGTGCCGAGGTCATCGACGCAGTCTCGACGACCGGCGGCCATCTCGGCGCGGGTCTTGGCGTTGTCGAACTGACGGTGGCGCTCCACTATGTCTTCAATACGCCCGAGGACAGGCTGATCTGGGATGTTGGCCACCAGTGCTATCCCCACAAGGTGCTGACGGGCAGGCGCGACCGCATACGTACCTTGCGCCAGGAAGGCGGGCTGTCAGGCTTCACCAGGCGCGCAGAGAGCGAGTACGACCCGTTCGGCGCCGCCCATTCCTCGACATCGATTTCCGCCGGCCTCGGCATGGCGGTAGCGCGTGATCTGAGCGGCAGAACGAACAACGTGATCGCGGTAATAGGCGATGGCGCGATGTCTGCGGGCATGGCTTATGAAGCGATGAACAACGCCGGCGCCCTGGATGCGCGGCTGATCGTAATCCTTAACGACAACGACATGTCGATCGCGCCCCCCACCGGCGCCATGAGCGCCTACCTTGCCCGCCTCGCTTCGGGGCGCACCTATCAGGGTTTCCGTGAATTCGGCAAGAAGATGACCGCCTATCTGGGCGAGCGTATCGACCGGGCGATCACCCGCGCCGTCGAACACGCCCGCGGCTACGTCACCGGCGGCACGTTGTTCGAGGAGATGGGTTTCTATCACATCGGACCGATCGACGGGCACAATCTCGAACATCTGGTACCGGTCTTGAAGAATGTCCGCGACAACGGCACGGGCCCGATCCTGGTCCACGTCATCACGCAGAAGGGCAAGGGTTATGCGCCTGCCGAGAAGGCGAATGACAAGTATCACGGCGTCAATAAGTTCGACGTGATCACCGGCGCCCAGGCCAAGGCGCCGTCCAATGCGCCAAGCTACACCAAGGTGTTTGCCGAAAGCCTGGTGCAGGAAGCACGCGAGGACGACAGGATCATTGCCGTTACCGCTGCGATGCCGTCGGGCACCGGGCTCGACCATTTCGCCGGAATCTTTCCCGAGCGCACATTCGACGTCGGCATTGCCGAACAGCACGCC
>JBFIBB010000068.1:0-13584 GCA_041582695.1 Rhizobiaceae bacterium
ACAAATACCTGCCGCCGCGCAAACGCACCGCGCTCGCCGCGGAGGCCGATAGGCTCGCCGCTGAGAATTCAGGTGGCGCCGAAGGCTTCTTTGCCTGGCTGGACGGGATGCTTGAGAAAATCTGACCATGCATCCGGCCTACTCGATCATCTTCTTTACCACCGTTTCCGGGCTAGGCTACGGCCTGGCAGCCGTGCTCGGCCTCGGAGCGCTGGACCCCTCGGCCCTTGCCACCAAATTCGCCCATGTTGCCGCGCTTGCCCTGATCTCGGCCGGGCTTATGTCGTCGACGCTGCATCTCGGCAATCCGCGGCGTGCATGGCGGGCATTCTCGCAGTGGCGTTCGAGCTGGCTGTCGCGCGAAGGCGTGCTGGCGGTTGCCGCTTTCCTCCCGCTCTGTGCAGCTGCGTGGCTGTCGATATTCGAGGATCGCTATGTGCAGTGGATCGGTCTTGCCGGAACTGTTGCGGCCATGGCGGTGGTTTACTGCACGTCGATGATCTACGCCTCGCTGAAATCCGTGCAGGCGTGGCACACGCCGCTGACCTCGCTGGCATATCTGGCTTTCGCGGCGGCGGGCGGTCTGTCGCTCGCTTGCCTGTTTGCCGCGATTGCCGGCGCGGTGAACCCGTTCCTCGCGCTGTCCGCCATCGTTGCCTTGGCCGCCGCCTGGACAGTCAAAATCGCATGGCGCAACAGACTGCGGAACATGACGCCGCTATCGACGCCGGAAAGCGCGACCGGTCTCGGCGAAATCGGTCACGTGAGGCTGCTGGAGCGTCCTCATGTGACCGAGAACTATCTGACCCGCGAGATGGGATACCGCGTGGCCCGCAAACATGCCGACAAGCTCGCCGCGATCGCGGTGATTGTGGGTGGCGTCGTTCCCGCTCTGCTTCTGCTGGCGGCTATGGTGGCCGCATCGGCGGCCATGACGCTCGTTGCCCTGGCGCTTGCCGGCCACGTTGTCGGCATGTTGACCGAGCGCTGGCTGTTCTTCGCCGAGGCGCGCCACGCGGTCATGAACTACTACGAGGGATAGTTTATCCGTATTGCGCGACCGGCTTCTCGGCGGTTTCCGCCGGAGCAGGCATGCTGATCTCGTAAACGATCAGTTCGGTCTTGCCGATATTGGTTAGTGCGCGCTTGTCGCCAGGTGCGATTTTCAAGCTTTCTCCGGCCGACAGGGTACGCAGATCGCCGCCCGCCTTGGCAAAGGCTGCGCCGCTGGCGATGGTCCAGTGAACGAGTTGCTTCGAAGGGGCGCAGGCTGCTTTCTGACCCGGGCGAACTGCAAGTCGTGCGATTCTTGTGTCTTCATCCAGTGAAATCAGGCGTTCGCTGCCCCATGGTCTGGCGCATTCCTGACCGATCTCCACGCATTGCTCACCGAAATCCGCAAGTCCGGAGACGACGGCGATTTTTGCGGCATCATCCGTTTTGAAAAGCTTGCCGCCCGTGTGAAGCAGCAGTTTCTCAGGCCTGTGCGCCAGCAGTTCGACGAGTTGCTGGCAGGGGACCAGCGACAGAAAGCGTGCATTCGGAGTGAGTATCCGGTCCCGGCGGCTTGCGACCGCCATGGCGCTTGAGCAGGATGAGATAACCGCGGTGGTGTACTGCCTTGCCGCGTCGAACAACGCAGTCTCTGACAGCACGATCGGACCGTTCGCGCAGTAGAGTTGGCCCATCTCCATGGCGACACCGAACCTTTCGGAATCATCGGCCCGGCCGCTGGCCTGAACCGTGAGAAGATTGGTGCTCAGGTCCGGTGCGGATGCTTCGAAAGCGATATCCCGATCCTGTTCGCCGGTGCGCCGTGCAAAGACGACCGTCTTGCCGCTCGACAGCGCGCTGATTTGGGCTTGGTGGATGAGCGCGGCGATATCCTGTGGCGACTCAAGCGCGATTTCGGCAGGTATCAGGGCGAATATCGGGCATCTCGACCTGACCGGTCTGGCAAGCGACGCAAGCAGCGTGGCCGTCGCGTCGCCGGTGCGCTGCGGCACGATCAACACGGAAAGCTCGGTGTTGTGGCCAGAAATCGCCTCGGCGAAAGCCTCGCTGCCGCTCGGCATGACGATAATCGGCGGCGCAAATTTGCTGACGTCGGAAAACTGTTCGAGCAATATGCCGGTCCGGCCGGCCAGATCCTCCTTGGAGTCGAATTTGGCATCGCAGGCGCCGGGCGTCATGGGCGCGGAAAAATGAAACACGGGTTGCAGACGACTAGGATTGTTCATGACGATGTTCCGTCCAGGACGATATGATTTCCACCTGGATGGTTGTTTACGCCAAAACCGATTTCGTCATCTGCAATCGGCCCCTCGCGCCTTGCGGGCAGGCGGTTGCAGCCGCTATCCGGTCAGATCGCCCAGCGGCGATGAAACCACATCCACTGTCCCGGATGTTCGCGCACCCATTCCTCGACGATGTCGTTGAACAACTGCGCGGTTGCCGCGACATCAAGCCGGCCATCCTTGTCCTTTGGCGGGTCGATCTTCTCGAAAATCTCGATCCGGTAGCGGTTTCCGGGCAATCGCAGGCACCGGCAGGGATGGATATCGCAATCGAACTGCCGCGCCAGCTTGGCCAGAAGCGGATTTGTATTGCACTCCCGGCCGAAGAATCTTGTTCTGACGCCCTTGTGAAACTTTTGGTCGACGAGCGCGCCGATATTGCCGCCGTTGTCGAGGATTCTGGCCAGCGTGAAAGACGCGCCCACACGCGACGGCAGCAGGTCGTCCATCGACATGTTGCGGACCTTGGACAGTTCTTCGGCGATGAACGGGTTGTTTGGCGGGCGAAACAGCGAAGTGATCCGCATCCCATAGTGCCGCGCCGTGATCGGCAGCAGCTCGAAATTTCCCATATGCGCCGTGAAGAAAATGGTCGGGCGCCCGCGGTCGCGGATTTCGTTGAACAGGTCGATACCCCGCCATTCGACATTCGGAGCGTCCACCCCTTCGCCAACGAAGGTGGCGAGGCGGTCCAGAAAAATATACTCGGCCGCCAGCCGTCCCATGTTCTCCCACATGTCGAGAGCGATCTCCCGGCATTCTGCCTCGCTCTTTTCGGGAAACGCCCGGCGCAGATTGTCCATCGCGGTTCGGTGACGCCCCATCAGCGGCCCGAGTTTGCGCGCAGCCGCGCCGACGAAATCGAGCGCGGGTTTTGCGGGAAACAGCCGGAGTATGCGCAACACCAGGAGGATGATTTTTGCGGCGCACCAGTTCTGGAGCCGGCGGATGCGCAACAGCAGTTTTTCCCGTGCCGGTCTCATGATGCGCCGGGCCGGATCAGTCGCTTACGCGCAGAATGATCTTGCCGAACACGTCGCGACCCTCCATCCGCTCCAGCGCCTTGCCGATCTCATCGAATCCGATCTCGGTGTCGATGACCGGATGTACGATTCCTCGCGCCATCTTGTGCATCGCATTTGCCATGTTTTCCATGCGGCACCCGAAAGAGCCGAAGATCTTGAGTTGCTGCTGGAAAAGCTGCATCAGGTTCATCGAGGTGGAGACGCCGGAGGTCGATCCGCAGGTCACGAGCCGGCCGCCGCGTTTCATCGACAGCAAGGATCCCGCCCAGGTATCGGCGCCGACATGCTCGAATACCACGTCGACGCCCTTCTTCTTGGTTATCTTCCTGACAGCGCCTTCAAAACGGTCCTTGTTGTAGTTGATCACGTGGTCGGCGCCGAGTGCCGCCGCCTTTTCGGCCTTGGCGTCCGAACCGACCGTTGTGATGACCGTGCAGCCCATCGCTTTCGCCAGTTGGATTGCCGCGGTGCCGATGCCCGAACCTCCGGCCTGGACGAGTATCGTCTCGCCAGGCTGCAGTTTCGCGTTGTCGAAAAGCATGTGTTCGACCGTTCCGAAAGTAACCGGCGCGACCGCCGATGCAATCGCGTCCACGCCCGGAGGGGCGGCAACCAGTTGGCGGGCAGGGATGTTGATCAGTTCCTGCGCAAATCCGTCAAGGTGGAACCCGTGCACGCCGGCCACATGTTCGCAAAGATTGTCCCGGCCTTCGCTGCACGGCACGCACAGGCCGCAGGTGCGTGCGCCGTAAATGGAAACGAGTTGCCCGGGTAAAACATTGGCAACCCCGGGACCAAGCGTTTCGACAACGCCGGAAGCCTCCGCGCCGACCGTCAACGGCAGCTTCCGCTTCGCGAATGCCATGCCGCGCCAGCCCCAGACGTCGATGTGGTTCAGCGCAACCGCGCTGATCCGCACGGTCACCTCGCCTGGTGCCGGCGGTTGCGGCGCGCCAACCTCCACGGTTTCGAGTTTGCGGTCCTCGATCAGTTGCAATGCGCGCATGTGTCTTCCCGGCCGTCCTGAGGTGGCAGTCGCTTAGACCGGTTCCCGCGCCATGACAAGGCAGGCATTCTGGCCGCCGAAACCGAACGAATTGGATAACACGCTGGTAACTTCGGCCCGCCTGCTCTTGTGCGGTACGACATCGAGCTCTATGGCCGGATCCGGATTGTCGTAGTTGATCGTCGGCGGAATAACGCCCTCGCGCATGGTCAACAGCGAGAAGGCGGCCTCGATCGCTCCTGCGGCGGACAAGGTGTGACCGATCATCGACTTGTTCGACGAAACCGGGATTTTGGGCAGGCGGTCGCCGAATACGCTGGACAGCGACAGATGCTCCATCTTGTCGTTTTCCGGCGTCGAGGTGCCATGGGCATTGATATAATCGATGTCCTCTGCCGCCATTCCCGCATCGGCGAGCGCCGCCTGTACTGCGGCAATGGCCGGCGAACCGTCCGGCTTGGACCTCGTGCGGTGGAAATCGTCCGCCTTCTCGCCGCAGCCGCTGACAATGCCAAGTATCTCTGCGCCGCGAGCGATCGCGCTTTCCAGCGATTCCAGCACAAGCGCCGCCGAACCTTCCGCAAGCACGAAGCCGTCGCGGTCTTTGGAAAACGGCTTCGATGCTTTTTCCGGCACTTCGTTGTGGGTCGACAGGGCCGACAGCAGCGAGAACCTGATCAGCGCCTCCTCGGTCGCCGAGCCGTCGGCGCCGATGGAAATGGCACGATCGCATTCGCCGCGCCGGATCGCCTCGACACCGAGCTGGATCGCAGTCGCTCCCGACGCGCAAGCGGTTGAGAGCGTCACCGGCAGGCCTTTGGCCCCGATGTTCTCTGCCAGACGCTCGGCAATCGTTCCGAACTGGATTTCATCGAACATCTCGATCGCCTTGCCCTTGCGCGCGGCGGCAAGCAAGCGCTGATATCCAGAGCCGTCGCAATCATCCCCGCGTTCGAAAAGCGCGAAGCGTTGCTGCCAGTCGATCTCAACCGGAGGAGCGGCGAGGAAAAGCGGACCGGCGAAATCGCCGTCGTCGAGCGCCGCCTGTTCCAACGCTTCGGCTGCAGAAAGCCGGGCAAGTTCGTAGGTATGGGCGACAAGGCCTTTCGACCCCGTTTCGAGGAAATCGACCATTCCTGAGATTGTTGTTGCCAGCTCGTTGATCGGAAAGCGCGTGATCGGGTGAATCCCGGATTTTCCGGCCGTCAGCGCCGCCCAATTGTCTTCCTTGCCGCAACCGAGTGAGGTGACGATACCGATACCCGTAACCGCGACTACCGGTCGGCCTAGATGGTCTGTCAATTTCGGCATGGTTTGCATCTCCGTTTCAAACGGGCCGTTACGCGGATATCACGCCCTTACGATACGGGCGGCGCCCTCGGCGCGATGATAGCCGACCGATGTAGCTACAACCGTATTCACCGGGCCGCCAAACTCGCCTTCAGCGTCCGGCGAAAACACCGGATACCCGCTATTGCCGTGAATGGCCATCGCCGCCAGCGCGACCGCAAATGGAAACTGCGCTTCCTTCAAGTGTCCGGTCACGGCCGAAAACGCCCTTGCCGCACCCGCGTCGATCCGCTCGAGCATTTTCCTTTCGGCCGCAGCGGGCAGGTCTGCTCCGGACGCGCCCGATATGAGAAAATCGGGCTTGCTCCCGTCCGACGCAGCTTTGACAAGGGCCGTCAGCGCATCGGCATATGTTGCCGGATCGCGCCGCGCCTGGCCGGCGGCAACCCTGTCGATCGCCGCATAGATGGTTGCGCCGCGCGCTTCGGCATGGCGTCGTTCCTCGAGCACCAGGAACGCCGATCCGGAGCCAAGAATGAGGCCTCCGCCCGGTTCGTCCTGGCGCTGCCAAAGTGGTTTCCAGGCGCCCTGATGCAGATGGCGGCCGAGTTCGAAGGTCAACAGGAAATCGACGCTTTCGGTCTGGTAGGCGCCGCCGACCAGCGCATGGGTCGACTGGCCGGAGCGGATGCGGGCCACCGCATGCTCGATGGCTGAAATTC
The DNA here is from genome assembly GCA_041582695.1 of Rhizobiaceae bacterium. GTDB lineage: Bacteria > Pseudomonadota > Alphaproteobacteria > Rhizobiales > Rhizobiaceae > JAWKWH01. The sequence goes on from JBFIBB010000068.1 coordinate 6,341, forward strand.
CTGATGCTTCCTCTCCCATGAAGGTGCGAGACGACCCGGTCACCTTGTGCACGATGGAAATATTGCCCGCCATCAGGTTCGACAGTTGGGCGAGGAAAAGCGTCGGTCGCAGTTCGGTGGTGAGTTTTTCGTTGAGCAGAACGTTGCGGTCGTTGCGTGTGCGCGCCGCTTCCAGAATGGCCTCGTCGACGGCCTGGTCGCGCTCGCCGCCGGCGGCCGCAACGGTCATGTCCATCGTGCCGCAGAGCGCTTCGTCGCCCTTCATTCCGGCGTCGTCGAGCGCCAGGCCGGCCGTGTGCACGCCAAGCCTCTGCCAGGCGTCCATCTGGCGCAGGTCGCCGCGCTTGGCGATCTGCGTGGTCCAGTCGATCTCCGGCAATGGATGGATCGGGTAGGGCGCGAAACGCGCCTCGTCGATGACCGGTCTGACCGGAGAGGCGGTCAGTGCGCGCCAGTTCTGCTGCCAGCCTTCGCCCAGCGATGACACCAGGCCGATGCCCGTGATGACGACTTGTTTCTCACTCATAAGCCGCTCTTGCGACAGCCGTGGGGCAGCGTCAAGTGGTCCGGGGCGAAAGGAGGATCAAGGAAACCGGTCAGGCGTTCTTGGCCGCGATCAGTTCCCCGATCTTGCCGCACAGGTTTTTCATGACGAAATATTCTTCCGTCGCGGCTTTGCCGTCATTGACTTCCTGCGTCCACTTTTCGAGCGGTATCTTGATGCCGAATTCCTTGTCGATGGCGAAAACGATATCGAGAAAATCGAGGCTGTCGATGCCCAGATCGTCGATCGTGTGACTCTCTGGCGTTATGGTGTCGCGATCGATTTCGCTCGTCTCGGCGATAATGTCGGCGACCTTGTCGAAGATTTCGGACACGTTTGTATTCCCTGGGATTCGGCTCTTTGAAAATGTCGAGCGCTTCTAACGGTTTTTTCCGGTCAGGAAAAGGTGGCAATTGGAGCTTGTATCCGGGCCGCCGCCGGAAAGTCGCCGGACACGCTGGAATGGCGCGCCTGGCGCCGCTTACCAGGAGAAGCTCACCTTGCCTTCCGACACAAGGTCCAGATACTCCCGGTGCCCGAGGCATTTGCCAGCCACCCGCTTGAAGTCGCGTACGATCGCCTCAGTTATCTTGCGCGCATGGGCGCGAACTTTCGGGCGCGCCGCCATGTCGGCTTTCGCGGTTGATTTGTCGAGCAGGCCCAGTCCGTCGAGGACAGGATAATAGAGCTGCTCGTTGATGTGCGGTAGGTTTCCGGGAAAGGCGGGAAAATCGGAACGGCGCGGCATGTGCGACGACCAGTGCGCGAGCATTTCACGCGCCTTTTCGTGAATGCAGTTCTGCCGGACATGACGCCAAAACGGTTCGTCCCGCTCGCCGACATAGTGAATGTTGATGAACGTGCGGAAATCGTCGAGCTGCTGGATGACCGCCTTGTTGTAGTTTTCCCGGTCGCGCTCGCTGGCTGCGGCGGCATTCTTCATGTGGAACTTCGTGAAAATCATCAGTTGCACGACAGTGCCATGAATTGAGGTCGCCTCGAGCGGTTCAAGAAAGCTGGACGACAGGCCGAGCGCCAGGCAGTTGCCGATCCAGGCTCGATCCAACCGTCCTCCGTCGAACCGGATATCGTTGCGCGGCTCGATCGGATGGCCGAGAACCTCTTCGATTTCCTCCTTCGCCTGCTCGGGCGTGGTGAACTCGTCGGAATAAACGTATCCGCAACCGACGCGGTCCCGGGTGGGGATCGACCACATCCAGCCCGCCTTCTGCGCCCAGGCCAGGGTGACGGGAGCGATGTCCTGGTCCTCGCGATGCTCGAGCCAGAAGGGCATCGCGCGATTGACGGGCAGCGTATCCCTGTACGAGACCCATTTTGCACCGAGGCATTGCGCGATGAGTTTTTTTCGGAAACCGGTGCAGTCGAAGAAGAAGTCTCCGGCAACTTCGCCGCCTTCCTTCAGCAACAGCGCCTCGATATCGCCGGTTTCCGGGTTCCTCCGGATATCCTCCACTTCCCCGTCGATGAGTTCGATGCCTTCTGCCTTCTCGCGCAGCCATGCGCCAACCCGCGCCTGATCGAAATGAAAGGCGTGTTGGAACGGTCCCGATGGTATCAATTCGTTGGTTTTTGGATCGAGACCGAACGGGCTCTTGTTTCTCGCCATGAGGTGGCCGAACAGGTGCGTCTCGGCAACGCTCCGGTCGACCGAGACGGCGTAAACGTCCAGTGCCGACGCCTGTTCGGCGGGGGTGAAAGCGGGATTGGGCGCCAGCAGGTTTGGATCGTCGATCGGGCCGTCATAGGTGTACCCCTTGCGGCGCCAGTCCTTGTGACGGATGCCGAACTTGATCGTGGCGCCGGTCGCGCGCACGAACTCGACTTCGTCCATTTTCAGTTCGTAAAGAACCTGCCGGAATACCGCCGTCGTGCCTTCGCCGACGCCGATCGTCGGTATCTTGCTCGATTCGACAACGGTAATGTCGGCGGCAAGGCCATTGGCCGCCGCGTGGCGTTGCATCATCAGCGCGGCGAGCCATCCGGCCGTACCGCCACCAACGACAACAAAACGTCGCCTGTCCTCCTCCATGCGGGGTGGTTACAACATTTTTGGATGAGATCAAATGGATAACTTGGGAACCGCGTTGCAATCCTGCGCGCTTGCCGTGCATATCCCTGTTGTGTAGCCAGTGACGCACAAGCAAGGCAGGAAATCATACCCGATGACCACCATTCTCGTCGCAGGCGTCGCCGTAACCGATTTCGTTTTCCAGGTTGAGAATATGCCCGACCGGCCCGAAAAATACCGGGCGCTGGATTCGTCGGTCATCGGCGGTGGCTGTGCGGCGAGCGCAGCCGTAGCCGTCGCGCGCCTCGGCGGAACGGCAAGGCTCGCCTCGAGGCTGGGTGCGGATCGGATTGGTGAGATTACCAGGGCCGATCTGGAGGCGGACGGGGTCGATTGCAGCCTCGTCCGCAGCTTCGCGGGCGCGCGCTCATCCTACGCTTCCGTGTTCGTCGACCGTAGCGGCGAACGCCAGATCGTCAGCTTTCGCGATCCTGCGCTTCCCGACAGCGCACACTGGCTTGAGAAAACGATTACCGGCGATTTCGACGCAGCGTTGGCCGACACCAGATGGCCCGAGGGCGCTCTCGCCGTCCTTTCGGCGGCACGGCGCCTTGGCAAGCCGGGCGTCGTCGATGCGGAAGCCCCGGTCAGACAGGCGATCGAGGGGCTGAAAACGGCGTCGCACATTGCTTTCTCGGCGCAGGGATTGCGCGACTATTCGGGTCATGGCGATCTGCTGTTGGGCCTGCGCGAAGCGGCGAGGGAAACTGGCGCATGGGTTTGCTTCACCGACGGTGCTGAAGGCGTCACCTGGCTCGAAAACGGCAAACCGAAGACGATCCGCCCGCCGCAGGTTGATGTCGTCGACACGCTTGGTGCAGGCGATGCCTGGCACGGCGCATTCACCCTGGCGCTCGCGGAAGGCGCAGGAGAAGAAAGGGCCGTCGTCTTTGCCAATGCTGTCGCTTCGATAAAATGCACCCGTTTTGGCGGCAGGGCCGGAATACCGGCGCGCGGCGAGGTCGAGGATTTCCTGAGGACCGGTACTTTGTGATCCGCGCCGGTCGGCGGCCTGGCGCTACTTCAAATCGATCTGGTAGTGAAAACGCCCGGTCAGGCAGCGCGAAATACGTAGCTCCACGGGCTTGTTTTCGAGATCGTATGCTATTCGCGTAATCTCGAGCAAAGGCTCCCCGGCGTTGCAACCCAGAACCTTGGCTTCGGCTTTCCGCGAACTGACGGCCTTCAGTTTTTCCGAAGCACGCGCCACGGTGATCCCCCATCGCTCGGAATAAAGCTGGTAGACATTGTTCGGGATCGCCTCCAGCGCCTCGAAACCTTCGAACCGGGCGACTGGCAGTGCGATTGTCTCGCTGATCAGCGGCGCGCGGCCTACGGAGCGAACACGGGTTATCCGGATTACCCTGTCGCCTGCGCCGAGATCCAGCGCGCGTATTTCCGCATCGGACGCCTCGGAAATCCCTGTGTTGAGCACCGTGGATTCGGGAAACGAATGTTCCCCCTGGTCGGGTCGCAGCCGGTAGTACCGAAACAGGATCTGGCTTTCCTCCGGAACGGCCACATAGGTGCCGCGGCCCTGATGGCGCACCAGCAGGTGTTCGGCGGTCATGGCGTCCAGCGCCTTGCGCACTGTGCCCTGGCTGACGCCGGTACGCCGGGCCAGCTCTATCTCGGATGGAATGAGTTGTCCCGGCTGCCAGGTGCCGTCGATCAGATGGCCGACGAGGCTCTCCTTGACCTGCAGATAGAGCGGCTTGTAGGCGAATGGCGCCTTGGCCGGTTGTTCGCGCATCAGATTGTCCCGTGCTGCACGGCCGATTGTTGCCGGTGCCAATTCCTGACTTCTTGTAAGACATAATATAGAAGATTCGCAGCCGGTTCGAAAACCCGCAACCGCCCGTGCCAAATCCCGCACTTGCGGCCCCGCCATACCAGATGCTACTGCGAACACAGCAGCGCAAACGCGCGACAATTTCAAACGATGCGACGCACCACGGGTGCGAAGGAGGCGACAAATGCTTCAGAAATCCAGCCATTTCATGCGGGAAGCCAATCTGATTGGCGGAAAATGGGTCGGAGCCGATTCCGGCGAAACGATTGATGTTACCAACCCCGCAACCGGACTGAAACTGGGTACTGTTCCGAAATCGGGTGCCGCCGAGACCGCGCGCGCCATAGACGCGGCACAGCAAGCCTTCGGTGCCTGGCGCAAGACCTCGGCGCTGCACCGCTCGCAGCTGCTCCGCAAGCTTCACGACGCGATCATGGATAACCAGGACGCTCTTGCCGAATTGCTGGTGCTGGAGCAAGGCAAGCCGCTGTTCGAGGCCAAGGGCGAAGTAGGCATGTCCGCCGCCTATGTCCTCTGGTTTGCCGAGGAAGGCAGGCGCGTGTACGGCGACATGGTTCCGTCGCCCTGGGCCGACCGCAAGATCATGGTCACCAAGGAGCCTGTCGGCGTCATCGCAGCGATCACGCCGTGGAATTTCCCGTCCTCCATGCTTGCCCGCAAGATCGGTCCGGCGCTGGCTGCAGGCTGTACCGCTGTCGTCAAGCCGGCGACGGCCACGCCGTATTCAGGGCTTGCCTGGGGTGTTCTGTGCGAGGAGGTGGGCATACCCGCCGGCGTTGTCAACATCGTCACCGGCTCGGCTTCGGCCATCGGCAACGAGATCTGCGACAACCCGCTGGTGCGCAAGATCACTTTCACCGGTTCAACGGAAGTCGGAAAGGTGATCATGCAGCGCGCCGCCGGCACCGTAAAGAAGGTGTCGATGGAACTGGGCGGCAATGCGCCCTTCATCGTGTTCGACGACGCGGATGTGGACCGCGCCGTGGAAGGGGCAATCATCGCCAAGTACCGCAATTCCGGTCAGACCTGCGTCTGCACAAACCGGTTCCTCGTGCAGGCCGGGGTCTATGACGAATTCGTCGGGAAGCTCGTCAAAGCCACCAACGCGCTCAAGGTCGGCCCAGGGCTGGAGGAGGGCACGAAACAGGGCCCGTTGATCGATTCGGGCGCGGTGAAAACGGTCGAAGCGATGATCGCCGATGCCAAGGCGAAAGGCGGCCGGGTTGTCGCCGGCGGTGAACGTCATGCGCTCGGCGGCACCTTCTTCCAGCCGACCGTTATCGCCGACGCCACCAGCGACATGCGGTTCACGAAGGAAGAGATTTTCGGCCCGATTTCCCCCGTCTACAAGTTCGAGACGGAAGAGGAGGCGGTCTCGATGGCCAACGATACGGTCTATGGCCTGGCTTGCTATTTCTACACCAGCGACCTGGGCCGGGCGTTCCGCGTTTCCGATGGCGTCAAATACGGTCTGATCGGCATCAACGAGGGCCTGATAACCACCGTGGAGGCGCCGTTTGGCGGCTTGAAGGAATCCGGGCTCGGCAAGGAAGGCGGCCATCAGGGCATCGAGGACTATCTCGATTCCAAATACGTATGTATCGGCGGTTTGGGACTGTAGTACCAACGGCCGCGATGGAGTTGTTCGGTCAAACCGCTGACGGTGAAGCCGTCCATCGCATCGTGATCGCCGGTGGCGGGCTGACCGCCAATTTAATCACTTGGGGCGCAGTCGTTCAGGATTTGCGCCTCGAAAATCATGCGCCGCCGCTGGTGCTCGGCTTTGAGCGCTTCGACGATTATCCTGCCCGTTCGCCCTATTTCGGCGCGATTGCGGGCAGGTTCGCAAACCGCATCTCGAATGCGCGGTTTTCCATCGGCGGCGAGCAGCACCATACGGACCCCAATTTCCTCGGCAAGCACACGCTGCACGGCGGCTCGCGCGGCGTGGGCAAACGTGTGTGGACCATTGCCGACCATGGCGCGGATTTCGTGACGCTCACGCTCCATGATCGCGCAGGCGAGATGGGATTTCCGGGAAATGTCGATATTTCATGCACTTACCGGCTGTTACCGCCGGGACGGCTGATCGTCATGTTGATCGCCAGGGCCGACGAAGCCACGCCATGCAACCTCGCGCATCATTCGTATTTCAATCTGGATGACGGCGGCGCAGGCGGCATCCTCGATCATCGCCTGATGATCGCAGCCGACGCTTATCTGCCGGTCGACGGCGAATTGATCCCGACAGGCGTGGTGCAACCGGTTCCCGGCACGCCCTTCGATTTCCGCCATGCCCGCCCCATCCGCCACGAGACCGGCGGAGAACAACAGCTCTACGATCACAATTTCTGCCTTTCGGCCGAACGCGGCGAACTGCGGCAGGCAGCCTGGGTTCAGGGGGCGAAATCCGGCGTCGAACTGGAAGTCTGGACAACGGAACCGGGAATCCAGTTCTATACCGGGGCAAAACTGGCGGCCGACCTGCCGTCTGGCCTCGATGGCATCGGCTATTCCGGATACTCCGGCTTCTGCCTCGAGGCGCAACTCTGGCCCGACGGCCCCAACCGGCCCTATTTCCCCAAATCAATCCTGAAACCGGACGAGGAATACAGGCAAATTACCGAATACCGCTTCCGGACCGCGCCGGCCGGATTCAGCGGTCTTTGACCGTTTCCATCGCCACGAAAGTCGAGGTCTGCGCTACATGGGGCAAGGCCGATATCCGCTCGCCCAGAATCCGCCTGTAGGCTGCTATGTCTTTCGTGCGAACCTTTAACAAATAATCGAAACTGCCT
>JBFIBB010000069.1:0-13481 GCA_041582695.1 Rhizobiaceae bacterium
ACCATGTTCCGCTGGCCGGTTCGGGATCGGTTTCGGCGACCTTCCACAGTTGAAGTTCTTTTTTGTGAGTGCCCGAATCGTCGCCGCGCGAGGCAAACAGCGCACCCTTGGCGGCGATCGTTTTCAGCGCCGCAACGACGTCCCGCGAACCGCTGATTCCCGCCGGGTCGTCCTTCGGTCCGACAATGATGAAATCGTTGTACATCAGGTCGAGGCGCGGCCCGCCAAATCCGTCTTCGACAAACTTGAGCTCCGACGCCTTGGCATGCACAAGCAGCACGTCGCCATCACAGTTCTGGGCATTCTTGATTGCCTGGCCGGTGCCGACTGCGACCACGCGAACCTCTACGCCCGTCTCTTCCTTGACGATCGGCAAAAGGTATTCGTAAAGGCCGGAATTCTGCGTAGAGGTGGTCGACTGCACCGTGATGAACCCTTGCGCAAATGCCAGCGTTCCCGATGCCAACAGCAGAATGGATCCCAAGGTAAAAGATATTTTTTTCAAGATGATGCACTCCCCATTTGAATCGTTGCTCAAGTGATGATTTCGCCGTCAATGAAAGCTCTCGCCAACTCTGACTGCGGGCTGTCGAAGAACGAATCCGCCTCGCCCCGTTCCACGATCCGCCCCAGATGCATAAAGACGACATCGTCGGCGAGCCGCCTTGCCTGCGCCAGATCGTGGGTCACAAGTACAACCGTGACTCCGCGCGCGCGCGCTTCGTCGACCATAGTTTCGATTGCCAGTACGGAGGCCGGATCGAGGTTCGCGACCGGTTCGTCGAGAAGCAGCACCTCGGGCTGAATGGCGAGCGCGCGGGCAAGCGCCAGGCGCTGTTTTTCGCCGCCCGACAATAGCCGCGCAGGCGCGCCGGCAAGATGGCCGAGCCGGGCCTGATCGAGAGCGCCCCTGGCCCTCTGTCTTGCTTCGTCACCGGCAACGCCCGCCGCCTTGAGAGCGTAGACGACATTCGCCAGCGCCGTGCGCCGGAGCAGCACAGGCGTCTGCAACACCATCGACAGCTTCCGGTACCCGGATCGCGCCGGCGGCCTTCCGGCCCAGGTGACCGATCCCCGATCCGGCGTCATCACACCTGCCAGAATCTTGAGCAGCAGCGTTTTGCCGGCGCCGTTCGGCCCGATGATCGCGGTCAGCCTTTGGTCACGAAACGAGATCGCGCCGACTTCGAGCAGAAGGCGCCCGGCCCGCTCGACCGCCAGGTTGACCGCCGCTAGCGGCCTGACATGCATTTCCGCATTTGTCTTACTGCCGATTGCCGGACCGCGATCAAGCATGGCCGGACCTGCCCGCCGTCGCCCGCAGCGACAGGACCAGTGTGTTGACCGCAATTGCCACGAGCACCAGAAGAATGCCAAGCGCGAGCGCCAGCGCCAGAGTGCCGCGCGAGGTTTCGAGCGCAATCGTCGTGGTCATCACCCGGGTCACGTGGTTGATATTGCCGCCGACGATGATTACCGCGCCGACCTCGGCGATTGCACGGCCGAATCCGGCCAGAAGCGCGGTCAGAAGCCCGTAGCGGCCGTCCCACAACAACGTTACGAGCATCGCCCTGCGCGAAACGCCGAAAATCGTCAACTGTTCGCGGTATTCGTGATGCAGGTCTTCCAGCGATTGGCGCGTCAGTGCCGTCATGATCGGCAGCACCAGCAGCGCCTGCGCGATGATCATCGCGGTTGGCGTATAAAGCAGTTGCAGCGGACCCAGCGCGCCCTTAGCCGACAATAGCAGGTAGACCACCAGGCCCACGACCACCGGCGGAAGTCCCATCAGCGCCGTGATCAGCACGATGAGCGCGCCGCGGCCGCGAAATCGTGTTACCGCGATCAGCGCGCCGAGAGGCAGTCCGACTAGCGCTGCAAACGCCACCGCGCTGACGCTGACCTGCAGCGACAGCAGCACGATCTCCACCAGATTGGGGTCGAGCGACGCCAACAGCGAGAATGCCAGCACTATCGATTCTGCAAAATCATGCATTTTAACGTGATTCTTTTCAGTATTCGACTGGAATTGAAGTTAATGCAGAATTACAGTGCAAAGCAAGCATCTGTGCTCTCGGATAATCGAAGTCTGCGCGTCGCCGACGGAGACTAATTTTCGAGTCCCATCACAACCGACTGCGGGTGCCCCGAATTGCACCCGATACAAGAAAACATCTGGCAGGCGATCCGGAAAACAGTGTAGGAGCACCCAAGATGCCCGTAGGATTCGGGCAACGGAAAATTCCGCCACAAGAAAATCTGAAGGAATTGCATTCATGACCAATACAGAGATCTCGACGCGCAAGTCGAATGCGATCGCGCGCGGTGTCGGCATGATGACGCAGGTATATGCCGAACGCGCCGAGAACGCGGAGATTTGGGATGTTGAGGGAAACCGCTATATCGATTTTGCCGCCGGCATCGCTGTCGTCAATACCGGCCACCGCCATCCGAAGGTGATCGACGCGGTCAAGGCGCAGCTCGACCGCTTTAGCCACACTTGCCACCAGGTCGTACCCTACGAGAATTATGTGGCGCTGGCCGAGCGGCTGAATGCGCTTGTCCCCGGCGATTTCGAAAAGAAGACGGTATTCGTGACCACCGGTGCCGAAGCGATCGAGAATTCGGTCAAGATCGCGCGTGTGGCGACCGGCCGCCAGGCGGTCATCGCGTTTTCGGGGGGCTTTCACGGCCGCACCTTCATGGGCATGGCGCTGACCGGAAAGGTCGTGCCCTACAAGGTCGGTTTCGGCGCGATGCCCGGCGACGTGTTCCATGCACCGTTCCCGATCGCCTTGCACGGTGTCAGCGAAGCCGATTCACTCGCCGCTCTCGACAAGCTGTTCAAATCCGATGTCGACCCGGCCCGCGTTGCCGCGATCGTTGTCGAGCCGGTTCAGGGCGAAGGCGGGTTCTACGAGGCGCCGACCGGGTTTGTCAGGGCGCTTCGGGCGATCTGCGACGAACACGGCATCCTGCTGATTGCCGATGAGGTGCAGACCGGATTTGCCCGCACGGGCAAACTGTTCGCGATGGAGCATCATGGCGTCGCCGCCGATATTGTCACCATGGCCAAGGGACTGGCCGGCGGATTTCCACTCGCGGCGGTAACCGGGCGCGCGGAGGTGATGGACGCCGCCAATCCGGGCGGGCTCGGCGGCACCTATGGCGGCAATCCGATTGGCATCGCCGCGGCGCATGCCGTGCTCGACGTGATCGAGGAAGAAGGTCTCTGCGAACGGGCCAGCAGGCTCGGCGCCAGGCTGAAACAGCGCCTTGAGAGCCTGCGCGAAGCCACACCGCAAATCGCCGAGATCCGCGGGCCGGGTTTCATGAATGCGGTCGAGTTCAACGATCCGGCAACCGGCAAGCCCGACACGGTATTCACCAATGCGGTCAAGGATAACGCCCTGAAACGCGGCCTCATCCTGCTGACCTGCGGCGTATACGGTAATGTCATCCGGTTCCTGTCGCCGATCACGATCGAGGACGATGTCTTCTCCGAAGCGCTTGACATCCTCGAGGCATCGATCGCCGACGCGCGCAAGAAGCAATAACCGGGAATTCGCCGGACATCGTGCAAGCCGTAAGCGCCCGCCGGCATCACCGGCGGGATTGCCCTGTCGGAAAAGATGCGCGCGATTAGTCCGTTCTTGCCGGTTTCATACCTGGTGCTGCCGGAGAGATTTGAACTCTCGACCTCTCCCTTACCAAGGGAGTGCTCTACCCCTGAGCTACGGCAGCCAACGGTGCGGATTGCGCCGCCTTCTGGCACATCGAAGCCGGTGTTGCAAGCAGGTTCCGCCGCTTTGCACGTTGCCCCCGTGCAGCCATTGACATGTCGTGCAATTGCCCCGATTTCGGGCTAGAGGAGAATCCGAAACCGGAGTGATCGATGCCGGAAAAACCGGAAAAGCGGCAGGCGGCCGCCGAGGATTCGAAAACCGGCCGCAAGGCGCGGCTTGCAGCCGAACTGCGCGCCAACCTGATGAAACGCAAGGCGCAATCGCGCCAGCGCCAGAAGGACGGGGACAAAGCACAGCACCGAAACGGAGACAAATAGGCCGGTATCGCGCGGAACGCGGCGGGAATGCCGCCACTTGGCGATTCCCGGCGGTCTTGAACCGCGCGATGTGATCTCTTACAGGGACGGACCTATCGCAACACTGCGCAAATTGACGAATTGCCAAATCGGCGCCGGAATGGTCGGGGCGCTTGGGGACAGGATTTCATATGGACAGGATCAGGATCAGGGGCGGGAACAGGCTTGCAGGCGCCATTCCGATTTCGGGAGCGAAGAACGCCGCCCTGCCTCTGATGATCGCCTCGCTTCTGACCGACGACACGCTGACGCTGGAGAACGTGCCGCACCTGGCCGATGTCGAGCAGTTGACCCGTATTCTCGGCAATCACGGAGTCGACTACTCGGTAAACGGCCGCAGGCAGCGCCAGGGCGAAGGCTATTCGCGCACGGTCAATTTTTCCGCCCGCAACATCGTGGATACAACCGCGCCATACGAGCTGGTGTCCAGAATGCGCGCCAGTTTTTGGGTCATCGGCCCGCTGCTTGCCCGCACAGGCGAGGCGCGCGTTTCGCTGCCCGGCGGTTGCGCCATCGGCACGCGGCCGGTCGATCTGTTCATCGAGGGTTTGCAGACGCTGGGCGCCAATATCGACATCGATAACGGCTACGTGCAGGCGACAGCACCCGCTGGCGGGCTTGTGGGCAATCGCTTCGTCTTCCCGAAGGTTTCCGTCGGCGCAACCCATGTAATGCTGATGGCTGCTTCCCTTGCGCGCGGTGAAACGGTGATCGAAAACGCCGCACGCGAGCCGGAGGTCGTCAACCTCGCCGAATGCCTGAACGCCATGGGCGCCAAAATCGAAGGAGCCGGCACGCCGAAAATAACCATTTCCGGCGTCGATGCGCTGCACGGTGCGCGTCATGTTGTCATTCCCGACCGTATCGAGACTGGAACCTATGCCATGGCCGTCGCCATGACCGGCGGAGACGTGCTGCTTTCCGGCGCAAAACCCGAACTGTTGCAGACAGCGCTCGACGTGATCTCCAAAACGGGAACCGATATCGAGGTAACCGAGGATGGCATTCGCGTATCGCGCGCAAACGGCGCGATCAGGCCGGTTGACGTCTCCACCGCGCCATTTCCCGGATTCCCGACCGATTTGCAGGCGCAGTTCATGGGACTGATGACCAAGGCTGACGGCCGCTCGCGCATCACCGAAACGATTTTCGAGAACCGTTTCATGCACGTGCAGGAGCTGGCTCGCCTCGGTGCCCATATCTCGCTCGACGGTCAGACGGCGATCGTCGAGGGCGTCAAGCGGCTCAAGGGCGCGCCGGTTATGGCGACCGATCTCAGGGCGTCGGTTTCCCTGGTCATCGCAGCGCTTGCCGCCGAGGGCGAAACCACCGTCAATCGCGTATATCACCTCGACCGCGGCTTCGAACGGCTGGAGGAAAAGCTGTCGGGCTGTGGTGCGGAAATCGAACGCGTATCCGATTGAACGGCGCCAGCAAACGGCGTTGTGATTGTACGCGGGGCCGGTTTTCGCAGATTTTCACGTGTTGCACTGCGGCATAAGACGGCCTAACAAAGCTTTGCCCCGAAGCAGCAAGTCATTGACGACCCGCCATGAAACTTCTGAAACTGGCAGCACTGGACGAAGAAGACCTCAAGATCGTTTCCGCCCATGTGCAGGACGCGGTCATGAAGGTTGGCGATATTCTCTTTACCCCGTCCGCCGGCCGGTTGCTGCTGCCGGTCAATCGTTTTGCCTGGGAAGTCAAACAACGTTTTTTCCGGCAAAACAACGAACGCCGCCAGAGTGTACTGCAGTTCGATCGCGTGACCGGCTTGAAATCGTCCGGGATCAACCGGAGCGACAAGGATGCAGTGTTGTCCATGCTCACAATCCGCTTCCAGGAAGCCGAAGCACCCTCCGGCGCCATTGAGATCGTGTTTTCCGGCAATGCAGCAATCATGCTCGATGTCGAATGCATCGAGGTGCGGCTGACCGATCTGGGCGCGGCCTGGCAGGCCTCATCTCGGCCGTTCCATTCGACATGATCGGACAACAAGCACGATGACCGCACGCCTGGACAACCGGATGGATGATTTCGACGGCCGTTTCGCCGCGCTTCTTGCGGCAAAGCGGGAATCGGCCGCTGACGTCGACGCTGATGTCGCGGGCATTGTTGCCGCGGTCAGGGCTGGCGGCGACAAGGCGCTCGCCGCTTACACGAAGAAGTTCGACCGTCTCGATTTCGCCGATTTGCCCATGGCGGTATCTCCCGCAGAGATTGATCGGGCATGCGAGGCCGTCGATGCCAAAACTTTTGACGCATTGAAAATCGCGCGCGACCGCATCGAAGCGCACCATGTCCGCCAGCGTCCGGAAAACAAGCGCTATCGTGACTCCCTTGGAGTGGAACTCGGCTGGCAGTGGACCGCGGTCGAATCGGCCGGTCTCTATGTGCCCGGCGGTACCGCGAGCTACCCGAGTTCCGTACTCATGAACGCCGTTCCGGCCCGCGTAGCCGGCGTCGAACGCATCGTCATGGCGGTGCCCGCACCGGGCGGCCAGCTCAATCCGCTGGTACTTGCCGCCGCGAAGCTTTGCGGTGTGGAGGAAATCTACCGCATCGGCGGCGCCCAGGCGATTGCCGCGCTCGCCTACGGTACCGAGAGCATTGCGCCCGTCGCCAAGATCACCGGCCCTGGCAACGCCTGGGTGGCGGCCGCCAAGCGCCAGGTCTTCGGCGTTGTTGGCATCGACATGATCGCCGGCCCATCGGAAGTGCTCGTCATTGCCGACGGCGGCAACGATCCGGCGTGGATTGCGGCCGATCTTCTCGCGCAGGCCGAGCACGATACGGCGGCGCAATCGATCCTGATCACCGACGATCCCGCATTCGGCGATGCGGTGGCCGAAGCGGTCGACAAGCAGCTAGCCGCGCTTCCTCGCGGCGAAACCGCATCGGCGAGCTGGCGCGATCATGGCGCCATCATCGTCGTCGGCAGCATCGCCGACGCGATACCGCTGGCAAACCGCATAGCGCCCGAACACCTGGAACTGGCCGTCGAGAATGCCGAAACCTTTGTGGCGCAGGTCCGCAACGCCGGCGCGATCTTTGTTGGCCGCCATACTCCCGAGGTGATCGGCGACTACGTCGGCGGGTCGAACCATGTCCTGCCCACCGCGCGCACCGCCCGGTTCTCCTCCGGTCTGTCCGTGCTTGACTTCATGAAGCGCACCTCGATCCTGAGCCTCGATGCCGAACAACTCGGCGAACTTGGTCCCTCGGCAATTGCGTTGGCCGAGGCAGAGGGGCTGCAAGCCCACGCCCGCTCGGTTTCCATCCGTATCAACAGGGGCGGATAGGGTGGCGATGTCCGGCGACGGCAATAACAACCGGCTGATCGATATCGTGCTCGATGAAAGCATCGGGAGATCCACCCCCGACGTCGAACACGAGCGCGCTGTTGCGATCTTCGATCTCGTCGAGGAAAACAGCTTCACGCCCATCGGCGATGGAACGGGAGGACCCTACAGGCTCAAGCTGTCACTGGCCGAATCCCGCCTCGTTTTCGGCATTTCGCGCGAGGATGGTTCTGCGGTCGTGACCCATATCCTGTCGCTCACCCCTTTTCGCCGCATCGTCAAAGACTATTTCATGATCTGCGAGAGCTATTACGAGGCTATCCGCTCCTCCACTCCCAGCCAGATCGAGGCAATAGACATGGGCCGCCGTGGTCTGCACAACGAGGGATCGCAAACGCTCATGGACCGGTTGAGCGGCAAGATCGAGGTCGATTTCGATACCGCCCGCCGGCTCTTCACCCTGGTTTGCGTTCTGCACTGGCGTGGATGATGACCGGCAGCGGCGATGACATGACCGGGCCGGCGCTTCCTGGCTCGATCCTGTTTCTTTGCGGCATGAACGCGATCCGCTCGCCGATGGCCGAGCAGCTTGCGCGCAAGCTGATGCCGAAACATGTGTTCGTAGCGTCCGCCGGCGTGCGGCCCGGTTCGCGAGATCCGTTCGTCGACGAGGTGCTCGCCGAGATCGGCCTGACGCTCGGCAATCACCATCCGCATGCGCTGGACGCAATGGACGACACCTATTACGACCTGATCGTCACCCTGGCGCCGGAGGCGCACCATGCTGCCCTCGAACTGACGCGTTCCCAGGCCATTGACGTGGAATACTGGCCCACTCCGGACCCCACCACGGCGACCGGAACGCGCAGCCAGATTCTGGATGCCTATCGCGACGTCCGCAACCGGCTGGAGCAGCGGATCAGGCGGCGCTTCGCAATTCGATGACGGGGATGGCGGGCGCGCTGAACATTCATGTTCACAAAGGAATCCAAATCCTATAGGTTCCGCGCAAATTCCGGCCCTGCCGGGCCAACAGTCATCGAACTAAAGGTTGAGGATGCCCAAGGAAGAAGTTCTCGAATTCCCGGGAGTTGTAACGGAATTGCTGCCCAACGCGATGTTCCGGGTCAAACTCGAAAACGAACACGAAATCATTGCCCACACCGCCGGCCGCATGCGCAAGAACCGCATTCGTGTGCTGACTGGCGACAAGGTGCTGGTCGAAATGACCCCCTACGATCTGACCAAGGGCCGCATTACGTACCGGTTCAAGTAACCCGGCCGGGCGGGGTGACCAATTCCGATGAGCGCTATTCAAAAGCTTGTTCTGGCCTCGGGGTCCCCGCGCCGCGTTGAAATGCTGCAGCAGGCGGGTATCGAACCCGACAGCCTGATGCCGGCCGAAATCGACGAAACCCCGCAGAAATCGGAACATCCGCGCTCTTTGGCCAAGCGGCTTTCGAAAGAAAAGGCGGAAAAGGCGTATGCAACGCTGCGCGGGCGCGGCGAAGGCGGAGAGGCATTCGTTTTGGCGGCCGATACGGTTGTCGCCGTCGGCCGTCGCATTCTGCCCAAGGCGGAGATGACCGATGTGGCGGCCAATTGCCTGCGCCTGCTGTCCGGCCGCTCGCACCGTGTCTATTCCGGCATCTGCCTGATCACGCCGAACGGCACCACGCGCCAGCGGCTGGTGGAGACGCGTGTCCGCTTCAAGCGGCTGTCGCGCGAGGAACTGGAGGCCTATCTTGCGTCCGGCGAGTGGCGCGGCAAGGCGGGCGGCTACGCCATCCAGGGTTTGGCGGGCACATTCGTGGTCAAACTGGTCGGATCCTATTCCAACGTCGTTGGCCTGCCGCTTTACGAGACCGTTGGATTGCTTTCCGGCGAAGGCTTCCGCGTTTACATCAACTGGGCTTCCGGGCCCGCCCCGGCCTGATCCGGATGCCCTGCGATCGCCGATGAACAAGCCTGAGAAAAACAAGGTGGAACCGCTGAGGCCGCCGGTGCCCTGCCCCGAATGCGGCCATGATTCGGCTCGCGCCACCTATCCGTTCTGTTCGGCCCGCTGCAAGAACATCGATCTCAACCGCTGGCTATCGGGCGCCTATGTCATTCCGGTGAAATCGGAAGAGGACGAGGAACGCGAGGATTAGAGAACCTTGGCGCGGGGTACTAGCCGCCCTTCACCGTGAAAAGCCGCGGCTGGGCCGGCTCTTCGGCGTCGCCTCCCGCTTCAAGCCGCTGGCCATCGGTATGCGCATCGACATGTCCGTCGAATTCGAGCGCCTCGATCTTCTCGCCCCGTCTGGCCAGCTTGTTCGTTGAAATCCTTATCTGCTCGATATCGCGGCCCGCCTGCTGGAAATGCGTCTGCAGCTTTCCGACGCGATCGTCGAGCAGGCTCAGATCCTTCATCAGGTGCAGCACCTCGGCCTGGATGAGATGCGCCTGTTCGCGCATGCGGGCGTCTTTCAGCAGCGCCTGCACCACCTGTACCGACAGCATCAACAGCGACGGCGAGACGATCACCACCCGCGCTCGATGGGCCTTCTGCACCAGGCTCTCGAAATTCTCGTGTATGTCGGCGAAAATCGATTCAGACGGCACGAACATGAAGGCCGTATCCTGCGTCTCGCCAGGTATGAGATATTTCTCCGATATCGCTTTGATATGCACTTCGATGTCGCGGCGGAAATTTTGCGCCGCGAGCTTGGCGGCCTGGTCGTCGGAAGACTGCCGGATGGCGTTCCAGCTTTCCAGCGGAAACTTTGCGTCCACCACCAGCGGCGGCGCGCCGTTCGGCATTTTCACCACGCAGTCGGGCATGTTGCCGTTGGACAGCTTTGTCTGGAACTCGTAGGCGCCGAAAGGCAGCCCGTCGGCAATGATCGCCTCCATACGGTTCTGCCCGAATGCGCCACGCGTCTGCTTGTTCGACAGGATCGACTGCAGCTCTACCACCTGGTTGGCAAGCGACTGGATGTTGTTCTGCGCCGTGTCGATCACCGCAAGCCGCTCCTGCAGTTTCGCAAGGTTTTCATGCGTCGATTTTGTCTGTTCGCTCATCGACTGGCCGAGCCGCTGCGTCATGCCGTCGAGCCGTTCGCCGATCGCCTTGTTGAGATCGGCCTGCCGCGAGCCGAACACCTCGGCAATCGCACCCATGCGGCCCTGCATCTCCGCCTGTACCGTGAGGATCTCCGCCATGCGCGCGTCGGCCTCGCGCGCCCGTTCGGCCGCCTCCTCCGCCGCTTCGGCGCGCGCGCGTGCGGAACGCGCCAGCCCGATTGCCAGGAACACGAGCAGCACAACGGCCGCGCCGCCTGCGGCCAGCAACGCTTCGCCAAGGTTTATGGTCGTCGCTCCGATTTGGGCGACCGGTTCGTCAAACAGCATCCGGTACCTCTCGCCGCGCCAAGCTATACGATTCTGCCGAAAACGCCAGATCAAAACAGGAACAAATCACAACCTCCCGCGTGCAACGACGCGATAATTGACTGTTCCGCCCTGATTCCCTAGGTGACGGCCATGACGATCATGCCGCTCGTATTGCTGCCAGACCCGATCCTGCGCGAGGTGTCAAAGCCTGTCGCGCGGGTTGACGATCGTCTGCGCCGTTTCGCCGACGACATGCTGGAGACCATGTACGACGCGCCCGGCATCGGTCTTGCCGCCATTCAGGTGGGCGAGCCGGTGCGCCTGCTGGTCATCGATACCGCCAAGGACGACCAGCCGAAAAACCCGCAGGTGTTCTTCAATCCCGAGATCATCGCCACCGGCGAGGAAACCTCGGTTTACGAGGAGGGCTGCCTGTCGATCCCCGACTATTACGCAGAGGTCGAACGTCCGGCGAAGGTGACGGTCCGCTCTATCGACCGGAACGGCCAGGAACGGATCACCGAGGCCGAAGGCCTGCTCGCCACCGTGCTGCAGCACGAGATCGACCATCTGAACGGCGTGCTGTTCATCGATCACATTTCCAAGCTGAAACGCGACATGGTTATCCGCAAGTTCAGGAAACTCGCCAAGGAGCGCGGCGGCACGCGTACCGTCGTGGCGTGAGTACTGAAAAGCAAACCGCCCCGTTCATCGCTGAACGAGGCGGCTGATTCTCTATCCCGTCATCGCGGCGCGATGGCGGAAGATGTGCGGTTCCGCTTAGTCTGCGGCCTGCAGGTTATCGGCAGACGATTTGCCGGTGCGGCGGTCTGCCACAATTTCAAAGCCGATCTTCTGGCCTTCGTTGAGCGTCGACATGCCGGCGCGCTCCACGGCGCTGATATGAACGAAGACATCGTTTCCGCCATTGTCGGGCTGGATGAATCCGTAACCCTTCTGGCCATTGAACCACTTCACGGTTCCGTTTTGCATTTTTTTGTCCTTTCAAGGAACAGGGTAGAATTTGGACGCCGAAACGTCCGTTTGGTCATCGATGTCTTGGATTAAGGGGTAGCGTATTGCGCAAGCGGCGTGTCGCCTGAATGCGCGGGGCCGTGCCGTAAGGCCGAAACTCGATGCTGCCGTGTATCACCTATTGCGCGAATATCCAAGCGAATAACCGGACAGGATTGCAAATGCGGTTAACCGGCATCATTGCCCGGCCCTTGACCTCTGCGCCGTAAAGCCGTTTGAAGCGCATTGAACCAAAACCGGATTCGACCGTCATGCCGCTCCGCCTGATCTTCATGGGAACGCCCGAATTCGCAGTCGTGACGCTGCAGGCGTTGATCGATGCCGGTCACGAATTCGCCGCGGTCTACAGCCAGCCGCCGCGCCCGGCGGGCCGTCGCGGCCTGGAAATGAAAAAGTCGCCGGTTCAACAGCTTGCGGAGACTTGCGGAATCGAGGTGAGAACGCCGGATTCGCTACGGGACGAAGCCGCGCAGACGGCTTTCACCGCGCTTCGCGCCGATGCTGCCGTCGTCGTCGCCTATGGCCTGCTGCTGCCGAAACCGGTGCTTGAGGGCACCCGGTTCGGCGCGTTCAACGGCCATGCTTCGGCCCTGCCGCGCTGGCGCGGCGCCGCGCCCATCCAGCGCGCTATCATGGCCGGCGACACGCATACGGCGGTGCAGGTCATGAAAATGGACGAAGGTCTGGACACTGGCCCCGTGGCGCTTTCTGCGACTGTTCCCATCGGGCCTGGCCAGACAGCGGGCGAACTGCACGATCTGCTCGCCACCGAAGGCGCCGCTCTCATGGTCGAGGCGATGGCCCGCCTGGAAGCGGGCACCCTCACCCTGACGCCACAGGCGGAGGAAGGGGCGACCTACGCCAGCAAGATCGACAAGGCCGAAACCCGCATCGACTGGTCGAGACCCGCAGTGGAAGTGCACAATCACATTCGCGGATTGTCGCCCTTTCCCGGCGCCTGGTGCGAAATGGAAATCGGTGGCCGCATGGAGCGGGTAAAGGTCCTGCGCTCCTCGCTCGCCGAAGGCTCCGGCGCGCCCGGCGAAATGCTCGACGGCAGCCTGACCGTCGGCTGCGGCGATGGCGCGGTCCGGCTGCTTGAGCTGCAAAGGGCCGGCGGCAAGGTCCTCGCTTCCGGCGATTTCCTGCGCGGCGCGCCCGTTTCCAGGGTGAGCTAGGCCGTGCCCCGCTACCGCATCACGGTCGAATATGACGGCACGGCCTACTCGGGCTGGCAGTTGCAGTCCGGCCAGCATACCGTCCAGGCGGCAATCGAACATGCGATCAGGGCGTTTTCCGGCGAGGACGTCAGGCCGGGTGTGGCCGGGCGTACCGATGCGGGCGTGCACGCCACGGGCCAGGTGGCGCATTTCGACCTGTCGCGCGCTTGGCCGGCCCGAACCGTCGCCAACGCGCTCAACGCCAAGCTGAAACTGGCGGGCGAAACCGTTGCCGTGCTCGATGCCGAGCAGGTGCCTGACACGTTCGACGCACGTTTTTCCGCCCGCGCCAGGCACTATCTCTACCGCATCATCAATCGCGCGCCGCCCTTGGCCATCGAGCGCAATCAGGCCTGGTGGATCAAGCATCCGCTCGACGAGGCGGTCATGCAGCGCGCCGCCGACCGGCTTGTCGGCACACACGATTTCACCACTTTCCGCTCC
>JBFIBB010000070.1:0-13324 GCA_041582695.1 Rhizobiaceae bacterium
CTGAATGCCGCCGAAATACAGGCCGGGCTGTCGTCCTTCCCGGGTCTCGTGCACCGGATGGAGCAGGTGGGGCGGATCGGGTGCTGCCTGTTCGTCAACGATTCCAAGGCGACCAATGCCGATGCGGCGGCAACTGCGCTGGCAAGTTTCCGCGGCATCTACTGGATCGCTGGCGGTTTGCAGAAAGACGGCGGGTTCGAGGTGTTGCGCCCCTTTCTCGACCGCATCAGGAAAGCCTATCTGATCGGCGAAGCCGCGCCGGCGCTTGCATCCTTTCTCGGTGAAACGGTTCGTTATGAGATTTCAGGCACATTGGAACATGCTGTTAACCATGCCGCTGCCGATGCCGCGCATGATATAAACGGCGAATCAGTGGTGCTGCTGTCGCCCGCCTGCGCGAGTTTCGACCAGTTCAGGAATTTCGAGGTGCGGGGCGAGAACTTTAAGGCGGCGGTAGCCGCGTTGGCGGGATTTGAGCGGATTGGAGGTAAAGTCTGATGGTTAGCCGTGTCGACCGGAGCCCGGCGGCGAATTGGTGGTGGACCGTCGATCGCTGGTTTCTGGCCGCGTTTCTCTGCCTCATGGGACTTGGCGTGGTGCTGTCATTTGCCGCAAGCCCCGCGGTCGCCGAGCGCATCGGCCTCGACAGCTACCATTTCGTAACGCGCCAGATCGTGTTCATGATCCCCGCTATCCTGGCAATGATAGCGGTGTCGTTCCTGAATCCGAGGCAGGTCCGCCGGCTTGCGCTGATCATGCTGTTGCTTTCCATCGTTGCAATGGTCGCGACGCTTTATATCGGCGTCGAGGTCAAGGGATCGCGGCGCTGGCTATCGATCCTCGGGCTTTCGGTTCAGCCCTCCGAGTTCCTGAAACCGGCCTTTGTCGTCATCTGCGCCTGGCTGTTTGCCGAACACCGGCGACAACCGGAGATTCCTGGCAATCTGTTCGCCATCATCCTGCTCGGGCTCGTGACCGCGCTCCTGATCGCCCAGCCCGATCTCGGCCAGACGATCCTGATATCGGGAACCTGGGGTGCGATGTTCTTCATGGCGGGCATGCCCTGGTTCTGGATCATACTGCTTGGCTCACTGGCCGTGGGTGGCGCCGTCGCCGCCTATACCTTCTTTCCGCATGTTGCCACGCGCATCGACCGTTTCATGACCGGCGAGGGTGACAATTTCCAGGTCGACATGGGTCGCGAGGCGATCGTCAACGGCGGCTGGTTCGGGCGCGGTCCCGGAGAGGGAACGGTCAAAAGGGTGCTTCCCGACAGCCATACGGATTTCATCTTTTCGGTAGCGGCGGAGGAATTCGGCATCGTCCTTTGCTTCATCATCCTGATGCTGTTCGCATTCGTCGTTCTGCGCGGACTGATGGTGGCGCTCAAAAGGGAAGACGATTTCTCCCGCTTTGCGATTTCGGGTCTGGTAGTGCTGTTCGGCTTCCAGGCGATCATCAACATGAGCGTCAATCTGCAACTCATGCCTGCCAAGGGCATGACGCTGCCCTTCGTTTCCTATGGCGGATCGTCGCTGGTGGCGATGGCCATATCGATGGGCATGGTGCTGGCGCTGACGCGCAAACAACCCGAACGGCGAAAGACGCCGGCAATGCCGATCATCTCACGGCCTATGCATGCCGGTTAGCCGATGAGCGGCGCAATCCTGCTTTCCGCCGGCGGGACCGGCGGCCATCTCTTCCCCGCCGAAGCACTGGCGCACGAGCTGAAGAAGCGTGGCTGGACGGTGTTCCTTGCCACCGATGGCCGGGCCGAACGCTATGCGGGCCGCTTTCCGGCTGATGAAACATTCATCATTCCTTCAGCGACGCTAGGCAGCAGAAACCCGTTGGCGCTGGTCAGGACCTTCTGGACGATCTGGCGGGGTGTTCGCGCGGCGGGAAAGGTTCTGGAGAAAACCCGGCCGAAAGCGGTGGTCGGCTTTGGCGGCTATCCCACCCTGCCGCCGGTTTATGCCGCCTCGCGGCGCCGCATACCGGCGATCATTCACGAGCAGAATGCCGTCATGGGCCGGGCAAACCGGGCGCTGGCGCGACTGGCAAACGCGATCGCCGGCGGATTTCTTTCCGCCGGCGGCCCACATGGCAACAAGATCGTCGCCACCGGCAATCCGGTTCGCCCCGATGTCGTCGAGGCTTCCGCGAAACCCTATTCGCCAAGCGCCGGAGAGGCGCCATTCAATCTGCTGGTGTTCGGCGGCAGTCAGGGCGCGAAGTTTTTCGGCGAGACGGTTCCTGGCGCGATCCGCCGGCTGCCGGAAACAAAGCTGGCGCGCCTTCGCATCGTGCAGCAGGCGCGCAGCGAGGACGAGGCGTTCGTGAAAAAGGCCTATGATGAACTCGGCGTAGCCGCCGAGGTGTCGCCATTTTTCAACGACATGGCGCGCCGCATCGCCGATGCGCACCTGGTGTTTTCCCGCTCCGGCGCCTCGACCGTCTCGGAGATTGCCGCGATCGGGCGTCCGGCTGTACTGGTGCCATATCCGCATGCGCTCGATCACGACCAGTCGGCCAATGCCGAAGCGCTCGCCAGGGCGGGCGGGGCGGAAATACGCCATCAGCAGACACTGGACGAGGATGTCATCGCCGGAATTGTTGCCGACGCCATGGACGATCCTGCGCGGCTTGAACGAATGGCAGCGTCGGCTAGATCGGCGGGCCGGCCCGACGCCGTGCTCTTGCTCGCCGATCTCGTGGAAGCTATTGCATCGGGTCAATCCGTTGAACAATTCAAACGTGGAGCCGGTAAATGAAAATGCCGTCGAGCATCGGGCTTGTGCACTTTATCGGCATAGGCGGCATAGGCATGAGTGGCATCGCCGAGGTGCTGCACAATCTCAGCTACAAGGTGCAGGGGTCCGATCAGGCCGAAAGCGCCAATGTCCAGCGGCTGCGCGACAAGGGTATCAAGGTATTTGTCGGCCACGCGGCCGAAAATGTTGGCGAGGCCGAGGTCGTGGTCGTTTCGACCGCGATCAAGAAGAGCAATCCGGAACTCATTGCGGCGCGCGAGCGGTCGCTGCCGATCGTGCGCAGGGCCGAAATGCTGGCGGAGTTGATGCGGTTTCGCCAGGCCGTCGCCATCGGCGGCACGCACGGCAAGACGACGACCACATCGATGATCGCAACGCTGCTTGAGGCGGGCGGTCTCGATCCGACTGTCATCAATGGCGGCATCATCAACGCTTACGGCACCAACGCCCGGATGGGCGAGGGCGACTGGATGGTAGTCGAGGCTGACGAAAGCGACGGCACATTCCTCAAGCTGCCCGCCGATGTGGTGGTCGTGACCAACATCGATCCCGAACATCTCGATCACTACGGCTCGTTCGACAAAGTGCGCGAGGCCTTCAAGACTTTCGTGGAGAATGTGCCGTTTTACGGGTTTGCCGTGATGTGCATCGATCACCCGGAGGTCCAGGCTTTGGTGAGCCGCATCGAGGACCGGCGCGTCGTGACCTACGGCGAAAATCCGCAAGCCGATGTGCGGTTTCTCAACCACCGCATGGATGGGCCGGTTTCCGTGTTTGATGTAAAGTTGCGGAGTCGGCGCGGCCGCCCGGAATCCGCCATAGAGGGGCTTCGTCTGCCAATGCCTGGCCGGCACAACATGTCGAATGCCACGGCGGCGATCACCGTTGCGAACCGGTTGGGCATTTCCGCGGATGACATCCGCAAGGGCCTGGCCGCGTTTGGCGGGGTCAAGCGGCGGTTCACCCGTACGGGATCTTGGAACTCGGTTGAGATTTTCGACGATTACGCGCATCATCCCGTCGAAATCAGGGCGGTTCTGGGCGCGGCGCGCGAAGCCTGTTCCGGCAGGGTGATCGCGATCGCCCAGCCGCACCGTTTCACGCGCCTGCGCGACCTGTTCAACGAATTTGCCGCTTGCTTCAACGATGCCGACACCGTGATGGTTGCGCCGGTCTACCCGGCGGGAGAGGATCCGATCGATGGGGTCGATTCGGCCGCGCTCGTCGCCAAAATCCGCGCCGGCGGGCATCGCGACGCCCGCCATGTCGATGGCCAGCAAGCGATTGCGCCGCTGATCAGGAAAATTGCGCAATCAAATGATTTTGTTGTATTTCTTGGAGCCGGTAATATCACTCAGTGGGCCTATGCGCTGCCCGGGGAGTTGTCGAAAGAAAGCTGATGGTGGACGGCGTCAAATTGCTGGCCGGTCTTGGCAACCGACTCGACGGTTTGCGCGGCCGCCTGACGCCCAACGCCGCCATGGACAAGATCACATGGTTTCGAGCCGGCGGACCGGCGGAGGTGCTTTTCCAGCCCGCCGATGAGGACGATCTTGCCGCGTTTCTCAAGGCAGTTCCGGAGGACATTCCGGTCATGGCCGTCGGCGTTGGCTCGAACCTGCTGGTTCGCGACGGCGGGGTCAGGGGATTTGTCGTCCGTCTGTCGGCTAAGGGCTTCGGATCGGTCGAAGTGCTCGGCGGCGGCCGCATCCGGGCGGGTGCAGCGATTTCCGACAAGCGCCTGGCGGCAGCGGCGCTTGAAGCGGGAATTGGCGGATTTCACTTCTACCACGGCATTCCGGGCGGCATCGGCGGCGCATTGCGCATGAATGCCGGGGCAAACGGCGTTGAAACACGCGAGCGTGTCGTCGAGGTCACCGCATATGACAGGAAGGGAACGCGCCACAGGCTGTCGAATGAGGAGATGGGCTATTCCTACCGGCACTCGGATGCGGCCGAGGACCTGATCTTCACGGCCGCGCTGTTCGAGGGCGAACCTGCCGGCGAGGACGAAATACTGAAGGCGATGGAGGAAGTGCAACGGCACCGGGAAACGGTACAGCCGATTCGCGAGAAGACCGGCGGCTCGACCTTCAAGAACCCGCCCGGCACATCCGCCTGGAAGGAGATCGACAGGGCCGGCTGCCGCGGTTTGACAATCGGCGGCGCGCAGGTCTCGCCCATGCATTGCAATTTCCTGATCAACACGGGCACGGCAAGCGGTTACGACCTCGAGTTTCTCGGCGAGACTGTTCGTGCGCGCGTGCTGGAAACATCGGGCATCCGTCTCGAATGGGAGATCAAGCGCGTCGGGGAGTTTCGTGCGGGCCACACCATCGACGAGTTCCTCGGACAAATGTTGTAGCAATACGCTCTAATCTACTTTCGCGATGTTGGCCGCCGGGGTAGGAATCGTTCTCGTGGTCCGGAGTTGGCCGGCCCTTTTTGGAGCTTTACCCCATGTGGAAGCAATCAAACCGGTTGTTTGCAATTGTACTTGTCGCGGCATCGCTCGCACAGACGCCGCTGGTCCGGGCGCAGGGTACCGGCGCGCAAGGTCATTTCGTGATCTTCAACGACACCGAAGAGAACATTGTCGTCGGTTTCTACACCAACGATGGCAGTGGCTGGAGCACGAACTGGCTGAGCGAGCAGATACAACCCGGCGGCCATGCGACGGCAACCTTCACCGGTGAAACCGGGCCCTGCGAGCAAACCCTGCAGGTAGGCTGGCTGGGCCAGGGCGGCAACGAGGTGTTGGACGACCCGATAGACATCGACATCTGTGAGGCCAGCAACGTCTATCTGGGCGACAACGACATCACATTCGACTGATCGCGACAGTCATTTCCGCCATACAGCCGGTGTAAATTTCCTCTCGAGTGCATCTGGTTTTGATACGAACCGGATAAATTTCCTGTCAGGCCTTGCCACGGACTCAACTCTCTGATTCTTATGGGTAAGAGGGTTATCTGATTTGAGTCGCGCACGCGTGAACCGCGTAGGGACGCCGGGGGCTGACGCCGGCGTTGCCGTGCGGCTTGTGCGAAATTTTTGGGCGGCGGCCCAAGGGGAACATGATGACGGCAAAGCACGTGGCGGTTCTGTTGGGCGGATTTTCTTCCGAACGGCCTGTGTCTCTTTCTTCCGGAAATGCCTGTGCCGACGCCCTTGAGGCGGAGGGCTACCGCGTTACCCGCGTCGATGTCGATCACAAGGTGGGCGCCGTGCTTTCCGAGTTGAAGCCGGATGTGGCCTTCAATGCGTTGCACGGGCCTTATGGCGAGGACGGCACGATCCAGGGCGTGCTGGAGTTCCTGCAGATACCCTACACCCATTCGGGCGTGCTGGCGTCGGCGCTGGCGATGGACAAGGAGCGGGCAAAGATCATCGCCCGCAAGGCCGGCATTCCCGTCGCCGAATCGAAAGTGATGAACCGTTTCGAGTTCAAGTCGACCCATCCGATGCCGCCCCCATACGTCGTCAAGCCCGTGACCGAAGGTTCCAGCTTCGGCGTCGTCATTGTCAAGGAAGGCCAGCATCATCCGCCGCAGATCATAGGTTCGCCGGAATGGCGCTATGGCGACACGGTCATGGTGGAACGATACATCCACGGCCGCGAACTGACCTGCGCGGTCATGGGCAATGTCGCGCTCGGCGTGTGCGAAATCGTGCCTGTCGGCCACGAATTTTACGATTACGATTCGAAATATGTTTCAGGCGGATCAAATCATGTGTGTCCGGCGGAAATTTCACTAAATATTTACCAAAAAATTCAGACACTGTCGTTGAAGGCGCACCATGCGATCGGCTGCCGGGGAGTCACCCGTTCAGACTTCCGCTACGACGACAGGCATTCGGAGAATGGTGAAGTCATCTGGCTGGAAATAAACACCCAGCCGGGGATGACGCCGACTTCTTTGGTGCCGGAGATTGCCGAACATGCGGGACACTCGTTTGGCGAGCTTCTGAGGTGGATGGTGGAGGACGCATCGTGTTTGCGTTGAGGTCTGTGTTTCGGGGATTGCGGGCGCGCCGCCAGACGGTTTTACCGGTCGAAATCGGACGCCCCGGTTCGGCGGCCGCCCCGGCGTCGACCGGTACGGGAAGAGTGCTGCCCCGCGTCTTGCGGCGTCCTGTGCGCCTTGCCGCCCGACTGGTTGCGGACGGCGCGGAGACGCCCCGGTACGCGGCGGCGATCATGTCACTTGCGCTGACCGGTTCGGCCGCCGCCTATGGCGCAATCCTGGGCGGGCACATGCCGTCGGTAATACAGGCCGTAACAGCGCACACCGGATTCGCCATAGAGGAAATCAAGATCTCAGGGCACAAGGAAACCTCCGAAATCGACATCCTTGGCGAACTTGAACTCAACGGCTGGACGTCGCTGATCGGTTTCAGCGCGGAAGAGGCGCGCCAGAAGATCGCCCGGTTGCCCTGGATCGACAACGTTTCGATCCGCAAATCCTATCCGTCCACCTTGGAGATCAGGGTGGTGGAGCGCAAACCGTTTGCCATCTGGCAGAACGGTTCGAAGCTGTCGCTGGTCGAAAGATCGGGCAGTGTGATCACGTCCTATCCTGGCGCAGCATTTGCGGCATTGCCGCTCGTCGTGGGTTTCGGGGCGCCTGAAAAGGCTCCTGACATCATCGCGCTCGCGGCCGCCGAGCCGGAATTGGGCGCCCGTGTGAAAGCCTATATCCGCGTTTCCGACAGGCGCTGGGACCTGCGCCTGGAGAATGGCGTCACCGTTAAACTTCCCGCCGATGGCGCCGAGCAGGCGCTCGCTGATCTGGTTGCGCTGGACCGCGATGAAGGATTGTTGTCACGGGATATCGAGAGCGTGGACATGCGGCTCGCCGACCGGATGACGGTGCGCCTGACGAGCCAGGCCGTCGAGCACCGCAAGGCTGCGCTCAAGGAAGAGGAAAAGCGCCGGCGCCAGGAGAAGCGGACATGACCTGGCTTGGCGGAAGGGACAAGGGTGCGGAAGGCGCTTCCGGCGTCGTCACCGTTCTGGATGTCGGATCCTCGAAGGTGTGCTGCATCATCGCGCGGCTGCGCCCGGGCGGAACAAGCGATCTCCTGCGCGGCAGAACGCACCGCATTCAGGTGATCGGTATAGGCCACCAGCGCAGCCAGGGCGTGAAATCGGGCGTCATCATCGATCTGGCCAGCGCCGAGCGCTCCATACGGCAGGCAGTCGATGCGGCCGAGCGCATGGCCGGCCTCACCGTCGAATCGCTGATCGTCAATCTTTCCTCGGGCCGGCTGAAGAGCGAGCGCTTTTCGGCGACCGTCAATCTCGGCGGGCACGAAACGACACAATCCGATATCAAACGCGTGCTGGCAGCAGGATCAAAGCAGGCGATGGCGGCGGAGCGCGAGGTCATTCACGCCGTTCCGGTCGGCTATTCGCTCGATGCCGAACGTGGCATTCGCGATCCCCGCGGCATGGTTGGCGAGGTTTTGGGCGTCGACATGCATGTGCTGACGGCCGACACGGCGCCGGTGCGCAATCTGGAGCTTTGCATCAACCGTGCGCACCTTTCGGTCGAGCGGATGGTGGCGACGCCCTATGCGGCGGGTCTTTCAGCGCTTGTGGAAGACGAGGGCGAGATGGGTTCTGCCTGTATCGACATGGGCGGCGGCACGACCTCCCTGGCAGTGTTCCATAACTGCAATCTCGTTCATGCCGCGACCGTGCCGATCGGCGGGCTGCACGTCACGCAGGACCTTGCGCGGGGCCTTTCGACCACCCTTGAGCATGCCGAACGGCTGAAGGTCATGCACGGATCCGCGCTGCCGGTGCCGGTGGACGATCACGACATGGTCAATATCGCTTCGATCTCGGGCGACGTGGCCGAAGCGCAACAACAAATACCGCGCGCGGTGATGAACCGCATCGTGCGGGCGAGGGTCGAGGAGACGCTCGAGATGATACGCGACCAGCTTGTGCGATCCGGTCTGGGCAGCACGGTTGGAAAACGGATCGTTCTGACCGGAGGCGCCAGCCAGATGGCGGGCCTGCCCGAGGCGGCGCGGCGCGTTTTGGCGAAGAATGTGCGGATCGGCAGGCCTTTGGGCGTTGCCGGCCTGCCCGAAGCGGCAAAGGGTCCCGCCTTTGCCGCAGCAATCGGCCTCATGATCTATCCGCAGGTCTCGGGCTTTGAATACAACAGGCGGAGCATGCACCGGATCGGTACGGCGCTTACGGGCACCGGGCCGATACAGCGCGTCGGACAGTGGATTAGGAACAGTTTCTGATTAACGGCGGGGCCAGGGCCCCAAACGGAATGGCGGCCGAGGCGGCCGGCGGCCAAAAAGGTGAAAAAAGGACGAGGTATCATGACGATCAATCTGCAAAAGCCGGATATCACCGAGCTCAAGCCAAGAATTTCGGTGTTCGGCGTTGGCGGCGGCGGCGGCAACGCGGTCAACAATATGATTAATGCCGGTCTGCATGGTGTTGATTTTGTTGTAGCAAACACCGATGCACAGGCCCTGACGATGTCAAAGGCCGAAAGGCTGATCCAGCTGGGCGCCCATGTCACGGAAGGACTTGGCGCCGGATCGCAACCCGAGGTCGGCCGGGCGGCGGCCGAGGAGTGTTACGACGAGATCGTTGATCATCTGTCAGGCACCCACATGTGCTTCGTGACCGCAGGCATGGGCGGCGGCACGGGCACGGGCGCAGCTCCTGTCGTGGCGGCGGCGGCGCGCGAAAAGGGCATTCTCACGGTCGGGGTCGTCACCAAGCCATTCCATTTCGAGGGGCAGCGGCGGATGTCCACCGCCAATGCCGGCATCGATGAATTGCAGAAGAACGTCGATACGCTGATCGTCATTCCGAACCAGAACCTGTTCAGGCTCGCGAACGACAAGACGACATTCGCCGACGCCTTCGCGATGGCCGACCAGGTGCTTTATTCCGGCGTCGCCTGCATCACCGATCTCATGGTCAAGGAAGGCCTGATCAACCTCGACTTCGCCGATGTGCGCTCGGTAATGCGCGAGATGGGCAAGGCGATGATGGGAACGGGCGAAGCATCCGGCGAAGGCAGGGCGATGGCCGCCGCCGAGGCTGCTATCGCCAATCCGCTGCTCGACGAGACCTCGATGCATGGCGCCAAGGGCCTACTGATCTCGATTACCGGCGGACGCGACATGACACTGTTCGAGGTGGACGAGGCTGCGACACGCATCCGCGAGGAAGTGGACCAGGACGCCAATATCATTCTTGGCGCCACTTTCGACGAGGAACTGGAAGGTGTGATCCGAGTCTCCGTCGTCGCGACCGGCATCGACAAATCTGCGGCTGAGGTCGGTAGCAGCGATGTTCGCAACACAACCGCGATCAGTTCGGTGCGAACCGTCGCCCAGACAAGCGAAGCAAAGCCGGCCGTAACAGTTCCGCGCGACGCGATAGCCGAGAAAATCCAGCAGGCCGAGGAGCAGAACCGCCGCGATGCGGCTGCCCGGGTAGCTTCCGCGACCACCGCGGCCAAGGCTCCGGCAGTGGCAAAGCCGGCGGCCGCGGCCGAACCCGCCGACAGTGGCTTCCGGCCTTCCAGCAGGCTGTTCGGTCCGCCACCCGCGGCGGCGGATGATTTGCCCGACATGAGTGATCTCGAAGACACCCTTGCGGCGGCTGCCGAGGAGGAAGCCGCGGAGGCCGAGGCTCCGGCTGTAACGCGTATGCCGCGGGTCGAGGACTTTCCCCCAGTCGTCAAGGCGGAAATCGCCGCCAAGGAGCAGGGGTTGCCGCATCATGAGGAACGCGGCCCGATGGGACTGCTGAAACGCCTCACGACCGGCCTGTCGCGTAGGGACGAGGACGAGGAAACGGCTGAACTTCGCCCGGCTGCGCAGGCGCGGCAGCCAGTGCTCAAACAGTCCACTCCAGAGGGTCGCAGGCCGGCAGTCCAGGATGCTCAGGTCTATGCGCCCCGGCAGGCCAAACTCGATGATCACGGCCGCATGCAGCCGTCCAAGCCGGCGACTCATGAGGACGATCAGCTTGAGATACCGGCGTTTCTGCGGCGGCAGGCAAACTGACGGTTGTTAATAACTGTCACATTCGATCACGGGCGGTTCCATACCTGGACCGCCCGTGTAAATTTGTGTATGATTTACAAAGGGTTAATTGAGGAGGGATTCAAACCGGGCCGTAACATGGAGTAAGAAACCGTGATTTGGCGGATGGACGGCCTGCAATTATCTTACCACCCGTTGTATGACAGCTGAGAGTACCGAGGGGACGTTGCTCATCGGCCAAAAAAATATGAGAACCGCCGGCGGAGTACTTGTCAGGCGGTCGGAAACCGGGGTGGGTACATGGGGATCGAATTGCACGACTATCAGACGACGCTGAAGACATCTGTGAGTTTGGCAGGTGTGGGCGTCCACGGGGGCAAGCCCGTATCAATCACTTTCAATCCGGCGGATCCCGATACGGGGATCACGTTTGCGCGCACCGACCTAGGTGATGGCGTTCGTGAGCTTCGGGCGCTGGTGGCCGAAGTCGGCGCAACCGATCTTTGCACGGTGCTGGGCAATCCGGTCGACGTGCATGTGGCGACGGTCGAGCATCTGATGGCGGCGTTATCGGCGCTCGGTATCGACAATGTCCAGGTCGAGATCGACGGCGGAGAAGTGCCGATCCTGGATGGCAGCGCTGCGCATTTCGTGGAAGCTTTCGACCAGGCGGGCATCGAACCGCTTGCGGTAAAGCGCCGCTATATTCGCGTACTGAAACCGGTTCGCATGGAGAATGGCGCTTCCTGGGCGGAATTCCGCCCCTATGACGGCACGCGCTTTGAAGTGGAAATCGATTTTGACAGTCCGGCCATTGGCCGGCAATTTTATGCCAGCGACATTCAGCCCGACCTGTTCAGGCGTGAAATCGCCCGGGCCCGCACCTTCGGATTCATGAAGGATGTCGAGCGGCTGTGGGCAGCGGGTTATGCGCTCGGCTCCTCGCTTGAGAATTCCGTGGTTATCGGCGACGACGACCATATCGTCAATCCGGAGGGCTTGCGCTATCCGGATGAATTCGTACGGCACAAGACGCTTGACGCGATGGGCGATCTGGCACTGGCTGGCGCCCGCTTCATTGGCTGTTTCCGCTCGTATCGCGGCGGCCACAAGCTCAATGCCGCTGCTTTGCGGCAGTTGCTGTCGGATCGCACCGCCTTCGAAATCGTCGAAGCCGCGCGGCGTGAGCGTGGCCGGTCGGCCGAACTTATCGCGGTCAACGCTCCGGTCTTTGCGCCCTGGACGCTTTAGAAACTCTTCTGGACGATCTTTGGCTGCCTTAAAAAAGCACCATTGCGTCTTGATAGCGTTGCCGCACGAACGTTGTTATGATTTATGGCCGGTGAAGAGGCGGTCGCGCCATTGCTGCGCGGCGTTCGCGCCTCAGGGGCGACAATGAGCAAGACAGGCGATGGGACAGTGCGGATGGGCGTGGCGATGAGCGGAAGATTTGGCCTATCCGGGAGGATACTGGGCGTCATGCTGCTGGTTGCGTCGCCATTGGCTGTAACGTCTTGTTCGTCGACCGACGATATTGACCTTGCAACCTATGTCGAGCAGACCGATCCGCCGGATGTCCTCTACAATCAGGGCCTTGCGAACCTGAATGCGGGCCGGTTGAAGGAAGCGGCCAAGAAATTCGAGGCCATCGACCGCCAGCATCCATACTCGGAGTATGCGCGCAAGGCCATGGTGATGGGCGCATTCACAAACTACCGCCGGGGCAAGTACGAAGAAGCCATTACGGCGGGCCAGCGCTACGTGTCGCTCTATCCGTCCTCCGAGGACGCCGCCTATGCGCAGTATATCGTCGGCTTGTCCTACTTCCGGCAGATTCGCGACGTGACACAGGACCAGAAGGAATCGCGCCGCGCGATCAACGCGATGAACGAAGTCGTTCAACGCTGGCCGGACTCCGAGTATGTCGAGGACGCGCAGACGAAGATTCGTTTCGCGCGCGACCAGCTCGCCGGCAAGGAAATGCAGATCGGCCGCTACTATCAGGAGCGGAAGGAATATGTCGCCGCGATAACGCGGTTCCGCGGCGTGGTCGAGAGCTATTCCAATACCCGTCACATTGAGGAAGCGCTCGCGCGGCTGACCGAGACCTATTACGCCATGGGCCTGGTTTCGGAAGCGCAGACTGCTGCGGCTGTGCTCGGACACAATTATCCCGACAGCGAGTGGTACGAGAGCTCCTACAAGCTTCTGCAAACCAGCGGACTTGAACCGAGGGAGAACAAGGCTTCCTGGTTGTCGAAGGCTGCATCCCGCCTCATCGGTACGTGACGCCGTCGTTGTATGCTCGCCCATCTGTCGATCCGCGATATCGTACTGATCCGGCGGCTCGATGTTGAGTTCAACGCCGGGCTGTCTGTTCTGACCGGCGAGACCGGCGCCGGTAAATCCATTCTGCTCGATGCCCTGTCATTGGCTCTCGGCGCTCGCGGGGACGCTTCGCTGGTGCGCGCCGGCGCCGACGACGGGCAGGTAACCGCGATGTTCGACCTGCC